>JACQPH010000139.1 GCA_016207645.1 Elusimicrobiota bacterium
AAAATATCCGATTTCTCCAGCGCGATGGTGGAATTCACATTGTTCAGGATATTGATGTTCACGACTTTCTTCCCGGCTTCCTTCACCTGGTTGAAGATGTCTATCAGGTCCTTGGTCTCGCCGCTCTGGCTGATGCCGATCAGGATGTCGCCGTTCTCGACGGAGTCCAGGCACTGCGCGCGGAAATCCCCGGGCAGGTAGGCCGTGATGTTGACCCCGGCGATCTTGTTGAAGAAGACGGAGGCGCATTTGGCGGCGTTATAGGAAGTGCCGCAGGCCACGAAGTAGGCCGTGTTGCCGCTCTTGTAGCAGGCGGCCAGTTCCCGCACGAAAGCGGCTACCCTGGCGTCGATATCCTCTATCTCCTCCAGCATGAACAGCGCGTCCAGGAATTTCAGCGCCGGGTTATTCCTGGCCGAACCGCAGTCCGCGCGCAGCTCGCCGAAGAACTCGGCGAGATAGGATTCGAAAGGCAGGGTATTGAGCGAGGGGCGGTAGTCTTTGATGAAGGGCAGCGTTTTTTCGGCGGCGGCTGCGAGATAGGAGGCCGAAGCGGCTTTTAGCTCGGAGACCTGCGTCAGCGAGGCCAGCTTCAGCGTTCCGGCTTTCAGCCCGCGCACCAGCCCGGGGTTTTTGGCGGTGACTTTCCTGGCCAGGTCTATCAGCGGGGACCTGTCCGCGAAATAATTGAGGACCCGGTTGGAGGCGGCGACCTCGCTGAATATCTCCTGCTCCATGAAATACTTGAACGGTTTCTTCAGCTCGGTCTCTTCCACTTTCAAGTGGCTGCGCACGGCGGTCTTTTTTACGGGGGCGCCGGTCTTGACATTGTAGAAATCCGCTCCGGAGTCGGTGTAAAGCGCGAACTCGTCCTCTTTTATCGGGTAGATGATCTTGGTCAGGGAAAGTACGCTGGCCAGGTCGGAGGAGGCGATGATGAATTTTCCATGCTCGTCCGCGCCTTCGCCCATATAGAGACTGCTGCCGGCCTTGACGCAGGCCATCAGCTGCGTGACCGGGTCCACTACCACGGCGGCGAAAGAGCCGACCGTCTTTTTCGAGGCCTCGATGATAGCCGCCTTGAGCGCGGCGCGGCGCTGCTCCCGGCTGCCGCCGTGCTTCGGCTTTTTCAGCGCCAGCGCGAAGAAATGCTCGATGGTATGCACCAGCATTTCCCCGTCATTGTCGCTCTTCACGTCGTGCCCGCGGCTTACCAGCCAGTCCTTGAGCTGGTCGCAGTTGGTGATATTCCCGTTATGGGCGCCGTAGAGGTGGGTGTGGCAGCGCGCTTCATGCGGCTGCGCGTTCTCCTTCGTCACCATGCCGAAAGTGGCCCAGCGCACCTGGCCGCAGAACAGTTTCCCGGCCAGCTTGTCTATGCCGAGTTTTTTTGTGACGATGGTGGGGGCGCCGACGTCCTTCTTCAGGGTTATCTCCCCGCCGGCTTTCTGGATCAGCGCGCCGGTGGAATCATAGCCGCGGTATTCCAGCATCCGCAGCAGCCTGGAAGCCACCGCCCCCAGGTCCGCCCTGTCACCTTCGCAGCTCAGGCCTATCACTCCGCACATAGTCTCACCTCGTTGCCGACCGGCGTCGCTATTATTATATTACTTTCGCGGCGGCGGGCAGGCCTCTCTAAAATTAAAATACCGCCCGGGCGGGGCGGTATTTCCGGCGGCTATCCGCGAAAGCTCAGATCTCCAGTTCGGCGATGATCCTGTCGGTGCCGGTTTCCAGCAGCTTGACCGGGACGGACTCTTTCCCTACCGCTTCCTGCCATTCGCCGGCCACCAGGACAAGCAGCTTCGACTGCTGTTCTTTGGAGAGGCCGGTGAACCGCTTGTCCACGTAGACCAGCAGCGTGTCGTCCTTGTAACCGATATCGTTCACGCCCACGGAGCCGAGATTCGCCGCGCCTTTTTCCTTAATCCCCTTGATGGCCGCGTCCCTGGCATCGGCCGGCGCCGCCTTGGCGGCCACCGCCTCCGCGGACACGGCTTTCTCCGGCGCGGCGTTCAGCAGATGCGAGTAGCCGGTCAGCTTGACGACGGCGCCCAGCGCGGCGAGCACCAGGAACAGCTTTATGAAGGGGAAGCCCGGCTTCCGGGCCATGCCCGAAGGCAGCCTGCGGCCGAGCTTCGCCTCGCATTTCGGGCATACTGCCGCGTGCCCGTCCACCACCATCATGCAGCTATAGCACTTCTTGTCCTTCATGGTTGTCACCTCGCCCGGACCGCCGCGGCGCCGCCGTATGCGAAAAATGCCGCCTGAAAAGGCGACGGAGCGGCGCGGAAAAGATCTGGTGGGTGGTACAGGATTTGAACCTGTGACATCTGTCGTGTGAGGACAGCGCTCTACCGCTGAGCTAACCACCCGGAACCGAACTAATTATCAATATTCTACAAAAGTTTTATCGCCTTTTCAGGCCCGGGGGGCCGCCCCGCGGGCCGAGAGGTTCTTTATCAGGGCCGCTGCCTCGCCGAAGATGCGGGCCAGGTGGGCTTCCGAGCGGAAGCTTTCGGCGTAGATCTTGTAGACTTCCTCGGTGCCGGAGGGGCGCGCGGCGAACCAGCCGCCGGTGGTAAGCACCTTCACGCCGCCCAGCGGCTCGTTGTTGGCGGGGGCGCGGGTGAGCACGGCCTCTATCTTCTCCCCGGCCAGCTCCTTGACGGTGACCCGCTCCGGGGTGAGGGTCTTCAGCAGCTTTTTCATCTCGGCGGTGGCGGGCGCGTCCTGCCGGCGGTAGAAGAGCTCGCCGTATTTCTCCGTGAGCTGTTTATAGACCTGCGCCGGGTCCTTGCCCGCGCGGGCGGTTATTTCCGCCGAGAGCAGCGCCAGGATAATTCCGTCCTTGTCGGTGCTCCAGGGGCCGCCGTCGAAGCGCAGGAAAGAGGCGCCGGCGCTTTCCTCGCCGCCGAAGCCGAAGCTCCCGTCGAGCAGGCCGTCCACGAACCACTTGAAGCCGACCGGGACTTCGCTGAGCCGCCGCCCCAGCCCCGCGGCTACGCGGTCTATCATCGAGCTCGAAACGGCGGTCTTGCCCACGGCCGCGTCGGCGCGCCAGCCGGGCCGGTTCTGGAACAGATAATGTATGGCCGCGGCTAAATAATGGTTCGGCGGCAGCAGGCCGGCGCGGGTGACTATGCCGTGCCGGTCATAATCGGTGTCGCAGCCGAAGGCTATGTCGAAGCGGTCCTTCATGCCTATCAGCCGCTGCATCGCGTAGGGCGAGGACGGGTCCATGCGGATCTTCCCGTCCCAGTCGGCCGTCATAAAGGCGAAGGATTTGTCCACCGTATCGCTGACCACTTCCAGGTCCAGGCGGTAAAGCTCCTTTATCCTCCCCCAGTAATTCACGCCCGCCCCGCCGAGCGGGTCCGCGCCCAGCTTCACGCCGGAGGAGCGGATAGCGTCCAGGTCGATCACGCCGGCCAGGCCCTTGGCGTATTCGTTCGTATAGTCGTAGCGCCGCGTGGTGTGGGAGTTCAGCGCGGCCGCCAGCTGCATCCGCTTCACCCCGGCTAGCCCGTTCAAAAGAATTTCATTGGCCAGGGCCTGCACCTGGTTGGTGATCTCGGGGCCCGCGGGCCCGCCGCTCGGCGGGTTATACTTGAAACCGCCGTCGGTGGGCGGGTTATGCGAAGGCGTTATCAGAATGCCGTCGGCCAGGCCGGTCCTGCGGTCATTATTGTAAGCCAGGATGGCGCGGGACAGGGCCGGCGTGGGCGTATAGCCGTTCTCCGGATCTATCATCGTATGCACGCCGTTGGCGGCCAGCACTTCCAGCGCGGTCTCGAAGGCCGGCACCGACAGGGCATGCGTGTCCATGCCCATGAAAAGCGGGCCGTCTATCCCGGCCGCTTTCCTGTACCGGCAGATGGCCTGGGTAACGGCCAGGATATGCCGCTCGTTGAAGGTGCGCAGGAGCGAGCTGCCCCGGTGCCCGGAAGTGCCGAAGGAGATCCGCTGCGAAGCCTCGGCGGGGTCCGGCACTTCCTTATAGTAGGCCGCCAGCAGCTTGGGCAGGTCCGTCAGCATTTCCTTCGGCAGGGTTTTTCCGGCATGAACGCTTATCGGCATAAGTTGTTCTCCAGTTTTACAACCAGGGCGTGAGCCGGCCGGCCAGGCGGTCCAGCAGCGTGGGCTTGTAGCGCAGGAGCCGGACGCTCTGCGGCAGGTCGGCGTCGAACAGTTCGCGGCCTATCTGGCCGGCCAGGCCGGCGTCCAGAACCACCGCGTTCAGCTCGTGGTTGTTCTTCAGGCTGCGGCTGTCCAGATTGGAAGAGCCGAAGCTGCTCCAGAGCCCGTCTATCACCACCACTTTCTGGTGCGCCATGCGGGGCTGGTATTCATAGACCTCGGCGCCGGCCGCGATGAGCTCCGGGTAGAAAGAGCGCGAGCTCTGCAGAGCTATTTTTTTATTATTGAGGGCGGGGAGGACCAGTTGCACCTGTACGCCGCGGCGCGCCGCCGCGCAGAGCGCGTCCACGATGTCGGCGTCGGCGAAATAGGGAGCGGCCACCCTTATGGACTTCTGCGCGGTGTAGAAAGCGCGCAGGTACATGGCCTTGATATTGCGGTCCTCGTTGCCGCGGTGGTAGACCACGCGCGTCTCGACGCCGCCGGGCGCCTCTTTCAGCTCGGGGTAGAATTCGGAACTGTCGCGGACGCTGCCGCCGCTCTCGGTCCACTGCTCCAGGAAAGAATCCTGCAGCCTGGCCACGGCCGGGCCGGTTATTTTGCTCTGCTGGTCATGCCAGACCACCTGGTAATGGCCGCCTATGTTCATCCCGCCGGTAAAGCCGACCGCGCCGTCCAGCACCATCACCTTGCGGTGGTCGCGGCTGCCGGTCCAGCGCTTCGACATATTCGTAAGCGCCTCGGCCCCGTTCCCGCGCAGGAAAGCCAGCAGTTTCTGTATCTCCGGTTTTTTCTTCACGCCGGAGCCGTAATAGTCGACCAGCAGCCGCACCTGCACTCCGGCCCTGGCCTTGGCCGCCAGCTTGCGGGCCAGAGCCCAGCCTATCTCGTCGGCCTGCAGCTGGTAAACTTCGATATGGATGGACTTCCCGGCCGCGTCCAGCGCCGCTTCCGCCGCCGGCAGCAAGGACGAGTCTATCAGGAAATCCACCTTGTTCAGGCCGGAACTGCGCGAGCCCGTGACCGCGTCTATATACCGGCCGAGCCCGGCCCAGTCGCCGGGCACGGTGGCGGCCAGATGCCGGGCGGCCAGCTTTTCTATGGCCCCGGGGCGGGAGACAGCGCCATGCAGCTTAAGCCGCCTGACATGGTAATACATATTATCGAAAGAGGCTGCGTCCGGGGCCGATTCGAACAGGCGGTAGATAGCTGTCTCCGTCTCCGGCCCGCCGTAGCCGTTCCCGCCGTTGCCCGGGAAAGGGCGGGACTGCTCCAACAGGGTTTTCAGCATGGCCAGGCGCTGTTCGGGCGTGGCCGCCGCCATTTCGCCGGGCGTCAGCGCGGCTATGGCTTCTTCGGAGCCGGTATCCACCAGCGGCGGCGGCAGCCTGGCCGGAGCGCCTGGCAAGGGCGCCGCCGGTCCGGCCGGCGGCGCCAGGGCGGCCAGAGACCCGTAAGCGTCCCGGGCGGCGGCCCGCTGCGGCATTAAGTGGAGAAGGACAAAAATAAAGAAAGCGGGAGAAGGGGACAGTTTCTTATTAAGCATTCTCTAAATTATGCTTTTATACGGGCCGGCCCAAATAGAGGCGAAATGGCAGAAACACATTGGCATCCGGCCCCGGCCGCCTGGGCCCTAAGTACCGCTCATAAAAGCGCGCTTACCTGGCCGCGCCGGTCACGGAGCCCGTCATTATTTCAGCCTTCTTATCCTGCCCGCCGGCGGAGCTTTCACCGGGCCGGTCTCGAAGGCTTTCCTCACGAGGTCCCGCATCTGTATCATGGTGTTCTTTATCTCCCTGCCGCCGGCGAAAGCGCCGCCGCCGTTGCCGCCGAAGGCCAGGTAGTCGTTGGTCGCCACGGTGAATTCCTCTCCGGGCTTGATCTCCGCGCCGCCGCGCAGCAGCCTTATATCGGCGGGCGCGCCGCCGGGGCCGTCCCTGAATTCCACTTCCAGGCCCGAGACCTGCATGAGGACGCTGCCGTCGAGCAGGTTGTCGGCCATAAGGCGCTTGAGCTGGGCTCCGTCGAGGCGCATGGTGATGATGTTATTGTCGAAGGGGAGGGCCTGGTAGAGGTCGCGCAGCTTCACCTTGCCTTTCTTTATCTCGGCCCGGATGGCCCTGGTGTTATGGAAAGCCAGCTCCGTGCCGGCCGCCTCGCGGGTCAGGTCGCAGACCAGGTTCCCTATGGGCGAGTCCAGCCAGTCGGGGCTGAAATCCAGGTCGTTCCCGGCGCTGCCCACCACGGCGCCCATCTCGCGCTCCACGTCGGCGGAAAAACCCGCCACGGTCTTCAGCACGGCGGCGTCCTCGCCGGTCCGGTCCACCCAGAGCGGGACGATGCCGCCGGTCACTCCCTTCAGCCTGCCTGTCACATCGTCGAAAGCCAGCTCGGCGCGGGTAACGTAGGACAGGCCGTAGCCGCTTTCCCCCAGCCAGGCGCCGCTGACGGGGTCCAGGTAGCCCTTCAGCAGGGCCACGTGGTTATGGCCGCCGAAGAGCGCGTTTATGCCGGGCGCGCCCCGCACTATCCGCAGCGTGCCGGGCGGGGTCCCGGCGAAGGTCCAGGTGGAGATGTCCAGGCGCTTGAGGCTCATGGACTCCTCCAGGCCCAGATGCGTCAGCGCTATCACGGCGTCGGGGACCTGCGCCAGTATCTCCGGCAGCAGCCTGGCGGCTTCCTCCGCCTCGTCGCGGAAGTCCAGGTGTTTGACATTGGCGGGCCGGGTGGAAGTGGCGGTATGCTTGCCGGCCAGGCCCAGGATGGCTATCTTTTTCCCGGCTTTCTCTATTATGGTGTACGGCCTTAAATAGGCGGGGCGGGCGCCGCCGTCCTTAAGGTAGACATTGGCGGCGAGAATGGGGAAAGCGGCGCTGGAGGCCATGACGGCCAGGCGGTCCTCGCCGTAATCGTAGTCGTGGTTGCCGGGGGCGGCGGCGGCGTAGCCGAGCTGGTTCATCAGCACTATGCTGGCCCTCCCCTTGGTCAGTATGCCCTCCGGGGTGCCCTGGAACATGTCGCCGGAATCCAGCAGTATATAAGGAGTGGTCTCTTTCGCCAGCAGCGCGGCGAA
The DNA here is from genome assembly GCA_016207645.1 of Elusimicrobiota bacterium. Taxonomy (GTDB): domain Bacteria; phylum Elusimicrobiota; class Elusimicrobia; order Elusimicrobiales; family UBA9959; genus UBA9959. The sequence goes on from JACQPH010000139.1 coordinate 7,214, forward strand.
AGCCGGGAAACCGCCTATGGCGCGCGAAGGATACTGGTCGTCCCACAGGGCCGGCCGGCTGAAATACCAGCCGTGCACGTCCGAGGTATGGTAGACGGCCAGTACGCCGGCCGCGGCGTCGAGCCCGGAAAGGGCGAGGAGCGCCAGGAGGCAAAGGGTTCTTTTCATGTTGCGGTATCCTATGTTCACTCCTATATTGTAGGCAAAGCGGTGGCAGCGGCACAAATCACGGTTCGGCAAATAGAGCCGCTTTTTGTTATCATAGCGTTAGCATGAAGACCGCTATTAACAACGCTTTATTACTCTGCCTTCTGCTGGCGCCGGCGGCGCCGGCCGCCGGGCCGCGGGAGGGCATCGGCACGGCCAAGGGGGAGGCGGAGTTCAGGGCGGCCGACGCCGTATTGGTGGAAATTGAAGGCTTCGTCAGCCCGGAGGGTGATATACCCTGCGCCCCCAGGTCCTATTCCAACAACTGGCACTACAAGTTCCATCTCCCCTCTTCGGGAGAATGGCTACTCGTCAACGCCTGCGGCGACGGGTTCATGAACGTCGCCAGACATCTGCCCGCCCGGCGGCCGGAAGAACCGGTGCAGCGCCTGCCCGTCTCCTTCGCCGCCCCGGAGGACGTGCTGAAAAAAATGGCCGACGACGGCGTCTTCCGCGGCACGGGCGACGCCGGGAACCGCGGGATCCTGATGAAGCTGCGGCATTTACCCGCCAAGGACGGGCGCGAGGCGGGCTGCTACTGGACCGTCTCCCAGGGCAAGGCGAAGGCGCTGGCCGACTGCGGGGCGGAGAAGACCTGGAAGCCGGGAGGAGGGAAAGCCGCCCCGGCCGGCGCGGCCGGCCCGCCGATAAAAGGCGGGGACACCGCCGGCCGGTACCCGCGGCTGGCGGCGGAAACCGCCCGCGCCAAGTACCCGGGCGCGCGGCTGCTGGCCGTGGAGGCCCTGGTGGACAGGACGGGCAGCGCGAAATGCCTGATAGCCGACGACGGGTGGACCTTCGTTTTCTACTCTCCCGAGCTTTCCAGCACGTTCACCGTCGGCGCCTGCAGGGACAGGACCGCCCTGGGAGGGACCGACTTCGCCGGCAAATTCGGCGGCCTCAATACCCTGGACCCGGTGCCGCTGCAGTTCAAGGACAGCGACGCCGCGCTCTCGCAGGCGCCGCCGTCCTGCGTAAAGAATTATTCCACGCTCACGATGAAGCTGCGGAATTTCAAGCCGCAGTTCGCCCCGTTCGCCGGGCATAACCTGGTCTGGAGCGTGGACTGCGGCTCCGCCAGGCACCTGCTCGACGGCCATACCGGCGCCTACCTCGGTCCCGGAAAAAAATAGCAAAAACACTTCAAAACGGCCTTTTTCAATACGACACGCCCTTGTCGGGTCGATGTGCTATGCTGTATATAAGGAGCGGGAGTTGTATGTTCGCCAGGAAACTGTCCAAATCGCAGTTCATGATGGGGCTGCAATGCGTCAAAAGGCTCTGGCTTTATAATTACCGCCGGGACCTCAAGCCCCCCGTCACCCCCGGGCAGCAGCATCTTTTCGACGAGGGCCGCGCTATCGGCGAACTGGCGCGGGACTATTTTCCGGGCGGCACTTTCGTGGACGCCGATTTCAGGCGGCTGCCCCAGGCGGTAAAGCTGACCGCCGAGCTCGTAGAGGGCGGGACGGACGTTATCTTCGAGGGCGCTTTCGTCTTCGGCAACGCGCTGGCGCGCTGCGACATCCTGAGGCGGAACGCTGACGGGTCCTGGGACCTGATAGAGGCCAAGGGCTCGACCTCGGTAAAGGACGAGCACCTGCGGGACGTGGCCGTGCAGCGCTATGTGCTGGAAGGGGCGGGGCTGAGGATAAAAAAGACCCTGCTGATGCACGTGGACAATACTTTCGTGAAGAACGGGCCGCTGGACGCGCAGCGGTTCTTCAAGCTGGAGGATATAACCGGGCAGACCGCCGTTCTGCTGGCCGAAACGGCCCGGGACCTGGAGCGGTTCAAGGAGGTGCTGGCCTCCGCCGACATGCCGGAGATAAGCATAGGCCGGCACTGTTCCGAACCGTACGACTGCGAATTCCGCGGGTACTGCTGGAAAGGGGTGCCGGAGCATTCCATCTACGATATCCCCCGCCTGAGCTGGGAGAAGAAGAACCTGCTCAAGGCCATGGGCATACTTAATTTCAGGGACGTACCGGACAGCTTCGACCTGAACGAGGGCCAGAAACTGGCCCTGAAGGCGGAGAAGACCGGCGAGACCCTGCTGGACAGGGAGAAGCTGGCCGCTTTCCTCGGGAAGATAAAATATCCCCTTTACCACATTGACTTCGAGACCATAATGCCGGGTATACCGCTTTACGACGCCTCCAGGCCTTACCAGCAGCTGCCTTTCCAGGTCTCCCTGCATGTCCAGGCCGGGCCGGGCGCGGAGCCGGCCCATTTCGAATATCTCGCCGGGGGGAAAGGCGACCCGAGGCCGGGCCTTATCCGCTTCCTGCTGGAGAAGATAGGCCCGGAGGGAACGCTCCTGGCCTACAACGCCTCTTTCGAGATGAAAAGGATAGGGGAAATGGCCGTGGATTTCCCCGAGCGGGGCCCCGCCTTATCGGCCCTGCTCCCCCGGTTCGAGGACCTTATGCAGCCTTTCCTGGAGCGGGCTTACGTGCACCCGGCCTGTCATGGCCGGTTCTCGCTGAAGAAGGTGCTGCCGGCCCTGGTCCCGGGCATGACCTACGAGGGCCTGGCCGTGGGCCACGGCGGGGAAGCGCAGCTGGCTTACTATTCCATCCTCTCGGGAAAACTTTCCCCGGCCGAAGAGGAAAAACTGCGCAATGACCTGAAGGTCTACTGCGGTCAGGACACCCTGGCCATGGTTAAAATTTTGGAACATTTGTCCCGGCTAACGCCGTAATTTTTCAGGAATGACAAAGCCCGACCCTTCGCAGCTCGTGAGCTGGCTTTACCTGGACATGAACTCCTTCTTCGCTTCCGTGGAGCAGGAGCTGGACCCTTCTTTGCGCGGGAAGCCGGTGGCCGTGGTGCCCCTGCGGGCCGACAGCACCTGCTGCATAGCCGTCAGCTACGAGGGGAAGGCCTTCGGCGTGAAGACCGGCACTTTGGTAGGCGAGGCCAGGCGGCTCTGCCCCGGCATGAAGTTCATAGTGGGCGACCATTCCAACTATGTCAGGTACCACAATAAGATAGTGGAGGCCGTCGAATCCTGCGTGCCGGTGGATTCGGTCTGCTCCATCGACGAGCTGGCCTGCCGTCTGACCGGCAGCCAGCGGGACCTCGAAACGGCCTGCGACCTGGCGCTGAAGATCAAAGCCGCCATAAGGGACAAGGCGGGCTCCTCGCTGAAATGTTCCATCGGCCTCGGCCCCAACCGGTTCCTGGCCAAGATAGCCGGGGACATGAAGAAGCCGGACGGCTTCACCGTGATAAGGCCCTGCGACCTGCCGCGGCTGCTCTACCGGCTGAAGCTCAGGGATATCCCCGGCGTCGGGGCGAAGATGGAAGCCCGGCTGAAACAGGAGGAGCTCTTCACCATGGAGCAGCTCCTGGCGCTGGGCCCCAGGGAAATGCGCAAGGCCTGGGGCAGCGTCGCCGGCGAGGAGCTGTGGCATCTCCTGCGCGGGGAGGAAGTTCCGCTGAAGACGACGGAGCAGAAGTCCCTCGGCCACTCGCATGTGCTGCCGCCGGAGCTGCGCACCCGGCCTGGCGCGCTGCGGATCCTGAAGAAGCTGACCGACAAGGCCGCGGCGAGGCTGCGCAAAGAGGGCTTCTACGCCTCGCATATCCGGATCTTCGCCAGGTTCACCGGCCAGGACGGCTGGCAGGCCCGCTGCACTTTGATGGAGACGCAGGACACCCCGGCTTTCATCAACGCCATAAAAACGCTCTGGAAGGAATTGCCGCAGGGCCGGGTCTTCGCCGTGGGAGTGGCCCTGTCGGGCCTGGTGCCGGAAGCTTTCCACTCCCCGTCCCTGTTCGAGGACCAGCGCCGGGGCCGTCTGACGAAAACGCTGGACCAGCTGAACGCCAGGTTCGGCAGCGATGCGCTCCACTACGGGGCCGTCCACGAATCGAAAGGCCTGGTCCCCCTCCGCATCGCCTTCACCCGCATCCCCGACGAGGACGAAAGTTAGCGGCCGAGAACTTTTTCTTTAAGCCTGGCGAATTCCACCGCTTCTTCCATCTTGACCTGGACGAAGCGGATGGGCTGGTTGGGGCCGTACTGGCCGAGGAGGTCGATGTCGGCGGTGATGACGTTGAAGATGCGCGGGTAGCCGCCGGTGGTCTGGCGGTGGCGGAGCAGGATGATGGGGCTTTCCGGCGTCAGCTGCACGGTGCCGTCGGCCACGGCGCCGGAGATCATATTGCCCTCGCCGCACTTCAGGCCCGGCTCCCCGGCCAGCCGCATCCCCATCTTGTCCATCTTGAAAGTGGTGCGCCACTGGGTAAAGAAGAACTGCTCCGGCTGCTCGAGACTGCCGTATTCCGGGCCGGGCAGCAGCCGGATGCGGCCCTGCGGGTCGGCCCAGCCGCTGACCGCGGAGAAAGGCACCGCCTCGGCAGGCGCCGCGCCGCCGCCGGCGCGGCCCCTGAAGCAGAAATAAGTGTACTGGCCGTAGCGCTTTTCGCCGAAGGTGAGCCTGTCGCCGGCTTCCGCCTCGTAGACGCGGCTGTGTTCCACCTCGGCCGGTTCGGCGGCGCCGCGGCGCAGGAAAGCCGCCAGCTTCGCGCCGGTCAGCACGAAACGGCCGGGGGTCAGGACCTCGATCTCCGGCGGGCCCAGTATTTCCAGGGCCTGGCTCCCCTCGGGATTGCCCAGCATCAGGTTGCCGCGGCGCAGCGAAAAACAGTCCATCGCCCCGCCCGGCGTGACGGCCAAATGCTGCCTGCCGTAGACCGGGAGGCCGGCGGTGCCGCAGAAGCCGGACCTTACCAGGCGCACATTGCCCCTGACCCCGGCCGCGGCGGCGGCTTTTTCCGCGGCTTCGAGCGCCGCGCGCAGGGCCGCGGCCAGCTCCAGGGCTATCGGAGAATCGGAGTGAATGCAGACGGTGTCCGCTTTTATCTCCCGCCAGTCGGGCCTGGCGGGGTCGCCGCCGACGTTCACGCGGCCGCGCCCGGCTATCTCTTCGGCCTGGGCCAGGGCCTCTTTCACTCCGGTAATGGCGGCGTCGGCGTCGGCGCGGGAGGCCAGGCGCAGGCGGCCGCCTTCCTCGTCCCAGGCGTAGCGCCGGTCCGCGAAAGCTTCCCGCAGCACGGTTATCCCCAGCCGGCGCGCGGCGGCGGCCAGCTCGGAGTCGGCCGGGGCCAGGACGCCGCCTATGCCGGCCCGCATCAGCCAGCCGGCCAGCAGGTCGGCCAGCCTGGCGTCGCGCCAGGCGTCGTTATAAAGCGCGCCGTGGAATTTCACCAGCTTCACGCCGGGCAGCAGGGCCAGCTGCGCGTCCAGCGCGGCCAGCAGATCGGCCTCCGGCAGGGCCATGCTGGCCCGCCCGAAATTGGGTTTGTCCGGGTACGACAGGTGGGCCGCCACGCCTACGCCGCGCTGAGCGGCCAGGGCGCGGAAGGCCGCCACGCTTTCCCGGTCGCCGGCATGGCCGTCGCAGGCCAGGTTGGCTATATGGATGAACTCCATCAGCTTGCGGTCCTCCTCGTGCAGGGGGCCCTTCTCGCCGATATCGCAGTTTATCTGCATCAGCCTTCGGCCCTCCTGAAGACCACGGTGTCGCCGGGCTCTATGGAATAGAGCAGTTCCGGGGAGGTCATGCCGAGGATGTTCCAGCCGCCGGGCGAGGTCTCGGGGTAAACGCCGGTCTGTTCGCCGCCTATGCCCACGGCGCCGGCCGGCACGGCCGTGCGGGGCGAGTCCAGGCGCGGCATGACGAGGCTGCGGTCCAGGCCCAGCAGGTAAGGGAAGTGCGGCCTGAAGCCTATCATGGCCACCAGGTATTCGGGGGCGGTGTGGCGGCGGATCACCTCTTCCACGGCTATCCCCGCGTGCCCGGCCACGCGCGGGAGGTCCTCGCCGTTATAGGCTACCGGCAGCACGTGCCGCGCCGAGCGCTCGCACAGGCGGGCCTCGTCGGCGGGCAGGGAGGCGAGGCAGCCGTTCACTACGCGGCGCACCGCCTCCCAGTCGCAGAGCGGCTGCGCGTGGGCCGCGAGCGCGGTGTAGGACGGCACCAGGTCGTGCACGCCCAGGCGCGCGAGCTCCGGGTCCTTCCGGAGCCGGCGATAGACGCAGAGCACACGCAGGGAGGTCAGCCTGCTGATGGCGCCGCCCAGCTCCCAGCAGAGGCAGGCGTCGCCCAGGAAATAAGTCCGGTATGGTTCGGCGTTTGCCGGCATATGTTTAAGGATATATATTTATTAACCGGAACTTAAGCGTTTTTTTTCGCGGGCGCGAGCACGTTCACCGCCAGAGGCAGCGTTTCGAAGACCGCGGGCAGCATCCCGTCGGCTTCCCCGTCGATGTTCAGGTAGACGGCCTCGTCGGAGTCCGCCTCCAGCCTGCGTACCGCGGTCAGGGTCACGCCGGGAGAATTCAGGTGCTTCCCTTTATACAGCGCCGGGAAACTGCGCAGCAGCGAGAGCCGGCTCATATCGCCCACCAGCACCAGGTCCAGCAGCCCGTCGTCGTCCTTCGCGCCGGGAGCGATCAGCATGCCGCCGCCCATGGAGGTAGTATTGGCCAGCACGCCCAGGTGGTAGCGCCCCGGCATATCCCTCCCGTCGGCCCTCAGCCGTATCTCTTTGGCTTTGGCCGTGAGCAGCGCGCGTAGAGAGACGAAGAAATAGGAAAGCGTTCCGCCGAGGGGCTTGCCGGAGGCCTTGATACTGTGGGCCACGTCGCCGGCCAGGCCGAAGGCCGCTATGTTCATGAAGTGCCGCCGCCGCGGGACGCCGCCGGGGCCGGTATAGTCTATCCTGCCCACGTCCATAGGGCGGGCCGTGCCGCGCGCGAGCAGGTCTATCAGCCCGTCCCTGTCGCCGGGATAGCCGAGGTGCCGCGCCAGGTCGCAGCCCGAGCCCGCGGGAACGGCCCCCAGCGCGACGTTCCGCCGCAGATATCCGGGCGCGGCCATCAGGCCTTCCAGGGTCTCGCTGAAAGTACCGTCGCCGCCCACCGCTATCAGCCGGGTGGCCCCGGCGAGCACGGCTTCGCGAGCCAGCTCCGAGGCATGGCCGGGCCGCTCCGTCACCAGGCAGGCGGAAGCGGGCAGCAGGCGCAGCGCCGCGTCCTTCAGCGAGTCCCAGACGCGCCCCGCGCGGCCGTGGCCGGCCGCGGGATTCAGTATGAAAATATTTGCCGCCATAGACGCGTAAGATCCCCCGCGATATTCATTTTACAAATTCGTGAAAATATTTTCAGCCGCGGGCGGAATTTTTTCTCCGCGCAAAACAGAGGCGGCACCGTAGGCCGTTGAACCGCGCCAGGGTGCCGCCATCCGACGTAAATGAACGAACTATTTCTTTTTCGCTTTCTTCACGGTTTTCTTCGCAGCTTTCTTGGTCTTCTTTTTAGCGGCCATTGTTTTCTCCTTGCGCCCGTGCGCTGTTGAATTGAATTCTATCTATTGTCAGGAAATAATGCAACAGATATTTTTAATTATTCCGCTTTCGGCGAAGGCCGCGCGCGAAGTTTTTATATAATCAGGGAATGGGGACCAGCGCCGAAGCCGCCGAACTGTCGAAACTGCCCGAGGGGAGACCCGCGGCCGCGTTCCCGCTGGGCCTGCCCGTGCTGCTGGTGCGCCGCGGCGGCGAGGTGTACGCGCTGGAAAACCGCTGCGCGCACATGGGCTGCCCGCTGGCCGCCGGAAAGCTGGACGGCTACGTGCTCCAGTGCCCCTGCCACGACTGGCGCTTCGATATCCGGGACGGGAAGTTCCTGGACGCGCCGGAGCTCGCCGTGAAAATTTACGCCGCCGAGATCAAGGACGGGAAAGTGTTCGTGAGGCTGCCATGAAAAAAGTCACTATCTACGCGCTCAGCACCTGCCTGTGGTGCAGGAAGAGCAAGAAATACTTCGAGGAGAACAAGGTCCCGTTCGAGGCCGTGGACTACGACAAGCAGAGCGAGGCCAGACAGGCCGAGATGATGAAGGAGATGAAGTGCGCCGGCTGCACCGGCTCCTTCCCTTTCATAAAGATAGGCGCGGCCTGCGTGCAGGGCTACGACCCGGACGAATTCGAGAAGCTCCTGAAAAAATGAGCCTGGAAGAAAGAAAAAAAGCGCTGCGCTACCTTTTCGGGCCGGTGGTGGACAAGCTGGGCTACAAGTTCACGCCGGTGGAGGAGGACGCCGACTTCCTGCTGGAGCAGGAGGCGCTGCTGGAGGCGGAGACCGGCATCCCCTACTGCCCCTGCCAGGCCCGCACGAAGGACCGCGCGGAGAACATGCGGATAGTCTGCCCCTGCATCCCTTTCCACCGCGCCCACTACGACGCCATGAAGCGCTGCTGGTGCGGCCTGTACGTCCGCAAGGACGTCACGGACCCGGACAAATTAAAACAGGTCCCGGAAGAAAGGATCAATGCTCATTAAAGCCGCGGAGGAAAAGGAGATAGCCGCCGGCGGGATGAAGGCCTTCACGCTGAACGGCCGGGAAATAGTCCTGTGCAATTACGGCGGGACCTTCTACGCCGTGGAGCGCGCCTGCGGCCACGCCGGCGCCAGGTTGGAGCGCGGCGCGCTCACCGGCTGGATACTCACCTGCCCGCTGCATTACGCCCAGTTCGATATCCGCAGCGGCGCGGCCCTCAGCGGGCCGGTACCCGGACGGACCGAAAGCAGGCACCCGGACCCCGCGGACCCCTCCCTCGTCACTAAAGGCCTCAGGACCTGGCCGGTCAAAGCCGAGAACGGCTCCCTCTACATAGACCTGCAATAAAACCCGCTTCCCCCGCGTTGTATAAGTGCACGGGAGAAAGGAGCGAGTTATGAAAAGCACATTGATAGCTGTTTTAGCGCTGAGCGCCGGGCTGGGCCTGGCGGCGAGCCTGCCCGCCTCCGCGGAGAAGGGCGGCGCCTGCGCCGAAGACGCGGCGAAGTTCTGCAAGGACGTGAAGCCCGGCGAGGGCCGCATAGCCGCCTGCCTGAAGGAGCATGAGAAAGAGCTCTCCCAGGCCTGCCGCGACCGGAAAGCCCTGACCGCGGAGAAGCGCGCCGGTAAGCGCGGCGGAAAAGGCGGCGGCGCCTGCCTGGCCGCCTACGGCAAGGGCTTCTCCTCCGGGTTCAAGCGCGGCTTCATAATGAGGGCCGGGCTGGGCGGCGGGAAGAGCGGGAAGAAATTCGCCCGGGCCGGCAAGGCCTGCGCCGCCGACCGCGAGAAGTTCTGCGCCGGCGTGAAGCCGGGCGAAGGACGCCTTCGCGACTGCCTGCAAAAGAACATAAAGAACCTCTCGGAAGGCTGCAAAGCCCGCCAGGAGAAATTAAAGGATAAGCTTGAGGAGAAGGAAAAGAAGGGATAGCGGCCGGCTCAGGGAACCCGGCGGACCGCAAGTTCTCCCGGACAAAACTGGGGCGCCCGCGGGGGCGCCCCTCATTTTATCCGGTTCAGCGGGCCCGGGAACGTTCGGCGGGGAAAGTGGTTCCGGCCTTCTCCAGCGGCTTGGAGACGAAGAGCAGCGAGGCTTCTTCAACGCGCAGCCCGTAAAGCACGCTATTGATGGCCAGCAGCCAGCGGGGGGCTTTCTCGATAAGGCTGTCGCGGGTCACCGAGAAATAATAGAGCCCGTCGGAACCTATGCGCAGCGTGACGGTGCCTTCCTTCTCGGTCAGCGGCTCCAGGTTCCTGAAAACCGCGTAGGTCACCAGACCGGCGAAGGTGAACTTCATCGAGTCTTGATACAGCTTGTCGAAAAGGGCGGTGACGGCAAATTCCGCCTTCTCCTCCCCCGCGGTTACGGTCACCAGGTCGCCGGCCTTCTTAAGCTTCAGCTCCAGGCCGTCGTATTTCCAGGTCACGCCCGCGGCGAGGTCCGCTTCCCTCCAGGCGCCGGCGCCGAAACCGCCGCCGGCCGGCTTCAGCAGCACCCAGTTATCCCAGTTGTCGTCGAACACCGCGGAGGCCAGGAAATTCTTTCCGCCCAGGGTCAGCGGCAGGGCGGCCTTGTCGCGCGCGGCCAGCAGGTCCAGCAGCGGCACCCCGCCGATCACCGAGATCCCGGCCCGCGCGGAAGCGAGAGCCGAAGCGGCGGAGCTTTCCGGGCGGCCCCACTCCGCCGAAGCGGGCGCGGCCGCCAGCATAAGGAGAATTAAAATTCTCATATACCGGTATTCTACAAAAAAATCCCCCCGCTGTTACACGGGGGGATTCGTCATAGAAAAGAAGCTCTTACTTCTTTTTCTTGCCGGAATTCTTCATGATGGCGCGGGACACGTTGCCCTTCTTGTCGATGAAGTAGAGATAGCCTTTCTCTTTCTTAATGCCGACTTTCACGGCGGTCTTGGCCTTGCCGCCTTTCTTTTTGCCGCGGGCCATCAGGGCGCAGGAGATGTCGCCTTTCTTGTCGATGAAATAAAGGTAACCCTTCTCGCGCTTAAGACCGACTTTCTGTATCATTTCTGCCATTTTTTACTTCCTCCGTTATGCATTCCCCCCGTTACCGCCGGGGCAGTATTTCATCCCCGACGGGGATGTAAGGTAAATATTACATTATGCCGACGGAGAATGCAACGACTATTTTTTCGCGGCCCCGGGAGCGGGCTCGGGGGAGGGCTCCGGCAGGTTCTCGGAGAAGAAGGCCGCCACCTTGCCGCGGTATACTTCGCCGCCCACCTCGGCGCACTTGGCGTGCGACGCGCCGGCCACCACCCACATCTGCTTTTTTTCCGACGAGCACAGGCCGAAGAGCTTTTCCGCCTCGGGCAGCGGCACCAGGTCGTCGTGGTCGCCGTTGATGAACAGCGCCGGGATCTTTATCTTTCCCGCGCTGTAGAGCGGGCTGTAGGGCTCCGGGTCGGCCTTCAGCTTGCGCCGCACGAAGAACATCGTCAGCGCCACCAGCGGGAAATACGGGGTCTTCAGGCGGTGCCAGCCCCAGTTGGCCACGACCTTATTGTAGGAAAGGAAAGTGCTCTCGGCCAGCAGGCAGACCAGCTCCGGGTATTTCACGGCGGCGTAAAGCCCCACCGAGCCCCCCATCGAAAGACCGAACACGCCCACCGACTCCGCCGCCTGCGGGCGGTTGGTCTTCAGGAACTCGTAGGCCGCGTCGAAGTCGCGCGTCTCCAGGTAGCCCACGCTGGAAACCGAGCCCCCGCTCTCTCCCGAGGCGCGGAAATCGAAATAGAACAGGTTGAAGCCCTTCTCGGCCAGGAACCAGGTGTCGCGCAGCGTCTCGCCGCGGTTGGCGCCCCAGCCGTGGCAGAAAATTATGGTGCGGCCGCTTTCGGCCCCCGCGGCCGGGATGAACCAGCCCTTCAGCCGCACGCCGTCGGCCGTGAAGAACTCCACGGCCTCGAAGGCCAGCTTGTACTGCTCCGGGGAGAAAGCCAGCGCGGTGCTGCGGGCCGGCCTGATTATCTCCGAGCTCTTGCGGTAAGCGGCGTAGATCACCAGGGTGGTCAGCGTGCCCATGGCGAACAGCAGCCAGTTCAGCAATTCGACTTTGCTCATAAATCCGCCAGGCCCTTCAGGTCCAGCAGGTCCGAGTAATCGTAGAAGCCGGGCTTCCGGCCGGCCAGCCAGGCCGCGGCCTTCAGCGCGCCGGCGGCGAAAACGGCCCGCGAATGCGCCATATGCTTCAGCTCCACCCGCTCATGCGGCCCGGCGTAAAGCACGGCATGGTCGCCCACTATGTCCCCGGCCCGGATGCTGGTTATCGGCGGCATTTGGCCGCCGCGCGCCCGGGCTATATACCCGGCATAGCGCAGGGCCGTGCCGCTGGGTGCGTCCTTTTTAGCGGTATGGTGCGCCTCGCTGATATGGATATCGAAGCCCCCGAGCCTGGCCGCGGCCAGGGCCGCCAGCGCGAAAGTGAGGTTCACGGCCGGGCTCATATTGGGAGAGAAGAAAACCGGGGTCTTCCGGCCGGCGGCCTTCAGCGCGGCCAGCTGCTTCGCCGAAAAACCGGTGGTCCCGGTCACAAAAGGTTTGCGCGCCCGGGCGCAGGCCGCCGCGAAGGCGCAGGCCGCCGCGGGAGCGGAGAAATCCACTACGACATCCGCGGCAGCCAGCAGGCGGCCGAAAGCTTCCGGGGCCTCCACGCCGTCCCCGGCCTTCTCGCCCACCCCTCCGGCATAGACGAAAACCGCCGAGCCCCCGAGCTCGGCGCGCACGGCGCGGCCCATCCGCCCGGCCGCCCCGCAGACCAGCACCCTTAAAGGCCTTCTTTTCATGGCTTAATTATAAACTTTATAGTATTACCTGTACAATAATAGCCGATCCGCCCCCCTTTTGCTATCGGCTCTTATCTTTTGCTATTCTTAAATCAATGATCTACCTGCTTTCGCTGGTCATAGTCGCGCTGCTTTTTGTCCTGGCCGCGCTGCTGCGCAGGATCTACGAACTGCGGCTCGACAAGCCTTCGGCCGAAGCGGGCGGGGCGGAGATCTCGCTCAAGACCACCTGGGGTAAGTTCGACGAGCTCCTGACCAGCCTGCTGACCATCCACGAAATAGGCATAGTGAACGCCGGCACCATCAAGAAAGAGGAATTTTACCAGACCGTGGTGGACAATGCCTGCGAGCTGATCAATTCCCCCCGCGGCTCGCTGATGATCCACGAGGCTCAGCCCGACGAGCTGCGGATAGTCGCCTCCAAGAACATCTCCAGGGAAGCCATAGAGAGCACCCATGTGAAGCCGGGCCTGGGCATAGCCGGCCGCGCTTTCCAGACCGGAGAGACCATCTTCGTCACCGACCCCCAGCAGAACACCCAGTATAAAGACTATATCGGTATGGAGGACCAGAAGGACCCCTTCATAGCCATACCGCTGAAGCTCAAGGACAAGCCCTTCGGCGTGCTCAACCTGCACCTCTCGCGCGAGAAGGAATCCTTCACCGATTACGACCTCAAGTTCCTGACGCTGCTGGCCGGCGAGACCGCCATCACGCTGGAGAACATCAAGCTCTACGAAAGCCTGGAGAATTTCTACCTGGAGATGGTGCAGACCCTGGCCCGCGTGATAGACGCGAAAGACTCCTATACCGGCGACCACGCCGGGCGCGCCCGGATGAAGGCCCGCCGCCTGGCCGAAGAGCTGCATATGCCGGCCCAGATGCTCCGCTACGTGGAATACGCCGCGCTGCTGCACGACATCGGCAAGATCGGCATAGACGGCGGCATCCTTTCCAAGCCCGGCAAGCTGACGCAGGAAGAATACGAAGAGATAAAGAAACACCCGGCCATCGGCTACCAGATCCTTTCGCCCATCCACTTCCTCGGCCCGGTGGCGCAGATGGTGCTTTACCACCAGGAATGGTTCAACGGCATGGGCTACCCGGAGGGCCTCAAGGGCGAGGAGATCCCGCTGGGCGCGCGCATCGTGGCCACGATAGACGCCTGGGACGCCATGCGCAGCGACCGCCCCTACCGCAAGGCCCTCAGCCGCGAGATAGCCGAGAGCGAGCTCACCAAAGGCTCGTCGCGCCAGTTCGACCCCGAAGTGGTCAAAGCTTTCCTGAAGCTGGAGAATACGGACTGGCCGCCTTTCCAGGCTTAAAATGCTGTTCATCGTCCCCACCCCCATCGGGAACCTCAAAGATATCACGCTGCGCGCGCTGGAAGCCCTTAAAGAAGCCGACGCCGTTTTCTGCGAGGATACCCGCCGCACCTCCCGGCTGCTCAACCATTTCGGCATCCAGAAAAAACTTTTCCGCTACAACGAGCACGACGAGCGCTCCGTGGCCGCCGCCATGGCCTGGCTGCGGGGCGGCAAGAGCGCCGCGCTGGTCACCGACGGCGGCTCCCCCTGCGTCTCCGATCCCGGCCGGAAGCTGGTGGCCCTCGCCCGGCGGACCGGCCTGAAAGTGACGGCCCTCCCCGGCCCCTCCGCCGTGACAGCCGCCGCCGCCGGCTCCGGCCTGCCCGCCGATTCCTTCGTCTTCCTCGGCTTCCTGCCCCGCTCGCGCGCCAGGATAGTAAAAGCCCTGCTCGCCGCCTTCGCGCTGAACAAGACCGTCATCCTTTTCGAATCCCCGCACCGCCTGAAGAAGTTCCTGGCCCTCGCCCGCGAACAGTTCGGCCCCGGTCTCACCGCCGTGGTGGCGCGCGAGATCAGCAAACTCTACGAAGAATGGACTGCCGGCCCGATAGACGAGACCATAGCGAAGATAGAGGCCGCCGGCGACGTGAAAGGCGAAGTAGTCGTCCTGCTCCGCCCCCCCGAAAAGGCCGGCGAAGAAGAGGACGAGGAAGAGAACCCCGGCCAGGACGAAACGGAGGGCCTCGCGTGAAAAAAAAGATCCTCTTCCTCTGCACCGGCAATACCTGCCGCAGCGTCCTCGCCCACTACTACGCCGCCAAGCTGGCCGCCGACCTTAAGCTCCCCTATAAATTCACCTCCGCCGGCCTCGCCGCCCACAAAGAAATAGTCCAGCCCGGGATAGTCGCCGACCTCCTCGCCAAAGAAGGCATAAAGGATTTCAGCCACGTCCCCGTCATGATGACCGGCAAGCTGGTAAAAAGCTCCGACCTCATCCTCGCCATGACCAACGACCACAAAACGCGCCTGGTAGCCCTCTACCCCCGCGCCGCCAAGAAAACCCATACCCTCATAGAATACGCCGGCTTCGGCCGCGACGACATAGCCGACCCCTACGGCCGCGACGACCTCTTCTACTACGAAGTCTTCAAGCTGATAAAAACCGCCGTAAAAGCCGCGCTGGAAAAGCTAAAAAGAAGCAGAATAAAATAGCGGACCAAAGGAGAACCACGATGTACGAAGAAATAAAGAAATACGACCCGCAGCTTTACAAGGCCATACACGGCGAAGTCCTGCGCCAGCAGAACAACCTGGAGCTCATCGCCTCCGAGAACTACACCTCCAAAGCCGTCCTCGAAGCCCTCGGCTCCGTCCTCACCAACAAATACGCCGAAGGCTACCCCGGCAAGCGCTATTACGG
>JACQPH010000136.1 GCA_016207645.1 Elusimicrobiota bacterium
CACGGGGAACATGGCCGGCACGGACAAGCTGGCGGGCATGCTCCTCATACCTGCGAACACGAGCATGGCCACGGTCGCGCGCGTCACGGCGCGCAGTCGCAGCGCAGGGTAATTACCGCGGCTTTCTTCATAACGGCCGGGTTTATGCTCGTGGAGGCCGCCGGCGGCCTTTATACCGGCAGCATGGCGCTGCTGAGCGACTCCCTGCACATGATGACCGACGCCGCGGCGCTGGGGATGAGCTTTTTCGCCTCCAGGCTGGCCGGGCTGAAGCCGGATTCCTCCCGCACCTACGGCTACCGCCGGGCGGAGGTGGTGGCCGCGCTCGGCAACGCCATGCTGCTGTGGCTGCTTTCCGGCTATATGCTGCGCGAAGTCTATGAGCGGTTCCAGACCCCGGTAGCGGTGCTTTCAGGGCCCATGCTCGTGGTGGCGATACTCGGCCTGCTGGCGAACCTGGCCAGCGCCTGGCTGCTGCACGGTTACAGCGAGGATAACATAAATATCCGCGGCGCCTTCCTGCACGTGGTCAGCGACCTGGCCGGCTCCGTGGCCGCGATCATAGCCGGCGCCGTCATCTATTTCAGCGGCTGGTACCTGGCCGACACCATAGTCTCCCTCCTTATAATAGGCCTTATCCTGTACAGTTCCACAAAACTGCTCCAGGAGGCTTTCCATATACTTATGGAAGGCGCCCCCAGGGGGCTCTCCCTGAGAACCCTTGAAAAAGAGCTGCGCGCCATAGACGGGGTGTCGGACGTGCACGAGCTGCACGCCTGGAGCCTGTCCTCCGGCTTCAACGCCCTGAGCGCCCACCTGGTGGTGAAGGACCCCGCCAGGCAGCAGGCCGCGCTGAAGACCGCCACCGGCGCCGTGGCCCCCGCCTTCGGCATCCGCCACAGCGTCTTCCAGGTGGAGAGCGAGCCGGTGGAGAATTCCTCCTGCGATACCTGCACTCCTCCCCTTAAATAAAGCCCGGGCTGTGTAACTTAGGTCAAATGTGTCCTTGTGCACATTGCGCGGGCCGCGGCCGCATACTAGAATATCGGAAGTGCGGTCCAGCCGGGTCTTACAACGCTGAAAATAAAGCCTTTCCGTATGTATCCCAAGTTACATAAAAATTTCGTTGACATGAGTCAAACTTATTTGATATTTTTTCCAAGCACGCTGTTTTTTATCTGCGCGGGGTTTTAGTTCTTTATTTTTCACGTCGGAGCGGCGCCGTGCGGGCCGCAATTAACGGAGGGAATATGCGCTCATTCATGAAAACGATCCTGGCGGCGGCCCTGTTCGCTGTGTCCACAGGCCTGGCTTCGGCGGACCCCACGCTGAACGTGCATATCCAGAAAGCGGACCTGACCCCGGTCCAGTACGTGACCGTCGCGGCCATCGAGTTCGGCATGAACGGCCCTTCGACCTACACGAAGATCGGCCTGACCAACGCCTCGGGCGACGTCACCTTCACCCTCTCCAGCGGGACTTACGGAAGAAGCTACAACCTCTATTACACCTCGCACACCTTCTCCCCGACCATTTCAGACCAGTTCAATAACCCCGAATACGACCCCAACAGGTATGTCTGGGCCATGGGGGACACAACCTATTACTCCACCTTTACCGTAACTCCCGGTCTGACCGAGGTGGGCAGGATAAGCCAGGAATTCACCCATGCCACGCCCCTCAAGGTGCTTTTCGGCGGCATCTGGAACATGAAATCGCAGATGCAGGGCGGTTCCGGCATCGTGGTGGTGGATGTTTCCAGCAACGGCGTCCTGACCGTGGACAACGTTCCCTTCGCCGACGCCAATACCTATAATATAGGCCTCTACGACCCCGAGCAGAACCAGGGTATAGGCCGCAACGTGATGACCGCCCTGAACGCGGGAACCCCCGAAATTTCTTATGCCGGCGCCGCCAAGCTGGACTTTATCAAGGCCGTTCCTCCCGCCAGGGTGGAGGACAAACCCGCCTCGGGCGGCACCGACGGCACCGCTACCGGCGCCAGTGTGGAAGGCGTGATGATGAGCACCGCCGGCAAGCCTATACCCTGGATGGGCATAGAGATCAAGGCCTGCCAGGGCTATGAGTGGCGCAACTGGGCCAATGTGGGCGAGGACGGCCGCTTCAAACTTTACGGCCTTACCCCCGGCACCACTTATTATGTGAGCGCGCATGGCGGCTGCACCTGGAGCAAGGATACCAACGAAAGCAAGTGCTATGAGCCTTTCAGCAGCCCCAACTTCAGCGCGCCGGATATCTGCGCCGGAAGCGTGAACCATAACCTGGCTACCGCCAACGACATAGTCTATATCAGTTCCGACGTCATGTTCCACCGCGTGGTCCTCAACGAGATGCCCAAGAGCAGCGGCCAGATAAAGGTGTACGTGAGATCCTCTTCCGGCCTGAACATGCCCAACGCCAATGTCAGCGTCAATCCCGACGGCTCTCCCTGGCCGGTGGACGGCCAGAGCTGCAGCAACGAGCAGAACTACATGCAGTACTTCTCCACCAACTTCGTCTACATGTCGGGCCTTTCCAACCTGAACACCAACACCTCGGCCACCGGTTACGCGCTCCTGGACGGCCTGCCCAGCGGCAACTATATGCTTAACGTCTGGACGCCTTTCTCCAGCGGCAGCAATAACTATGGCTTCAACGCCGGCCCCGACGGGGAATTCGCCTGGGGCATTAATGGCTGCCAGCAGGGCTGCCAATGGTCGGCGGCGCACTGCCAGGGCAAGGGCCGCGACGACTACCGCATCAGCGTCACCACCTGGACTACCCCCACTTTCCATGTCTATAACAGCAGCGGCGTGGACGTGGGCCTTTCCTCTATTACCTATATAGTGGAGGCGGGCGGTATCAACCTCAACGGTCTCGTCCGCGGCACCGTGCGCTTCCCCGGGATCGCGGACCTGAGCGCCAACCCGATCATGATCACCCTCTACCCGCAATGCGACAACCAAGGGCCTTGCGGCGCTATAGGTAACTTCACCGCCATCGCCAGCTCCGGGGCGGCTCAGTACGACTACTTTATCAACGTCTCCACCGGCTATTCTTACCATATGCAGGTCAAGACCATAGGCTGGGGCCGCGTCAAGAACCACGGCGGCGGCGGCAGCGATCAGATCAACCTGACCTCCACCGGCACCGCGGTGGTGGACATGGACTTCGCCCCGGCCGGATCGGTGAGCGGCACTCTATACAAGCCGGGCCCTAACGGCGCCGGCAAAGTGGTGGTCACCCCCGCCACCAACCAGTATATCTGGGTCGGGGTGAACAGCGAAAGGGGCTGGTCCGGCGGCCAGCTGCAGAAGGACGGCACCTTCGCGATGACGGACGTGCTGCCCGGCGTGAACCGCCTGTACGTGAACGTCAGCGCCGGCGGCAACAGCAGTTCTGAATTCAATTACGCCCTGCCCTCGCCCACTCCCGTAGTGAACGTTGTGGCCGGCTCCACCATGACCGTGGACGTGAACCTGGTGGACGCCACTCTGGTGGGAGCGGCCCTGGACATCACCAAGGTACCGGACCCCACCATTATAAAGAGGAGCAGCAACAGCTACGATACCGTGCTGGGCTTCAAGGTCCTGCCGGTGGCCGCCGGCACCGTGCTTAAGTCGGAGAATATCAGGAATATGTTCTTCGGCAAAGGCGACCACGACATGGAGATGCGCTACTCCGAGGTCACCGGTCCCAACCAGGAGGGTCCCTGCGGCCGCAACTGGCCCGGCGGCTTCTGCGCCTCCAGGGTACCTTCCCCTTCGACCTACGACTTCTACCTGATGCGCGCCGGAGACTTCGGCGACATGGAGAATTCCACCGGCACGGTGACCGATTCGCCCTGGCCGCACTATGTCCTGCTGACCTCCAGCAAGAACGTGATAGTGGACGCGGCCCATGCCACGGGCCTGGTGAGCGCCGGCAACGGCAGCACTACGCCCGTGGCGGGCGTGTCGGTGAACCTCACCCCGGCCACCGACCTCTCCGGACGCGGCAACGCAACGCTGAAGGGCAATGTCACCGCGACCAACTTCTTCAGGCAGGTGGATTATGACGCCCTGGGCGGCGATTTCGATAAGTTCATGGAATATCTGCCCATGGTCATGCTCTACGATTCCAACGGAGCTTTCAAGGCTACCGGCATTGTGGTGCCCCCGATGGAATTCATCCGCCAGCACGAAGAGGAATTTGACCTGGCCTTCGCGCAGGGCTACCAGCAGTTCAGGGCCGTATTCAACAGCACGGAGGCGGCTCTCGGCTTCGAGATACGGGGCCTCAAGCCGCTGGACTGCTTCACGGCCGTGGTCACCACTCCCAACTACCCGCCCTACCAGACCAAGACCTGCGTGGGCGGGAATAAATCCACCTCCACCATAACGGTGGACATGGATTCCACGGTGGGCGCGGGAGCCACCGTCTCCGGCGTGGTGGCCAGCTCGGCGGCCACCCCCGTGAACCTGGCCAACGCCCTGGTGGAACTCACCGGCGAAGGCGTCAGCAAGACCGCCGTCACCAATTCCTCGGGCGCCTATAAGTTCGAAGGTCTGCCCCGCGGCACGGTGAGGCTCAAGGTCACGGCCGAGGGCTATGCGCCGTCGGACGCGGAACAGGCCCTGGTAGGCACCAACAGTTACGCGAAGAACTTCTTCCTGTTCCCGGCCGGCGGTTCCATAACCGGCACGGTGTACACGCAGAAACTGCCTTTCGCCAAGGTGCAGGCCGGCGCGCAGATAGTGGCCTACGACGATACTTTCAACGGCAACACTACCGGCGCCACGGCGATGATCAGGGCCTTGACCGGCGCGGACGGCACCTACAAGCTCACCGGCCTCATCCCCGGCAACGTCTACAAGCTGTTCCTCAAGGTGCCGGGCAAGTACACGCTGAGCCTGACCACCACGGCCATCAGCGGCAATATTCCCGACATGGACTTCATCACGAAGCCCAAGCCGATGGACCTGGAGATCTTCGCCAAGAAGACCGCGAACGCCTACGAGTTCACGGTGCTCAAATCGCAGGACTACAAGACCGGCTCGGCCAGGTGGAGCCTGAAACCGTACAGCGCGGCCGACTCCCTGCTGCTCGGCATGGAGGATCTCTCCGGCGGCGAGCGGGGCGGCAGGATACCGCTGGCGATGCTGACCGAGGGCCTGACCTATGTGCTGCATGCCTCGGCCACGTCCTACGCCAACAAGAACGTCGTCAGGGAACTGGAGTTCAGCAAGAGTTTCCTGGGCAACGCCGAGCAGAAGATAGACTCCGCCATACTGGGCGACGAAACGGCGAACGAAAAGGGCCGCAAGAACAACGAGGTCCCGCTGGACCCGAGCGGCGAAAACCCGTCGGCCATCGTCTTCCCGCCCGGCGCGGTGCAGGCCATCTCCGACACCGCCATCCCCAGCTGCTCGTTCAAGGGCGAGGCCAGGGACTCGGCGGCCGTGGCCGACAAGATCGCGGCGCTGGGCGCCGGCGCCTTCAAGGGCGATCTCTACACCGTGGCGCTCAGCAGCCTGAGCGTCAACGACGGCAAGAGCATAGAGCTGTCGCTGGCTTACGATAAGAACGCGGTAGACGAAGCCGACGTGGACGACCTGGTGGTCGCCCGCTACAACGACAGCACCGGCGTGTGGGACCAGGTTCCCGGCCTGCCGACGCCCAACAAGGACGCGGGTACTCTCAAGGTGAAGCTCAATACCCTGGCCTCGGTAGCGTCCGTCCGGGGCGCGGCCGCGCCCCAGTTCAACCGCTTCGACGGCCGGCAGTACGTCGTGCGGCCGCAGGCGGCCGGCAGCGGCGGTTCGGGCACGTTCGCGGTGATCACTCCCGCCGCGGCCGGGGCCGCCTTCTCCGGGAGCAAGCTGAAGGTGTTCAATTACCCGAACCCCTTCAGCCTGAAGAGCAAGGCCGCCGCCGACAGCCACGGCGCTGGCATTACCACCACCAACGGCACGGTGATACACGTGGAAGTGCCCGCCGGCAACGGCGGCGCGGGCCACGTGCGCATCTACACGCTGGCGGGCGAGCTCGTGAAGGATCTCAAGACCGACTTCACGGCCGGCGCTTATAACTACGTGACTTGGGACGGCCTTAACACCGGCGGCCAGAAAGTCGCCAACGGCGTGTACTACGGCGTCGTGGAGCTGTCCGGCAAGTCGGTCAAGCTCAAGGACGCCACCTTCAAGATGGCCGTGATAAAGTAACCAGGTTAAACTGAGGAGAGACTATGAACTATAAAATATGGCTTTCAGCGGCTTTAATGCTGGCAACCTCGGCGGCTTACGCCTCCGGCCCCGGTACCACCGGCGCGGCTTTCCTTAAAGTGGGCGTGGGGGCCAGGGAACTGGCCCTCGGGTCCGCTGCGAGCGTGCTCACCGAGGGCGCGAACGCCGCCAACTGGAACCCCGGCAAGCTGGCCGGGGTGAAGGAGAAAAGCCTGAGCGCCAGCTACAACATGCTTTTCATAGACGAATCGCAGGGCGCTCTCGCCTACGCCACCCCGCTGAGCGGCGGGAAAGAGGTTGTGGGCGTCGGCATCAACTACCTGACCGTTTCCGACATTGAAAAGCGGGCCTCCGATACCGACGCCGCGGATTCCAAGTTCAGCAATAACAACATGGCCTTCACGCTGTCCTATGCCAGGCCCGAGGTGGCGCCCGGCCTGGCCCTGGGCGCGAACCTGAAGTACATCTCGCAGAAGCTGGACACGACGGAGGACAAAGCGGTGGCGCTGGACCTCGGTTCCTCCTACAAGCTCGGCGGCTCCTGGACGGCAGCCTTCGTGGTGCAGAACCTGGGCAGCACTATAGGCCCGGACAAGCTGCCGCTGACCCTCAAGACCGGCGCCGCCAGGAGCTTCCTGGACGGCAAGCTGGCGGCCGGCACGGAGCTGAACTGGCTGGCTAACGACGAGCGTTTCTACGCGTCCCTGGGCGCCGAATACCTGCTGAACAAGAACTTCGCCTTCAGGGCGGGCTACCAGTTCGGGCACAGCGCCGACGACCTGGGCGGCCTGGTGGGGCTCGGGGCCGGCCTCGGCCTGAAGTTCGACCGCTTCGCCCTGGACTACGCCTATGTGCCCTTCGGCGACCTGGGCGATACGCACCGCATGACCCTGGGCTTTAACTTCTAGTAGACTGTCAAGCGGCAGCGGCGGCGGGTCCCGCGCTTTCCCTGAAAAGGGTGGTGCGGGACTCTGCCATTAATAGGGTGTAACCACTCAGGTAGTGGAGGGTCGGGCGGGG
>JACQPH010000144.1 GCA_016207645.1 Elusimicrobiota bacterium
TGGAGGGTTGGACGGGGTTTTGTTTCGCGAACCCCTTGCGGAAGGGGGGCCCCGCTTCGGGGGGAAACCGACGCAAGGGTTTCCCTCTTCCGGGGTTCGCGGGGCAAAACCCCGGCCAACCCGGACCCCATATAGCGACCTGCGTAGTTATTCATCGTCGGCTAGTTCAGCTTCGCGTACTTCTCCGCGGCCGCGCCCTCGCGGGTGAGGCCCAGCTTCTCCAGCGTGGCCCTGGTCGGGATGCCGCGCTGGTCGTAGCCGCGCTGGTCGTAGTAATGCTGCAGGAGCCCGTCGTACTTCTCCGCGTCGAGGTATTTGCCGGCTATCGGTCCCTCGGTGTCGGCGTTGGCCGGGTCGAACCAGACTGCGGGGGGATAGTCGCCTTTGCGCGTAGCTTCCGGGAACTCGCGGATATAGTGCAGCTTTATCAGGCCGTAGACGCGGTCCGCCACTTTCCACATATCGTCCAGCGTCCAGTCCAGGCCTGTGACCAGGTTGAAATACTTCGGGTAGTTGTCCAGCTTCCAGCCCAGCTCGATCCAGGGAAAGCGGCAGGAGACCATCAGCTCGAACATGCCGCCGCGGATGCGCTGCAGCTCTATGACCTTGGCGGCCTTCTCGGGGCCGTAGGAGTCGCGGGTGCTGAGCTTAAGCTCGAAGGTGATTATCCAGGCTTCCCGGTGGTGCGCGCCGATGGGCGCCACGCCGAAGGACAGCGCCTGGCCGGGGATGAACTTGCAGTTGTAGGCGGCGACTTCCAGGCCTTTCACCTGCAGGGCGTAGGCTTCGGAGTTATTCCCGATCTTCTTCGCCATGCGCAGGGAGCCTTCGGCCAGCAGGTTCCCGACCTCCCCTTCGCGGCGGGCGGCCAGGCCCAGCAGTTCCTTGGCCCGCTCGGCGTCGCCGAACTTGAAATCGCCTTTGACGGCGCCCTGCTCTATCGCGTCGGCGTAGAAGCTGAGGGTGCAGCCGGCGGACATGGTGTCGAGGCCGTATTCGTCGCAGAGGTAGTTCAGGGAACCCACCTGGTCCAGCTCGAAAATATTCAGGTTAGAACCCAGCAGCGCGACGTTCTCGTAATCCAGCTCGGATTCGCGCTTCTCCCTGTCGCGGATGGTGATGCCGCACTTCATGGTGCAGGTGGGGCAGCCGTAGGTGGCTACCCTGGCGTTGTTAAGGCGCTCGCCGTCTATCTTCCACGCGTCGGGGTGGCTGGTCTTGCGGCAGTTCTGCACGGGGAGGCCCGCCACCTCGTTGCACCAGGCCAGCACGCCGGTGGTGCTCTGTCTGGACCAGCCGGACTTCTGGTCCATCTGGTGCACTTCCTTGAGGTCGCCGAAGCCCAGTTTTTTCATGGCCTCGGGGTCGGCCTGCGGAATGGCCTTCGTGCCTTTCACTACGATAGCTTTCAGGAGCTTCGAGCCCATGACCGCGCCTATGCCCGGGCGGCCGCCGGCGCGCCCTTCCAGGCTGCGCACCACGGCGTAGCGCACCAGGTTCTCGCCGCCCTGGCCGATGTTCAGTACGCCGACGCTCTTGCCGTACTTTCCGTAGATAAGGTCGTTGGCAAAATAGGTGCCTTTGCCCCACATCTCTTCGGCGCTCAGGAATTCCACTTTGTCGTCCTCGATATAGAGCATGGTGGGCTTTTCGGCTTTGCCCTCCACTATCATCGCGTCGTAGCCGGCCTTGCGGAGCTGGTCGGAGACTTTGGTCCCCAGGTTCCCGTCGCCGTAGAAGCCGGTGAGGGGCGACTTGGCCGCCACGACGCACTTGCCGGTGTTGGGGGCCGGGATGCCGGAGATGGGCCCGAGGGCTACCACCAGCTTGTTCTCCGGGCCGAGCGGGTCTATGCCGGGCTTGAGCTCGTCGTACAGGAACTTGGCGGCGAAGCCGCGGCCGCCTACCCATTTTTGGGCGAATTCTTCGGTGAAAGCTTCCTTTTTGAACGTCCTGTCCGTCAGATTGACCCTGAGAATATAGCCTACCCATCCTTTCATAATACGGTCCTCCTGTTATTACCGCGCCTTCTTCGCCCGCGCCCCGCGGGGCTGCGCCTTGACGGCGGCCGCGATGGCTTTGTCTATGATATCCAGCCCTTCCACCAGCTGCTCGTCGGTGATGACGAGCGGGAGCAGCAGGCGGATGACGTTCCTGTCGAGCCCCGCTCCGGCCAGGATGACGCCGCAGTCGCGGGCTTCCTGGATGACTTTCTGGCAGGTCTCGGTATCCGGAGACCAGGTCCCCTCGTCCTTTATGAACTCGATGGCAAGCATCGCGCCCACGCCGCGGACATCCTTAACGGCCGGGTATTTCCCTTTGAAGCCTTCGAATCTGTGCCTGATTATCTTGCCGAGGTAAAGGGCCCTTTCGAGCAGTTTTTCGTTGTCGATCATTTTTATGATCTCTATCGCGGCCGCGCAGGCCACCGGGTTCCCGCCGTAAGTGCTGCCTATGGAACTTTTCGGCAGGGCGTCGAAGAGCTTCTTGTCCCCGACCACGGCGGAGAGCGGCAGGCCGCCGGCTATGGATTTGCCCAGGGTGATCAGGTCCGGCTCCACGCCCCAGTTCTCGATCGCGAAGAATTTCCCGGTCCGGCCGTAGCCGGACTGGACTTCGTCGGCCACCATGAGGATGCCGTGCTTGGAAGTGACGCGGCGGATCTCCTGCAGGAAGCCTTCGGGCGGCACGTTGAAGCCGCCTTCCCCCTGGATAGGCTCTATCACGACCGCGGCCACGTCCTCGGGGCAGATGTTCTCGAGCAGCAGCTTTTCGAAATCCCGGGCCGCGTACTTGTTCCGGCGCGGGTTCGGGTACGGCAGGCGGCAGATGTCGGGCGCGGTGCCGAAGACGAATTTATAAGGCATCGGCCGGTGCGTCATGGTCATGGTCAGCAGGGTGCGCCCGTGGAAGGCCCCCTCGAAGACCACTACGCCCCTGCGGCGGGTGGCGCCCCTGGCTATCTTGACGGCGTTCTCCAGGGCCTCGGCCCCGCTGTTGAAGAAGGCGACGGCCTTTTCGGTCTTCCCGGCGGCTTTTTTGGCCAGCATTTCGGCCAATTCTATCCACGGTTCGTAGGGGATAACGGTGAAATCGGAATGGAGGAAATGCCCAGCCTGCTCCTGCACGGCCCTGACCACCCTCTCCGGGCTGTAGCCGGTCACGAGGCAGCCCCAGCCGCCGGTGAAATCCAGGAATTTGTTGCCGTCCACGTCCTCGAGCACGGCGCCGCGCCCGGACTTTATATAGAAAGGGGCCAGGGATTCCATCGGGGAGGCGGAGCAGGCTTTCCGCCTAGCGGCCAGGGCCCGGCTCGCCGGGCCCGGCAGTTCGGTCTTTATGAGCGTGTGTTTCATTTCTTAGAAGGGCGCTGCGCCAGCACCAGTTTGCGGGTATAAGGGATCAGGCCGCCGGCGTCGATGATGGCCTGGCGCGCCTTGGGCAGCGGATTGGTGGCGAACGATTTTCCGGTGGTGCGGTTATAGACCTTGCCCCCATCCACTTCCAGCTCGTCCCCCTCCGTCGCCTCTATCTCCGGGCAGATGACTATGTTCAGGCCCAGGTTGATGGCGCTCTGCAGGAAGATGCGGGAGATGTTCCGCGCGACTATCAGCAGGTCGTAGCCCTTCAGGCAGGAGACGGCCTGCTCCCTGGAGGAGCCGCAGCCGAAATTGTTCCCGGCCACGATGGCGCTGCCTTTGGGGATCTCGCCCGATTTCAGTCTCTTGTTGAAGTCGGGGTTATCGGCGAAAGCGAACATAGGCGTCTCGGCCGGCAGCACGGTGGCCATGAACCGGCCGGGGTAGATGATGTCGGTGGATACGTCGTCGGCGACTTTAAGGACTACTTTCCTGGCGCTCATTTTGCCTCCCTGGGATCCGTTATAACTCCGGTCAGCGCGCTCGCGGCGGCTACCGCCGGAGAGCACAGGTAGACTTCGGCTTTGGGGTTGCCCATGCGCCCCTTGAAATTCCGGTTGGTGGTGGCCAGCGCCACCTCGTTGTCGCCCAGCGCGCCCTGGTGAATGCCGAGGCAGGGCCCGCAACCGGGGTTGCAGACCACCGCGCCGGCGCGGGAAATGGCCTGTATGTAGCCGAGGTCCATGGCCTTATGGTAGATGCGCCAGGAAGCCGGGAACACCAGCATGCGCGTGCCGTCCACGATGCGGCGGCCCTTCAGTATCTTCGCCGCCACTTCCAGGTCGTCCAGCCGCCCGTTGGTGCAGGAGCCTATCACGATCTGGTTGAGTTTCTTCCCTTTGACTTCCGTGACGGGCTTCACATTGTCCACCGTATGCGGGCAGGCTATCTGCGGGACGAGCTTGGCGGCGTCTATCTCGAGGACCCGGTCGTAGACGGCGTCGGCGTCGGGGCCGAAGACCTCCACCTTCCCCTTCACCCCGGCCTCCTCCTTGAGGTAGCGCAGGGTCTCTTTGTCCGGCGGGATCAGCCCGGAGGTGGCGCCGGCTTCCACGCTCATATTGCAGAGAGTCAGGCGGCCGGAGGTGGGCATAGTGCGGATGGTGCCGCCGTGGAATTCCAGCACTTTGTAGTTCGCGCCCTGCGCGGTAAGGCGGCCTATGATATGGAGTATCAGGTCCTTGGCATAGACGTACCTGGGCAGCTTCCCGTTCACCACCACCTTGATGGTGGCCGGGACTTCGACGTTCAGGATCTTCCCCAGCGCCCAGACCGAGGCCATCTCGGTGGCGCCCACGCCGAAGGCGAAAGCGCCCAGCGCGCCGTGCGTGGTGGTATGGGAATCGGTGCCGACCAGGACGTAGCCGGGGCGTACGTAGCCGTTCTCGGGGAGGATCTGGTGGCAGATGCCGCCCACGTCGCCGCGCACGTCGTGGAATTTCTTTATCCCCTGTTTTCCTGCGAACTCGCGCGTCTTCTTCTGGTTGCCGGCCGTCTTGGAGGATTCCGCGGGTACGCGGTGGTCGAAGATGATGGCGATATTGTCCGGGTTCCAGACCTTCGCTTCGCGGCCCGTGCCCTCGTAGATCTCCAGAAATTGGTTTATCACCAGCGCGCCGTTCTCGTGCGACATGGCCAGGTTCACCCCGGGCTCCAGGACTTCGCCGACGGCCACTTCAGGCCGGCCGACGGCTTTGGCCAGCAACTTCTGTACGTAGGTCATTCCCATTATCGTGTCTCCTTTTCTAGATGACTTTCTTCTCTTTCAGGGAGGCAAATTCTTCTTCCTTTATCCCCAGGCCGGCCAGGACTTCGGCGGTATGGGCGGAAAGGCGCGGGGGCGGCGCGTTGAGCTCGCCCGGCGTGTCGGAGAACTGCGCGGCCAGGCCGAACAGCTTGAGATCGCCGATGTCCTTCTCTTTTATATCCTTGAGGATGGCCCTGTGCTTTATCTGGGGCTGGCTCAGGGCGTCGGCGAGGCTCAGGATGGCGCCGCTCGGCACGTCTTTGGCGTTGAGGGCCTCTACCAGCTCGGAGGTCCGGCGCTGCGTCAGTTTTTCCTCCAGCAGCGGGGTCAGCAGCTTGCGGTTCTGCTTGCGGGTATCGCGCTTCTCGAAGCGCGGGTCTTTCTTCAGTTCCCGTACGCCCAGCACGCCGCAGAGGGCTTCCCACTGCTCCTGCTTGTTGGCGGCGATGTTGATATAGCCGTCCTTCGTTCTGAACGTGCCCGAGGGGGCGGCGGTGAAATTGTCGTTCCCCATCAGTTCCGGGTGCTTGCCCGCTATCAGCAGGTTCGCGGCCACCCAGCCCATCAGGGGCATGATGGAGTCCAGCATGGCTATGTCTATGAACTGGCCTTTCCCGCTCCGCTCGCGGTGGTAGAGGGCGGACATGATGGCGAAAGCGGCGTTCAGGCCGCCCACGGTGTCGCATAAGGGGAAGCCGGCGCGCAGCGGGTTCAGGCGCTCGTCGCCGTTGATGGCCATCACGCCGCTCAGGCCCTGGATGATCTGGTCGTAGGCGGGCTTGAAGGCGTCGGGGCCGGTGGACCCGAAGCCGGAGATGGAGCAGTAGACCAGCCTGGGGTTGAGCTCGGAAAGGGTCTTGTAGTCGAGGCCGAGGCGGCCCATCACGTCGGGGCGGAAATTCTCCACCAGCACGTCGGCGGTCCGCGCCAGTTTCTTGAAGATCTCCTTCCCTTCCGGGGTCTTAGTGTTCAGCGTGACGGATTTCTTGTTGGAGTTCTGGGCCAGGAAGCTGGTGCCCATGAGCTGCTCGTTCAATGCGGGCAGCACGCCCAGCTTGCGGGCCAGGTCCCCGTCTTTCGGGTTCTCGATCTTTATGACTTCCGCGCCGAGCAGGGCGAGGTGCAGCGTGGCAAAGGGGCCGGATAGCACGTTGGTAAGGTCCAGCACCCTCACCCCGGAAAGGATCTGTTCGCTCATTTGCGCTCCTTGAAATTCAAGCCGCGGCCTTTATGCCTATAGGCCCGGTCTTGTACACGAAACCCTGCAGGTCGCGGCCGAAATACTTCGCCGCGTCCCGGGCCACTTCGAGCAGGCGGTCCAGGCTGACGTCCCTGCGGAGGCCTTCCAACTGCAGGGCGTGGACGAAATCCTCCGTGGCGACGTTGCCGGCCGCCACCTTGGTGAAAGGGCAGCCGCCGAGCCCGGCGAAAGACGTCTCGTGCGCGGCCACGCCCGCGCGCATCGCCGCGAACATATTGGCCATGCCCAGCCCGTAGGTGTTATGGAAATGGGAAGCGCACTCTATCGCGGGGTCCAGGGCGAGCACGGCGCCGAACAGGTGTTCCACCTGGGCCGGGTGGGCGTGGCCCGCGGTGTCCGCGAGGCTGATATTGAACAGGCCCGCTTCAGCGTAAGCCCGCGCTATTTTCAACACCCGCTCCTCGGGCACCGGGCCTTCGAAACCGCAGCCGAAAGCCGACTGGACGGAGACCTGCACCTTCTTGCCGGCGGAGAGGGCCGCTTTAGCCGCGGGTATGATGCGCGCGACGGCTTCGTCGGTGCCCATCCCCGTGTTCTTGCGGCTGTGGGTTTCGCTGGCCGAGGCGCCGAGGCAGAACATCTCGACGCCGCAGGCCAGCCCGCGCTCCAAACCCTTCTCGTTCAGGACCAGGCCGGACAGGACGGCCGGGGACTTCTTCCCCGCCGTGAACCGGCGGAAGAGCTCGTCGGTGTCGGCCATCTGCGGCAGCTTCACCGGGTGGACGAAAGAACCCACCTGTATGATGTCCACGCCGGACTCCAGCAGGCCGGAGAGCCAGGCCGCCTTCTTCTCGAGAGGGACGACCCGGCTTTCCAGCTGCAGGCCGTCCCGCAGTCCGACCTCGTGCAGCGTTAGGCGTTTTGAGCCCGCGCGCGCGGTATCCGTCATTTTGCCGTTACCGCGCACTTGTCGGCGATAGCTTTCGCCATTTCTATAGTGGTGGCGGAGCCGCCCATATCGTACGTGCGCACTTTTCCCTCGGCTATCACTTCCGCGACGGCGTCCTCTATGAGCCTGCCCTTGGCGGTTTCGCCCAGCCAGTCGAGCATCATCTTTGCCGCGAGTATCGTGGCTATGGGATTCACCTTGTACTGGCCGGCGTACTTGGGCGCCGAACCGTGCGAGGGTTCGAACACGCCGAGCTTCGTCCCGATGTTGGCGGAGCAGCCGAAACCCAGCCCGCCCACCATCTGCGCGCTCAGGTCGGAGATGATGTCGCCGTAAAGGTTCGGCGCCACCAGGACGTCGTAGTTGAGGGGGTTCTTAAGCAGCCACATGGTCATGGCGTCGATATTAGCGTCGTCCATCTTGATCTCGGGGTAATCCCCGGCTACGGTTTTCGCTATCTCGAAGAACAGCCCGTCCGTGGCGCGCACCACGTTGGCCTTGTGGACCACGGTCACCTTCCTGCGGCCGAACTTGCGGGCGAATTCGAAGGCGGCGCGGACTATGCGCTCGGAGCCCTTCCTGGTGTTTATTTTGCAGGAGATGGCGTACTCGTCGCTCTTCAGGTCCTTGAAAGGCTTGAACGCGGGGGCGAGTTCGGCAAGCAGGTCGCGCAGCTTGCCGGGCACCGTGTTGAATTCCACGCCGGCGTAGAGGTCCTCGGTGTTCTCGCGGAACACGACTATGTCTATGCCCTCTTTGTAATTAAGGGGGTTCTTCGGGTAGGCCTTGCAGGGGCGCAGGCAGGTAAAGAGGTCGAAGAGCTGGCGCATGCGCACTATTGGCGAGCGGTAGACCAGGCCCTTGCCCTGCAGCGCGGGGACGAGTTCCTTCTCGGCGTCCTTCACCGGCTTGGAGGTGATCGCGCCGAACATGGCGGCGTCCACGTTGTTCAGCAGGTCGATGGTGCGCTGCGGGAAGGAGTCGCCTTCTTTGCACCAGAATTCCCAGCCGATATCGCCGTGCGGGTACTCGGCGTCGAGTCCGACGCGGTCAAGCACGATCTTGGCCGCTTCCATCACTTCGACGCCCACGCCGTCGCCGGGCAGCCACGCTATCTTGTATTTCTTTCCCATGTTGGAGTCCTCCGTAGAATCTTGCGCCTGGTCAGGATCGATGCCGCGGGCGCAAGTTATATTACCACTAAGCTAATTTTGTTGTCAATTAACACCCGGCAGGCCCGATTGATATCTTTATCGATCGATATAGCCGGGTTAAGAGGCCTTTATGAGGTAGAGTTTTTTATCGGCCATGCGGTAGAACATCGGGAGGACCTTTACCCTCGGGTATTTCCTGCCCAGGCGCTTCGCCTCTTCCCGTACGAAGCCCAGCTCGCTGCCTATCTCGAAGCGCGGGGCGTTCTTCAGGAAATGGCGGACGGCGTCCTTGCGGGTCCAGCCCCCGTGCCTGACCAGGCCGGAGACGAACTCTTCCCGCTTCGCCGCCAGGCCGACCATGCCGCAGCTCTCGTGCGCGATCATGGCGACATGACGCACGCCGCCTATCCCGACGGCATAGGAGATCTTGAATTCGTTGTAGCGCATGTTCCCCCCCCCGGTCCGGAGTATGTACGCGAAGTTGTCCGGGAGGGTCAGCTGCTTCCGGTTGTCCATGCACATGCAGACCAGGACTTCGGCCTTGTGGTGCTTCCGGGGCGGACGCGCGCAGTTATGGTACTCGAGCAGGCGGCCTAGCGGGGTGCGGCGCAGCCCCTGGGGAATATCCGCCGCGGACCGCACCGGCCTTAAATACTGGATGAAATGCGCCATTGGTCAGCTCCTGTCTTAACGGCTCGGTGAAAGTATACCAGAGCGGTGAATATCTGTAAAATAGATAATATCGTATAATATGTTCGGTTAAACCTATGAGACCTATAAACTACCTTCACCTCTACTACTTTTATACTATCGCCAGGGCCGGGACCATAAGCGAAGCCTCCAAA
>JACQPH010000137.1 GCA_016207645.1 Elusimicrobiota bacterium
GACGTGCTGATGGCCACCACCATCATCGAGTCGGGCCTGGATATCCCAAGCGTGAACACTATGATAGTGGAGAACGCCCATGAGCTGGGCCTCGCCCAGCTTTACCAGCTGCGCGGCCGGATAGGGCGTGAAAAGCAGAAAGCCTATTGCTATCTTTACTATCCAGGCTGGATGAAGACCGGGGCGGAGCGGCTGAAACAGAAAGCGGAACTTATCAAAGCCAGGGCCGAAGGCAATGACGAGCCCGCGCCGATCAGCGAGGACGCAGTCCGCCGCCTGAGCGCGCTGGAGGAATTCACCGAGCTGGGTTCCGGCTTCCGCCTGGCCATGCGCGACCTGGAGATCCGCGGGGCCGGTGAACTGCTTGGCCTGCGCCAGCACGGCTTCATAAATTCCATCGGCCTGGAGATGTACATAAAGCTCCTCAACGGCGAGATAGACCGGATAAAAGGCAGGCAGGGCGCGAGCGAGCTGCCGGAGCCGAAGATGGACGTGCTTGTGCCGGCCTTCATTCCCGAGGATTATGTCGGCGACGACATGGAGCGCCTGAATTTTTACAAGAAGCTGCTCAACGCCAAAGAAACGGAGCTGGAAGCGGTGCTGAAAGATTTCGAGGATATTTCCGGCCCGGCCCCTGCCCCGCTCAGGAACCTGGTGGAGCTTATCCGCCTGAAAAAAGCGCTGGCGAAAAAGCTGGCGCGCGCCGTGACCCAGAAGGGGGAGGACCTGGAGATCTTCTTCCTGCCCGGCGCCAAGGTGGACGCGAAGGCTATTTCAGGCTGGCGCCAGGCCTTCGGCGACCGCCTCTCCTTCCTCCCCTCCAAAGCCGGCGACGGCATAAAACTGACTTCCGTGGACGACCCCCTCTCCGACATCTCCCTGGTCTCCCGGTCCCTCTCCGCCTGACTTTTTCCCTGTTGGCCCGTCTCACCAGCGGAAGCCGGCGTCCGGATCGCGTCCATGTCCGGATCCCGGCTTGTGCCGGCCCCGACCCCCCTGTGTTTCCCGATGAAAATCTGCTAAAATATAAATGTAAGAAGCGTCATCAGTACCGTTCTTTGAGAACCCGTTTGTTGAAAGATCTCCACTCATCTTCGGGAGGTTCAGCGCCGCGACCAAGCGAAGCGCCGGGAGCAAGCGACGATGAAACGGAGGGCAGAGCCCTCCTTGCGGAGCGCCCGGCCGTCGACAGGCCGGGTCGTTAATCGACCCGCCGAAGGCGGGCGCGACAGAGGGGGGTGAACTAGGTTCGACGTTAACTTGTTCTGTCAGATCAGCAGGTCATGGTTGACCAGGCCATGTAAAACAGGGTCAAAAAAACAAAAGCCAACTCCAACGAGATGGCCTGGGCGCACGCTTAGTGCGCCTCGCTTATAGCCTACCCGCCTGAGCGGGCTATACTGCGTTAAATTCAGGCTGCTGCCTACGGGAGCGCACTTCGTCCCGCGTAGGCTTAAGACAATACGGAGCATGGCCGGGAATTGTTGCCTTGATCTAATCCCGTCCGAGACAAACTCAGGGCTAAGCCTGTAGCGGTTCTGACAAGCGGTTGGCGGACTCGGGTGCAACTCCCGACACCTCCATAATTTAAAAGCCGGTCTTCGAAAGAAGGCCGGCTTTTAACACCCCATTCTGTATAATAGTTTCCATACGAGGTGTCTAATATTATATTTCCTATATAGGAGATTGGTAAATAATAAGAAATAGAACCCGCACTAATGCTAAAAATATGCTATATTCCTATATAGGAAAATAATATGACTTCACCGTGCATACTTACCGAAGCGGAAGTCTTAACCACGCTGGAAAGCGGGAAGGATCTCTTTGCCCCGCTCAAAATAGTGTCAATTGAACGGCAGCCGATATTGGCTGCTATGGCGGCTTATCGACCGGATGCCGGGATCACTCTGGCCCTTCAGGAGCGCATGGTGGACTTCCTGGCGGAGGTTAAAACAAGGACCGCCCCGGGAATGGTGGCCGAAAGTCTTTGGCGCATAAAGAACGCCCCCGCGGTCCCAGGCAGGAATTACCTGCTGTTAGTGCCGTACCTTACCGCTACCATAGTTGAAATGCTCAACCGCGAAAAACTGAGCGGCCTGGACCTCAACGGCAATTACCTCATACAAACGCCCGGCCTGCTGGCCATGCGGCTGGACCGCGAGAACCGCTTCCCGGAATCACAGCCGATAAAGAACATCTTCGCCGGCGCCAGTTCGCTGGTGGGCAGGCTGCTCCTGGCACGGGGGGGGCGCTTCGGCTCCGTCAACGAGGTGGCCCGGACCATACAAATGCTTGGCGGCGGCCTTTCGTTGTCGGCCGTGTCCAAAGTGCTGAAG
Organism: Elusimicrobiota bacterium; assembly: GCA_016207645.1. GTDB lineage: Bacteria > Elusimicrobiota > Elusimicrobia > Elusimicrobiales > UBA9959 > UBA9959. Next base: position 2,337 of record JACQPH010000137.1, read on the forward strand.
GGGCTTGCGGAAGAACTGATAATAGAAAAAAATCGCGCCGGCATAGCCCTGCTTCAGCCGGAGAAGCTGCTGCAGAAGCTGGGGGAAAACTACCGCCCGCCAAAGATACTCGAAACCCTGAAACTGAAGATCCCGGACATGAACAGTTTCGCCGGTTTAAAAGGTCCCGACGGTCTTGGCCTGCGGAGCTGGGTCATTTCCGGTGAGAGCTCCGCCCGGCGCTACGCCGTAATGGCCGACAGCTTCGCCACAAAGGTTTACGTCACTGACTTCGGCTCGCTGTGGAATTCGCTGGACGAAAAGTTCTATAACGTGGTCGCGTTGCGCACCGGCGACTTATTCCCATTTTTCGATGCCAGAGAAGAAGGCGGCCAGCGGTGGGCCTCCCCGTTGCAGTGCTGGCTGGAACTCTCCCGCCTGGACAAGCGCGAGCGGGAAATTTCCGATACCGTGCGCAAAGCCATACTGGAGGGGAAATGACCCCGCACGAGAAAGACCCGCTGATATCCTGTCTGGCGGAACTGGCCGGAGAGTTGGACAAGGAAAACATCTCTGTTGTTCTGGGCGGCGGCATGAGCCAGTACCTGCGCGGAAAAATCAGCGGCGCCCGCCCGCCACGCTACCCCTTCGCCGCGCCGCGGACTTCTCCGCCGCCACCGCTACGGGCCTGCTGCGCCTGCGGGACAACGAATCCTATAAGCGGGAGCGCGCACTATACGACGGCTATCTTGAGCCGTTCATCCAGGACCTCGCCGAACTTTTCAGGGCATGAATCCGCGGCGAAAATTCGCCCTATAGGAATATCCGCCACTCCTCTATCCTATTGACTGCCTCTATCCCTATTTTCAGCCGATAGCCCCTGATGTAACCAACAGTCCATTGAATATCGGGGTATCATGACCTATCCTATTAATGAGGCTGGAGGTGCGGCTTTATGAAGAAAGCATTATTGGCGTTGGTATTTATCTTTTCAACGGGTTCCCTGATGGCAAAGGAACCGGGTAACTGGAAAGGCTGGTACGGCGACCTTATGAAAGGCCTTAGATCCAAGGTACAGACCAAGCTTATGTCGAAGACCAGGGTGAGCGCGGTGGCCGCCGTCAGGGGCGCTAAGCAGGGAGGCGACGCCGCGGCCCTTTACTGGAAAGGCGGCGTTTCGGAGAAGGCGCAGAAAAAACTAAAAGCCGAGAAGCAGCAGCTCCTGGACGCCGTCCAGTTGGTGATGGACGGGGATATTGAAAGCGGCCGCAAGGCTCTTTCAGGTTTCGAAAAGGAGAACCCGGACAGCGTGTTCGCCCAGGACGCCAGGGACGCCCTGGCCAGGCTGCCGGCGGCCGGGAATGACGCCGAAGCGGCAAGCCCTCCTGAAAACAAGGCGGAGAAAGGGGGGGAAGACGATACCGGCGGACAATAAGAGTTAGCTCGCCGCGCCGGGTCTTCCCGGCACGGCCGAAAGGGCTTCGGCGCTCTTGCGCCAGGGCCCTTTTTCATTGCGGCCCGCGCCCTGGTCTGAATGCCCCTTGACGCGTCAAGGGGGCGGTGCTATACTATTTACGCGGGCAAACAAGTCCGGAGACATTATGAAATTATCCCTCTTTCTGCTTGTATTCGTCATAACGGCCGCAGGCGCCGGCGAACGGGCGCCGGCTCCCCTGTCCTCTGAAGGTCTGATGGACCGGATAGGCGAAGTGCGGGTTTCGGAACCGGGCGGGCCGGAGAAGATGGCCGTACCCTTCCGCCCGCAATATGTGGAGCAGCCGGTGGTGCTGCAGCAGCCCAATGCCGGGAAGTACCGGCCCTATATTCCCGCTCTCGACCGGGTCAAAGCCGTTTATCTCGCCCCGTACGATCCCCGCCGCGACGACGCCAAAGGTTACGGGAATATGGAGATCTCCGAGATCATGGCGGCCATAAACACTACCGCGGCCGAGCTCAGCAAGATGAAGGTTAAGGCCATACTCGTGGGCAATCCGGGGCGGGACCTGCGCGACTCGCTGTCGAAAATACGGGAGCTCGGCGGGGACATGGCCTACGTGGAAACTTTCGAGAAGGCGGACAGGCACCTCAACCATGTCTGGTTCCGCGATTACGGCCTGCTCCCGGTAAAGAACCTGGAGACCGGCAAATGGGATAATTTCAGCATGGTCATACGCGGCAAGCCGCTGGACGACCTGCTCAGGGCGGTGGACGCCCGCTTCGGCCTGGCCACCATAGACAGCCTGGACGTCTCGGAGACCGGCGGCCAGCTGCGGGGCGGGAACATCATGGCGGACGCCGCCGGGCGCTGCTTCTCGGCCGGGTTCAGGCACCCCCTGTACGAGGCCACCTTCAACTGCGCGAAGACCGTCACCTTCCCCTGCCGCTCCGACGTCTGCCACGTGGACGAGTACCTGACCTTCCTGAAGAACGACACCGTGGTGACCAACAAGGAGGAGTTCGTGCCGGCGTTCAGGGAGGCCGGCTACAAGAATATAAGGCTGGTGCCCGACGATCTGCATCTTTCGCTGGCCAACGTGCTGATAGTCAATAACACGGTCTTCATGATGTACCTGGACGACGTGAAGGACAAGATGCTGACCGCGAAGGCGGTTTTCGAGGCCGAAGGCTACAAGGTAGTCCCGGTGAATTCCGGCGGCGCCGGGCGGCAGTTCGGGGCGATACACTGCCTGAGCAAGGAGATACCGGAATAGCGGGGGGAAAGGAGCCGAAAATGGGAGCAGCGGACGAGGTTAGGCGGCGGGGCGACGACTGCGTGGAACTGCTCAAAGCCCTGCCCAGGGAAGAGCTGGTAAAGATAATAGTGGACGACGCGAAGAACTGGCTGGCGCACGACGGGCTCTGGTTCCAGGCCGTGGAAAGCACGTACGGCATGAAGGAGGCCGTCAAGGCCGACGCCCTGGCCTGGGAGAAATTCACAGTCATAGAGGCGAAAAGGATAATGGAGCGGCTGGGCCTGGCGCCCGGCGGCGGCCTGAAGGCGCTCGGGGAATGCCTGAAGCACCGGTTCTACGCGCGCCTGAATTCGCAGAGATACGAGCTCCTGACCGAGAAAAAAGCGGTCTTTTATATGCTGGATTGCCGCGTGCAGGCGGCGCGCAAAAGGAAAGGGCTGCCGGATTTTCCCTGCAAATCCGTGGGCGTGGTGGAATACGCCGGTTTCGCGCGCGCCGTAGACCCGCGCATAGAGACCCATTGCCTGGCCTGCCCGCCGGACAAGCACCCGGCGGAATACTGGTGCGGCTGGGAGTTCACCCTGCCGTAGCGCCTTAACTGTCCGGGGCGGTGAAGCCGCAGGACGCGCAATAGGCCGGCATCGGGGTTTTGCCGGCTATGCTGTCCCGCAGCGCCAGCGCCGCCGGGCCGGACAGGATGGCGGCCAGCGGGCTTTCCCTGATATTCCCCAGTGCCAGCGCCCCGTCGAAATCCGCGCAGCAGGGCACCACCCTGCCGTCGCTCAGTATGCCGAAATGGTGCCGCAGCCCCAGGCAGCCTTTTTTAGGCTTCCCGCCGGCGCCTCCCGGCCAGTCGAAAATGCTTCCGAAATTCAGGTATACGCCTTCGCGCAGTTTGAGCCCGTCCCCCGCCTTTTCGCAAGCGCCTTCCATTGCCAGAACCTCCAGCAGGGCTTTTTTCGTTTCCTTTATGAAAGGGTCCGAAGGTTCTCCGCGCAGGCGGAAGCTGATGGTCAGTCCCGGCGGCTTCCGCAGGGCGAAGCCGAGCAGCCTGCCCAGGCTTTCGGCGCGCCGGGCGGGCGGGAGACAGGATAAGGCCTGGAGGGAAACGGAAACCTGGCCCAGGGAGCTTTCCCTGAAAACGCCGGGGCCGAATTTATCCAGCAGGGCCCCGTTGGTAACGAGATTCACCTTCAGCCCCAGCCTGGAGCAGGCGCCCAGTATTTCCGGGAACTGCGGGTGCGTCAACGGTTCTCCCAGCAGGTGCGGGAAAATGACGGAAGCCAGCTCCCCGGCCTGGGCCGCCGCGCTCTCGAAAAGTTCGAGCGGCATATCGGCCTTAGGGCGCGAGGTGGAAGCGCAGAAGCCGCAGGCCAGATCGCAGCTGTTGGTTATCTCGATGAAAGCGCGCCTGAAGGGTTTTTTCATCCAGTGATAATTATAGCAGGCGTCCGGTCATAATTTAAGCGCCTCGGTTATTTCCAGCAGGTCCGTTTCATTGAGCGGGCGGTCCGTTTCCGCCAGCCATTCGGCCCTGACCTGCGGCCGCCTGTAATTCTCGGAAGTTATCCTGGCCACGAGCTGCCCGTGGCTGCGCAGTTCGTAGAAGCGGCGCAGGCCGCTCATGCCCGTGCCCCAGTCCGGCCTTTTGTAAACGAACACTATTTCCCCGTCCTCGCGCGTGGCGCAGTAGCCGCCGCTGATCCAGCCTTTTAACTGCCAGTTCATAAGTCCCCCTTCCTTACCTTGCCGCGAAAGCGGCGTCGCGCGACAGCTGTTCCTGCCGCCGCGTGGCCGCATGCCAGAGGTGCACGGAGAAGTAAAGCGAAGCTTCCTCTCCCGCCCCCAGGGTGTATACGCGCAGCCTGGCCTTGAACCTGCCGCCGAGGAACCCGGCGCGCGCGCTGATAAGTGAACTCCGGTTTTTATTGTTCATGCCCATAGCATAGCAGACGAACCCGACAAGGGCGTGTCGGGTTCGTTTCCGCCGCTATGGGATCTTTACGGGTTACTTCATTATCTCGATCTGGCCGATAGAGGGCTGGGGGACGAGGGCTTTCGAGATGGCGCTGACGCCTTCGCCTACGTAGAGGGCGGCCACCAGCACCACGCTGGAGAGGACTATGCCGACGGCGATATTGCCGCGCTGCAGCTCGGTGCCGGCGTGCAGGCTGCGCACCAGCTTGCCGAACAGGCGCAGGGTCACGGAGATGGTAATGACGGCCAGCAGCATCGAGAGCCCGAGGTGGGCCGCCGAGAGGAGGGCCAGCTTGCCCAGGCCCATGGAGCTTTCTCCGGGCGCCGAGATATGCATGCGGAACATGCTCACCACCGAGCCCATGCCTTTCTGCAGTATCATCGAGGCCGAAAAAAGGATGGCCGCCACCAGCGTGCCCACGGCGGCGTTGCCTTTCTTTATCTCCTCTTCCATGTCGAAGTCGGGGTTGGCTTTGATGAAGACCCGGTAGGTGAGCGAGATTATGAACCCCGACATCACCACCGCCAGGATGAACTCGAAAACGCTTACTATCAGTCTTGTGTTGAACATCTTTCCTCCTGAAAATATCCGAAAAGTATCGCCGCCGACTTCTAAAAGAACGGTTCTATCTTGTAGCCTTCCGAGCCCGAAAGCAGGGCCGTCGTCGCCCTGCCCACCGTGCCGGGCTCCAGCCAGGCCGGGCCGGCCGGCTCCACCAGCACGTACTCCAGGCCTTCATGCCGGACGAACATGTCGCCCTTGCCGGGCAGGCGCCTTATGGCCATGAGGTAATGCCCCGGCACCGCTACGCCCACCATCCTCATAGCCGACCAGTTCCCCAGTATGGAGGCCAGCAGGCCGGTCTTGGTGTCGCAGTCGCCCCAGCCGCTCAGCAGCGCCCTCGCCGGCGGCAGCAGGCCGCAGGTATGCAGGCCTTTGTCCATGATAGGGGGGATCTTGTAACGCAAAGCCGTCTGCACCAGCGAAAGGGCGGCCCCTATCAGGTCTTCCTCCGAATACTTCCTGTCCACGGCTACCTTCTGCAGGGCCATGGCCAGCGGTTTCAGCAGGGCTATGTTCCGCTTCACTATGACGGGCATGTCGCATTCCACCACGTTGCCGGCGCGCAGGGCCAGGCCGCGGGAACGCAGCAGGGCGCGCAGTTTCGTGTCGTATTCCAGGTCCGTTTCGGCTATGGCCTTTTCAGCCGCCGGTTTGCCGCTTTTCGCGTAGGCCTGTTTCCAGGCGGCCTGCCGGGTATTCTCCCGCCAGGCCCTGAGCTTGCTCATTTCCTGGTCCGAATAGCCGTAGCCGGTCAGGTAGTTCATGTAATCCCGCCCGGACATGGCGAAGTTGACGGTGACCCTGTCTTTGTTGAAATTAATGAAGCCGTACCGCGCTTTGAGGGAATTTCCTTCGGTGGTGATCTTCTGGGAAGTGCCTTTCTCGGTGCGCTTTTCCCGGCTGGTATATACCCTTTCCTCGCTTTCTTCCTCCTCCTCCTCTTCCTCCTCGTCGGAAGACTGCGCGCGCAGCAGGTCGGGTCCGGCCGGGAGTATCTCCAGTTTCTTCTCCCATTCCGCGCCCAGGAGGCAGGCCGCGAGGAAGCAGGCCGCGAGGGCGGCTAAACAGGGGAACTTTATCGGGGGGGCGAACATGGCGGATATTTAAGGGCTCACTTTTTTTTCTGTTTTTCCAGGTAGGCCGCTATGCGCTGTTCCGCCTCCGCGCGGAATTCCACGGGTTCGATTATGGTTATTTCCGGCATCCAGTGCAGCACCAGGGGCACCACTTCCATGGGATGGCGTATTTCCGCGCTCACCGTGACGCTGCCGTCCTGCGCCTGCTTCGAGACTTTCTGGCGGGGCAGTATTTCCTTGCTCTGGAGGAAATCCGCGGCCGCGCCTTCGGCCCGGAGCTTTATGGCGGTCTTTTTGCCTTCGCTGACGCCCCAGATGGTGGTGGCCGTGCCTATTACCTTCTTTACCTGTTCCCGCGTGGGGGGCTTGAATTCCTCGGGCAGGATCTCCAGGCGCTTTATGCGGTCCACGCGGTATTTGCGGAAGCGGCCGGCCTTGCCGCCGCCGTCGGCGGCGAGCATGTAGAAGAAATTCTCGCTCGCGAGGAGCTTTACCGGGCAGAGCACCTTCTCCTTCACCCCTTCGGCGGCGGCGTAGCGCACTTTCAGCTTTTTATCGTGCTCCAGCGCGAAAACGATGTCCTCGTAGAATTTGCGGGTGAGCGGGTTCAGCACCCTGGCGCCGACCGAGTAGAAGGGGGAATCGCCGGCGCCGGCGGCGGTGGCCCTGGCGAAGACCTTGTCGAAGGCTTCCTTGATGGCGCCGCCGAGGCCGCCCGCCATTTCGCTCATCAGCACCAGCACGGAGAGCTGCTCGCCGGTGAGGTTGAAATTCTTGAGGGAGACCCCGCCGGCGAAGGAATAGACCCCTCTCTGGGGGGTGTCCAGGCGGAAGCCGGTGAGGTTAATGCGCTCTATGTCGCGCTGGATGGAGCGCTCGGTGACGCCGAATTCGGCGGAAAGGTCGGTTACGCGCACCGGGCCTTCGTTCAGCCTGTTGAGGATGTTCAGCACCCGGTAGTATTTTTTATCGCCCGAATCCTTCTGGTACATGCCTGGCCCCCTGAGCTACGTTATTATATAAATAAAAGGAAGGGCGGCGGCGTTTTCTTGACTGGGAAGGCGTAAATAAATATAATTTATGTTCTGCGGGTATAGTTCAATAGCGGACGCGGGCGTAGTTCAATGGTAGAACACTAGCCTTCCAAGCTTGTTATGTGGGTTCGATTCCCATCGCCCGCTATCAGTTTTAGTGCGGTTTCATTGTTTCTGTCAGGGCGATGGGAATGTTCCTTATGGGGAAAGCTCGCTGACGCTCGCGAGTCGCCCGCTATCAGTTTTAGTGCGGTTTCATTGTTTCTGTCAGGGCGATGGGAATGTTCCTTATGGGGAAAGCTCGCTGACTCTCGCGAGTCGCCCGCTATCAGTTTTAGTGCGGTTTCATTGTTTCTGTCAGGGCGATGGGAATGTTCCTTATGGGGAAAGCTCGCTGACGCTCGC
>JACQPH010000140.1 GCA_016207645.1 Elusimicrobiota bacterium
CCCTTGGAGGTCCCGGAGGGGAGGGGGAAGAGTATGCGGTTGGAGATGTGCCCGCGCTTCTTGTCCAGCAGGTATTCCTCCCCTTTGCGCGGGGTTATTTTGAAGGCGGGGGCGCCGGCCAGGGCGGAGATCTCGTCGGCGTAAAGCCCGGCCGCGTTCACGAGGAAGCGCGCCCTGAAGACTTCCCCGCCGGCCACCACTTCGAAACCGCCCGCGGCGGGCCGGCGTATCGCCGTGACTTTACGGGAGGTCCTGAGCTCCGCGCCGTTCTTTACGGCGTTCTCGAGCAGGGCGTAGACGAACCGGTAGGGGCTTATGATCCCCGCCGAAGGCACCAGCAGGGCGGCTTTGACGTCCGGGCCAAGGTTCGGCTCGTTGGCGTCCAGCCAGCCCCGGTCCACCAGCTCCAGGCCCCGCACGCCTAGCTCCTCGCCGTCCTTCTTTATTTTCTCAAGCTCCGGGAGGTCGGCGAGGTCGAAAACGACTATCAGCTGGCCGCAGCATGCGAAATCTAGGCCCAGGTCGGCGGCTATCTCCTCGCGCATCAGGCGGTTGCCCTCCACGCAGAGCCAGCCCTTCAGGGAACTGGGGGGGGTCTGGGTCCCGGCGTGTATGATGCCGCTGTTGGACTTGGAGACGCCGAAAGCGGGCTCGGCTTCCTTTTCCAGGACGAGGACCTTTAATTTATAGCGGGAAAGCTCCCTTGCGATGGCGGCGCCGGTGACTCCGGCGCCCACTATTATCACGTCCGCGGTCATCATTTCATATTACTATTTTATCGGAACTGGTTTCACAGGGTATAGTGGTAAAGATTTATCATTTATATTATAAGATGTAGGCATGAAGCATTTATACCGCAGCGATACCAACAAGGTGCTGGCAGGGGTGCTGGGCGGGCTGGGCGAATACTTCGGCGTGGACCCGGTGGTTCTGCGCCTGGCCTTCGTGTTCCTGCTGCTGGCCACGGCGGTGGTCCCCGGCGCGATAGCCTATATCGCCGCTGTATTCATAGTGCCGTGCAAGCCCAAGGTACTGCCATAAGCCGTTTCGGGGGGGAAATGATCCGCTTTTTGACGTGCCTGCTTATTTTAGCCGCGCCGCTTCCCGCGCTGGCGGGCTCCTCCGTTACCGATGAATCGGAGTTCTTCAACCTGGAGCGCGCCAGCCTGGAAGAACTTCTCAATCTCAAGACTTCCGTGGCCTCCCTCACGCCCATGGGACTGCGCGAGACCCCGGGGCTGGTCACCGTCATGACCGAAGAGGACATAAGGCTTTCCGGCGCGAGGGACCTGGTCGACCTGCTGCGGCTGGTGCCGGACTTCGAATTCACGGTGGACGTGCAGGGCAACCTGGGACTCGGCGTGAAAGGCAACTCCGGCAACGAGGGGAAGGTGCTGCTCCTCTGGGACGGCCAGCCCTACAATGAGCTCTTATATTCCACCATCCAGTATGACAGGTTCCCCGTGGACCAGATGGAGAGGATCGAAATTATAAGGGGGCCTGGCTCGGTGATCTACGGCGGGGCCGCGGAGCTGGCCGTCATAAATATCGTCACAAAAACGGCCCGGTTCCTGGACGGCAGCCGGGTCTATGCCGGCTACGGGCAGATGAGGGAAGCCCGGGGCAGGGAATTCGCCGGCTATTCTTTCGGCAAGGTTTACGGCGAAACTAAATTTTCCGCCCTCGCCCATGTCTCCTCCGCCCAGCGCAGCGACAGACGGTACCGGGACCTGGCCGGCGACTCCTACGGCATGAACGGGGATTCCGGCCTGGACTCGAAGAACCTGAACCTCTCCCTGGAAACGAAAGGCCTCTCCCTGCGGTTCATTGCGGACGACTATTCCCAGGTTGAAAGGGACCACTTCACCAGCCTGCTCTCTACCGGCGGGACCAGGGTAAAATTCCCGGTTTACTCTTTCGAGGCTAAATACTCTTTCAGGGCCGCGGAGAACCTGAAACTGGAACCCGGGCTCGCTTACCAGTATTCCCGGCCCTGGAAGGAGATCGACGAGCATTTCCCCTATGATAAGACGGTAAAAAGATACACCGGCGGCTTCACCGCTTTGTACGAGCCGTCGGACAAGGTCAGTCTGCTGGGCGGCGCGGAATTCACCCACGACATGGTGGATGTCGGCGGGGCCACCGGGGCGGGCTCGGCCTATTCCGGGACCAGGACCGGGGCCAGGTACGATAACCTCGCCTTTTTCGCCCAGACGGCGATGAATATGGATATCTTCAACCTGATCGCCGGCGGGCGTATCGACAGGCACTCCCACACCGGTCCCTCCCTCGTCCCCAGGCTGGCCGTCACTAAACTGCTGAAGGATCTCCATTTCAAGGCCATCTACAGCGGAGCTTTCCGGGCTCCCTCCATAGAGAACATCAGGCTCAACCCTGCCATAAAGCCGGAGCGGACCACCACCGCGGAATTCGAGGCCGGCTACAAGGCAAGCGAAGCGCTTTTCCTTTCCGCTGACGTCTTCGATATCACCATCAAGCGCCCGATAATATTCTTCTACGACCCCGTAGCCGACACCGAAAATTATCTAAATTATTCCAGGACCGGCACGCGGGGCTACGGCCTCGCCCTCAAGTTCAAGAAAAAAGGCGATTTCCTGGAGCTGGGCTACTCCACGTACCGCTCGGACAAGAACCGGGTGGACGTCTACAAGCCGCTCACGGACTCCTCCGCCGCTCTGGCTTTCCCCAAGCATAAAGCGGTGCTGAACTCGCGCTACCAGTTCGGCGAAAGGCTGACGGCCTCGCCCTCTATCATCTACCTTTCCAAGCGCTACGGCTATTATGCTTCCGGCGCTACCCGGTCATATAGCGCCCTGACCCAGGCCAATATTTATTTCTCCATGAAGGACTGCTTCACGAAGGGCCTTGAACTCGGACTGGGAGCATACGATCTCTTCGGCTCCAATTACTCCTATATCCAGGCTTATAACAGCGAGCATGCCCCGCTGCCCGCCGCCTCGCGCGAAATTTTCCTGAAGGCGGTCTATGCTTTCTAAACGCGGTCCGGCTTTCCTTCCCGTCCTGCTGGCCTGCGCTAACGCGGCCGCGGCCGGAGATACTGCCGCCGTACTCTCTTCCGCGGGGGGCGCCTACCTGGAGGCATTCTCCTCTTTTCAGGCCGCCTACGGGAAAAGCGTGCCTTACTTCGACCTCTCGAAGGGAAAGCCGGTTCTGCCACCGGACACGGTCACCATAGTGACCTTCGGCGGCAAAGCCGCCGGCTATCCCTGGCCGTCCGGCTCCAATATAGTTTACGTCATGGCGCCCGGCGTCCTCCTCAAAGCCCGGCCGCCGGGAAAGGCCGTCAAGATACGCCTGCTCCCGGATTTCGGCGTCATTTTAAGCAGATTGAAGCGGATACAGCCGGGGCTCAAGCGCCTGCAGATCTTCTGGATGTCCCCGTACTATGCCCGGTACGAGGAGACCTTCAGGACCGAAGGGGAAAAACTGGGGATACAGATCACGGCGCCGCAACTGATGTCGTCGGATGAAATACCCGGCCAGCTCAGACAGGCGCTCGGAGAGGCCGACGCGCTCTGGATACCGCCGGACCCCCTGCTGGTCACCGCTGAGAACCTGCTGATCCTGAAAGAGTTCTCCTGGGCCAACGGGCTGCCTTTCTACGGTTCCACCAAGGGGATGACCAGGGAGGGAGCCGTCGCCTCCGTAGGCGTCAGCTTCAGGGATATGGGCGCAGCCGCCGCGCTGGCGGCGGGGCGGCTGAACTCCGGCGAGGACGTCCAGGAGCTGGTATTTCCCGGGACACCGGAGATAACGCTGAACGCCGCCGCGGCGAAGAAATGCGGCCTGGAGTTCCATCGCGCGGTGCTGGAAGAGGCGGATTATCTTTTTCCCTGAGGACGGATATGAATAAAAAACTGATATTCAGCCTGGCGTTCATCGCGGCCCTCCCGGCGCCGCGGCCGGCGGCGGCGCAGGACGAGAGCTCCGAGTTCTGGAGCTTCATGGCCGAAGAGGCCAGCAACCTGACGGTGGCCGCCGACAAACCGGAGACCGTGTTCGACAGCGTCTCCAACGTGACGGTGATAGACAGGACCATGATAGAGCGCTACAACTTCGCCTCCGTAGCCGACGCCCTGGAGACCCTGCCCGGCATGATGGTGCTGCGCACCTACCTGCTGCATAATCTCCCGACCATCCGCGGCGCTCTGCAGGAGCACTACGCGGACAAGGTCCTGGTGATGATCAACAATGTCCCTATGTGGAACGCGGTAACCGGCGAGGGGGACCTGGACAGGGTGGGGATCGACGCCGTCGAGCGCATAGAGGTGCTGCTGGGCCCGGCCTCGGTGCTCTACGGGTCCAACGCCCTGACCGGGGCGATCAACATAGTGCTGCGCGAACCGGCCGGAGAGAACAAGAGCCTGGGCCTGCTCAGCGGCGGCCTGGGCTCGGCGGCCGGCGGCTACGGCGGGAACGCCGACGTGTCGCGCGCCGGCGGGCTCTACGCCTGGAAAGGAAAAAAGGCCTCCTACACGCTGGCGGCGGACTCGTATAACAGGGCTCAGCCGATGTTCAGGTTCCGGGACGAGGCCCGGGCGGCGAATGCCGTGAAGGAGTATCTGAACGCCCGCAGCTTCAACTTCACGGGCAGCCGCGGGAACGACACCGTCCTGGTCAACGTTTCCCGCGGCGAACAGAATTTCCTGGGGAACACCATCACGCTGGCCAGCGGCGAGCTCTTCAGCCAGGTCCGGGAAGCGGCCCTGGCGAGTTACCTCCATGACTTCGCGCCGGGCTGGGGAGACCTTAAATATACGGTGACCTATGACTGGCAGCGGCGCAATATCCCCCGCGACGCCAATGACAATGTGCGCTCCGACATAGAGGGCGCGCGCTTCGTGAACACCCTGAGCGGCCGGAGGAAACTGGGGAAAGGCTTTTACCTGGAGGGCGGCGGAACGCACGAATACCGCCACGCCCGGAGCTACCTCAACTATTACAGCAACACCGACGTCCCGGTATGGGACAACAGCCTGAGAGACAGGGTCAGCGCGGAGAGCTCGGCGCATTCGCAGCTGGGGTATGAAAGCGGGGACTGGAAGCTGCTGGCCGGCAGCCGCTACACCCACAATACCGGCGCCGGCGACAACCTCTCCTCCAGGGTGTCGGCCGTCCGCCTGTTCGACGAAGGCCACAGTCTCAAGGCCATGTTCAGCCAGTCCTTCCGTTCCCCGACCCCGTTCGAGCGGTTCTTCAAGCCGGCGCCGGTGACCGTGGTGGGGAATCCGGGCCTGAAGCCGGAAAAAGCCGAGACCTTCGAACTCTCCTGCCTGGCCTCCGGCGGCAGGTTCTTCGGCCATTTTACCGCCTACCACACCAGGTACCGGGACTCCATTTTCCGGAACCTCGGCAACTTCACCCGGGACGGCACGGTCTACACCAACATAAACTTCTACGCGAACGCCCCCGCTTACAGCTCGAGCGGCGTGGAGCTGGAGGGACGCTACGAGTCCAGGCGGACCCGGGCCTTCGCGGCCGCTACGTTCCTCCGGGGCAGCCGCGGCGACGAGCATACGATACCGGCGCCGGGGGTTTTCGGCCTGACCGGCGGCAGTTCCTGGAACTTCAAATACGTGCCGGCCTACACCGTTTCCGCCGGCTTTTCCCGCGATATAGGGAATTTCTACGTCTCCTCCCGCGTTACGGGCTACGGCCGGAACCGCTCGCTGCGCGGCGATATCGGCTCCCAGTTCTGGGCCGACGCCGGCGCGGGGTATAAAAAAGGCGCAGTGCGGCACGCGCTGGCGGTCAGGAACCTGACCGGCCGGGCCGTGATGTTCCCGGAATACGTGCGCCAGCGCGTGGTGGAGACGGTGCCGCTTTATACCGGCCGCCGGCTCGAGTATAACTTCGAGTACCGTTTTTAAACGATGAAACCCGCTCTGCTGTCCGCTTTCCTCCTTTTCCCGGCCGCGCCGGCCTATCCAGCCGCGCCGGAGAACACGGCGGCCGTGCTTTCCCTGGACAGCGGCGCCTACCTGGAAGCCTTCTCCGCTTTCCAGGCGGCCTACGGCGGCGAAGTCGTCCGCTACGATCTTTCCAGGCAGAAACCCGTGATAGACGAGAAAGTAAAACTGCTGGTGACCTTCGGAGGAAAGGCGGCGGGATATAGTTACCCCGCCGGGATAAATATAATTTACTGCCTCGCGCCGGGCCTTTCGGTAAAACCCGCGGCGCGGGAAGCCAGGGAGGTCAGGATAGCCCTGACACCCGCTTTCCCGGCCACCCTGGCCAAGATCAGGAGGATCCAGCCCGGGCTGAAACACCTCCGCATCTTATGGAGCGCTCCCGGCTATGCCCCGTACGAGCAGGCGGCCATGGAGGAAGGCGCCCGGCAGGGCGTCCAGGTCACGCCGTTCAGGCTCGAAGGCCCGGACTCCCTTCCCGGCGCGCTCCGCGGCGCGCTGGGCGAGGCCGACGCCCTCTGGCTGCCGCCGGACCCGCTCATAGTAACGAAAGAGAACCTGCGTATCCTGCGCGAGTTCTCCTGGGACAATAATATCCCTTTTTACGGCTCGACCAAGAGCATGACCCGCGAGGGGGCCCTCGCCTCGTTCGGGATCAGCTTCGCCGAAATAGGAAAGGCCGCCGCCAGGGCCGCGGCCGCGCTCGACAGGGGCGAGGCCGTTCCGGGGACGGTATACCCCGAAAGGACCGAATTGACCCTCAATGCCGCCGCGGCGAAGAAATTAGGCATAGAGTTCCCCGGCCCCGTGCTGGACGAAGCCGGCTACCTGTTCCCATGAAACTCTACTTCAAGACAGTGGTGTTCATCCTGCTCCTGATAGGTTCCGCCTTCTGGATAAACATCCATTTCTCCGGAGTAGCGGTTTCAGAAGCCATGAGCGCGCAGATAGCCGACTCGGCCGCGGCCGCGGCGGGGGACCTGGCCCCGGCCTTTCAAAAGGCCTTCCTGTCCGGCAAGGAGCTGGACGGCATCAAGGCCCTTCACGCCTTTTCCCAGAAGACCGGCTCGGTCTTCGCCGGCCTGGCCGCTACGGACGGCACGGTCCTCGCCCATACCAACGTCGCTCTGACCGGCACGCGCCTGGCCGACCCGCTTATGCTGAAGGGGCTGCGCACCGGCGCGCCGCACTTCCGCAGGCTCTTCCACAACGGGGAAGAGATAGTCGAAACCGTCATCCCTCTTCCGAGGCAGAAAGGGTCTTCCGGCGAGGAGCTGCTTTTCCAGGGCCCGGACGCGCCGGGGGAGAACGCGGGCTTCCTCAGGGCCGGGCTGCCGCTCACCCCGGCCCGCAAGGCGGAAAAGGACATAACTTTCAAGCTGCTGATACTGGCCGTGCTGATAGCGGCCGCGGCCACGGCGCTATCCACGTTCTTCGCCAGCGTAATCCTGCGGCAGGTCTACCTGCTCAAGGAAGGCATACGCAAGGTCCGCGAGGGGAACTATGATTTTTCGGTGCCGGTGATCTCCAGGGACGAGCTGGGGGAAGTGGCGGTGAGCTTCAACAAGCTGAGCCGCGGCCTCTCCGAGACCACGGTCTCCAAGGAATACCTGGACTCGGTGCTGGAAAGCATGCCGGACCCGCTGCTGATCACCGACGAGGCCGGCAATATCCTCAAAGGCAACCGGGCCGCCGCGGAATTCTCCGGCTACGACTTCCTCCCGCCGGGCTCGCGCAACCTCAGGGAACTGCTGGAGCCGCAGACGGAAGGCGCGGCGGAACCGTTCGCCCTGCTGTCCTGGGGCGGCCATATCAAGGAGCTGGACCTCTGGTTCAAGGCCCGGGACGGCAAAAGGCTGCCGGTGATGCTTTCCGCCGCCTTTATCGGCGGGGCCGGCGGCAGGCAGGTGGTCTCGGTGCTGAAGGACACGGCGCAGCACAAGGAAAGCGAGGCCAGGATGGCGCAGTACCTGAAGGAAGTGGAAACGGTCAACAGCGAGCTGGACGCCTTCGCCCATACCGTCTCTCACGACCTGAAGGAGCCGCTGCGCGGGATAGAGATGTTCTCCGCCATGCTGCTTTCGGACTTCGGAGCGAAACTGGACCCCCAGGCGGGGGACTACCTGTCCAGGGTAGTGAAAGCGTCGGGCCGCATGCGCCGGCTGATAGACGACCTGCTGAGCTACGCGCGGGTGGCGCGGGTGCGCAATCCCTACGAGTACGCCTCCACCGCCAGATTGGCCGAAGAAGCGGTGGCCGGGCTTTCGGTACTTATAGAGGAGCGCAAGGCCGTGGTGAAGGTTTCCGGGGACCTTCCCGAGATCTTCTGCGACCCGGTCAAGATCCGCCAGTTCTTCCAGAACCTGGTCAGCAACGCCGTCAAGTACAACGACAAGCCGGCGCCCGAGATAGAGATAAGCGCGGAGCGGTTCGGCGAGTACTACTGGAAGTTCCTGGTAAGGGACAACGGGATAGGCGTCCCCAGCCAGTATTTCGAGGAGATCTTCAGGATGTTCAAGCGCCTGCACTCGCGCCAGGAATACGGCGGCGGCACCGGCGCCGGGCTGGCCATAGCGAAGAAGATAGTGGAAGAGCACAGCGGCAGGATCTGGGTCGAGTCGGAAGAGGGGAAAGGCTCCGTGTTCTACGCGCTGATCCCGGCGGACCTCAGTAAAAAGCCTTAGTGCTTTACTTCAGCGCTTCAGCTCTTCAGCGCTATTTCAGGAGGAACAATGAACGACAATAGCGGCAAACTGAGCGTGCTTCTCGTGGAGGATAACGAGGACGACGTACTGATAGCCCGGAGGGCCTTCAAGGAATTCAAGTTCATTTCCGCGGTCCACATCGCCCGGGACGGGCAGGAGGCGCTGGACCTGCTTTCCGCGCCGGGAGGCGGGGGCAAGCCCCTCCGGCCTTCCCTCATACTGCTGGACATCACGCTGCCGCTGATGGACGGGATATCGCTCCTCAAGCGCCTGAAGGCGGACCCGGCGCTGCGCGCCATCCCGGTGGTGATGCTGACCACTTCCTCCAGGCATGAGGATATCCTGCGCAGCTACGAGAACGGGGCGGCTTCCTACATAACCAAGCCCTCCTCGCTGGAGGATTTCCTGGAGCTCGCGCGCAGGTTCGAGCAGTACTGGGTCTCGGTCTCCAAGCTGCCGCTTTAAAGAGGAACTATGTCCGACACCGATAAACCGAGAATTCCCGCTATCGCGCTGCAGAAATGGCGGAACATAGCGGACCTGCTGGCCCAGCTGGCCGGAGTGCCCGCCGCCACCATAACCATCGCCGAAGAGGACGGCATCAGGGTCATAGCGCCGGACCGGGGCCCGGACAAGTACTTCGCGCCCGACGATATCATAAAACTGGGACCGGGCCTCAAGGTCTACTGCGCGGCGGTGATAGAATCCCGGGAAAAGCTCGTAATACCCGACGCCACGAAGAGCGATTTCTGGAGGGACAGCGAAGGCGCTAAGGCCGGCTTCATAGCCTACGCGGGCGTGCCGATCTTCCACCCCAGCGGGGATATTTTCGGCAGCGTCTGTATTTTCGACCGGAAGCCGAACAAGTTCGAGGGGAATATAATACGCCTGATGGAGGAATTCGGCGAGATCATCACCGGGCACCTGGACCTGATAGGCAAGAACGCCCAGCTCGAGGAAACGCTCAAGGACGTGCGCACGCTGCAGGGCCTGATCCCCATCTGCGCGCAGTGCAAGAAGATCCGCGACGACAAAGGCTTCTGGCAGAAAGTCGAGACCTACCTGGAGGAGCGGTCCAACGCGCGGTTCACGCACGGCCTCTGCGAGGACTGCATGCAGAAGCTGTACGGCAAGGAGAAGTGGTTCAGGAAGCCGTGATCAAAACAGCCCCAGGTGCCCGGCCAGGACCTTGAAGCCGATGGCGATGAGGATGAAGCCGCCGGCGGCTTCCATCCTGTGCTCGAAGAAGTGGCCGCACTTCGAGCCCAGCTTCACCCCGGCTACCGACATCGCGAAGGTCACAAGACCGATGGTCAGGACCGGCGCGATTATGGAAACCCGCAGCATGGAGAAAGTCAGGCCTACCGCGAGCGCGTCTATGCTGGTGGCTATGGCGAGGACGGTCAGGGTGCCCGTGTCGAATGGGCAGGGCTTCTCCGCGCCGCAGTCTTCCTCCTCTTTGAACCTGAAGGACTCGTAAAGCATCTTCCCTCCGACGAGGGAAAGCAGCGTGAAAGCTATCCAGTGGTCCCAGCCGGAGATGGCGTCTTTCATGCTCAGGCCGGCGGCCCAGCCCAGTACCGGCATCAGGGCCTGGAAGCCGCCGAAGAAGAGCCCCATCTTCAGCGCGTCCGGCAGGCGCAGGCGCTTCATCGCGGCGCCGCTGGCCACCGCTACGGCGAAAGCGTCCATGGACAGCCCCAGCGCGATTAGCAGGACCTCGAATACCTTCATCTTGCAAATTATACTAAGGTTTAATATATTACTCCTATGAACCCACTCGCGCTGCTAAGACAGTTCGTCCAGGGCCTCACGGCGGAAACCACGCCGGGGCAGATAGGGGCCGGCATAACGCTCGGCTTCCTGATAGGCCTGCTGCCCAAGGCCACCCTGACCGCCCAGCTCCTGATAGTCCTGCTGATGGCCACGCGGGTGAACATCCCGATGGCCATCCTGACCGTCTTCGCCGTCAGCCTGGCGAACCCGCTGCTGGATAAGCTAAGCGATCCGCTGGGCTACGCGCTGCTGACCAGCGAGGCCCTCCGCCCGCTCTGGACGGAGCTCTACAATATGCCGGTCATGCCCTGGACCGGCTTCAACAATACCGTGGTTCCCGGCGGCCTGATCCTCGGCGCCCTGCTCGCCGCCCCTGTCTATTTCGCCGGCCGCCGTTTCGGCGTCTTCTATAACGAGAAATTCCGCGACCGCGTGATGAATTCCAAATTGGTAAAAGGCCTGAAGGCCTCCTGGCTGCTGGACTGGTATTTCAAGGGGGCCGCCTGATATGCGCTGGTCGTACGTAGCTCCCCGCCTCACGCTGCTCCTCCTGCTCTGGGCCTTCTTCTTTTTCGCCTTCGACCCGCTGCTGAAGTGGGGCCTGATCAAAGGAATGGAAAAAGGCGCCAAAGCTAAAGCCGAGATAGCCTCGCTCAAGACCGGCTTCCTCCATCCCTCGCTGAAGATCACCGGCCTCGCCGTGGCGGATCCGAAAGAGGAATACCGGAACCTGGTGGAATTCTCGGAACTCTCCTTCGCGGCCGAAGGCGCCCCGCTGCTGGAGAAAAAGCTGGTGGTGGACAGCGCCGCCCTCAAAGGCCTGCGCTTCGGCGCGCCCAGGAAGACCTCGGGGAAACTGCGTTCCGCGAAGCCGGAGCCGCCCTCGCCGCTGGTGGAAGGGCTCAAAAATGAGTCGAAGGATTTCGCGCTGGAGCGGGCGGCCGACGTAAAGACCGGGGCCGCCGCGGAGCACAAGGTGGACCCCGGCGAGCTGGGCTCGGTGAAACTGGCAAAAGAGCTGGAGGAAAGCTACAAGAAGGACTATGAGAATATCTCTTCGCGTCTGGACACGAAGAAGTACGAGGCCGGCCTGGAAGCGCTGAAAGCGCGCTACGAGAAGGCTAAGGGCGAGAAGAACATAACCAACCAGGCAAAAGACTACGCCGAGATAGGGAAGGAAGTGAAGAAGCTGACCGCGGATTTTAAAAAGGACAAAGAGGAGACCGAGGCCGCCCTGGCGAGGGCGAAGGACTCCTTCAAGGCGGTGGACGAAGCGCGCAAGCGGGACCTGGCCGCCGTGCTGGCGAAACTGAAATTGCCGTCGCTGGACACCCAGTCCCTGGCCCGCATGCTGGCCGGCCCGGCGATAGCGGAGAAGACCGCCAAAGCCATGAAATGGCTGGCCCTGGCCCGCAAATATATGCCCGCTAACACGAAGGGCGTGCTGAAGAACGAGGCCCCGCGAGGCCGCGTAGTGCATTTTCCGAGTGAAAAGTCCTACCCGACGGTCCTCGTGCGCAGGCTGGCGCTGACGGGGGAACTCGGGACGGAAGACCCGCTGGAATACAGCGGCGCCGTCGAGGGCCTGACCACGCAGCCGCAGGTTTACGGGCGCCCGACCACCATCCTGATAAAAGGCGCCAAAGGCGCCCGCAGGCTGGATTTCAAAGCCTCGGTGGACGCCGCCGGCGAGCGGTTGAAAACAGCTTCGGAGCTTTCTTTCACAGGCATGCCGGTGAAACAAATGCAGCTCGGCTCGCCTTCCTCTTTCCTGGTGGACATCACAGGCGGCACCGGCGCTTTTGAAGCCTCGCTTAAGACGTCCGGCGAAGAAATAGAGGGGAAAGCGGCGGCCCGCCTGGCCGGCGCTTCTTTCAAGCCCAAGGCGGACAATATAAAGGCGGCGCCCCTGCGCTCGGCGGTGGAGTCCTCCTTCGCCGGCCTTTCCTCCGCGCTTATCGAGACAGACATCTCCGGCACGATCAAAAGCCCGAAGCTGGCGATAAGAACGGACCTGGCCAACGCCCTTTCCAAAGCCTTCTCCGGGGCCATGGGCGCCGAAGCGAAGAAGGCCCGCGAGGCGGCCGAGAAGAAGGTGGACGAAGCGCTGCAGCCCTACCGCGCCAAACTGGACGGCCTGGCCGCGTCCAAACAGGCCGAGCTGGGGGGCAAGCTCAAAGAAGCGGAATCCAGGATATCGGCGCTGAGCGAGGGCCTTCTAAAAGGCCTCACCCCCGGCAAGGTGAAGCTGCCCAAGTTCAAGTTGTGAGCAGCTATCCCCCCATCCTAACCTTCCCCCACAAGGGGGGAAGGAATCTGCCCATACTGTCCCTTCCTGAGCCCTGTAATCAGCGGGAAGGCGCGGGCGCGAGGGCGAGGCAATAATTCTTCAGGACGAACTCTTCGGAACCCGGAACTATCTTTCTGAGCTTGCAGATATTCGAGGCCGGCGGGCAGAACTGCGCCAGCTCGTTATTGGCGGCCACATGCCCCGGGCAGTTGTCGCAGATAGTGCCCAGCGTCTTGAGCACGTGCTTTCTTTTCTCCTCCTGCAGCAAATTCAGGAACTTTTTAGCGTCGTCCTTCATGCGCCCCGCAAAAGTGCGCGTGGGGTAGACCAGGCTCAGGCGCGGCTTGCACAGCTTCGGCCAGGAATCGGCCGGGGCGCCGGCGCCGCCGTAGAGGGTCTGGGTGCGGCTGATCACCAGCGCCCGGTCGGCCTTGGGGGCGGGCGAGACCGGGGAATACTTGCTGTGCGAAGTGAAACCGGCGAAAAGGTCGTAGCTGGACAGGCAGGCCGAGATATCCGGGTAGACGCGCTCCCGCTGCGGGCCGGTTATGAAGGCTCCCTTGGTATCGCCCTCTCCGACGAAGAAAAAGCCCAGCACGCCCGGGCGCATCAGGCTCTGCGTCACCTCGTCGGCGGTCAGGCCGGTATAGCCTTCCACCGCCGCGTTCGGGTAGAGCACAGGCAGGCCCTGCGAAAGCAGCCCGCCTATATCGGAACAGGCCTTGGAACTGATCACGTCCTTCATCTTGCCGCCGGGCGAGCAGCTGCCGAGGTACACCAGGAATTTCCCCGAGGCGCAGAAATTCAGCGGCGGGACGTCGGCGGCCAGCGAGCCGAAAGGCTTGAACTCAGCCCCGGCCGCCGGGGCCAGCAGGGCGAGAAGAAGCAGGGTCCTTATCACGGTTTCACGCCCGGGAGAGCGGCGTCCAGGGAGATCATCCTGAGGTTGGGGTTCACGTCCAGCGGGTAGATGAACTTCCCCTCCGAAACATGGGGCCTGCCTTCCTGGCCGGTCATGCGGGCTATGGAGGGGCCGTGTATGTCTATGTCGAGGAGGCCGGTCATCAGGCCGCGCGAGGCCAGCAGGGCCGCGAAGTTGACGGCAATGGTGCTCTTACCCACCCCGCCCTTATTGCTCATGACGAGGACCTTCCGCCTGATGCGGGCCATGTTCCCCTTTATGAGCGATCCGCGGTGGTCAACGTGGACATTATGCATAAATTTCCTTAATTCATAGCAACCGTAATAATACAAAAATTTTGTTATAATTTAATCTGCAAAGTTAAGCCGGAGGGACGATGAAACCCATCAAGACACCGCAGCAGGCGATAGAGAACATGAGGGACGGCTGTTCCATAATGGTAGGCGGCTTTATTTCCTGCGGCCGCCCCCTGGCCGTCCTCGACGCCATCTACGAAAAGGGGCTGAAGAACCTCACCATCATCTCCAACGACACCTCGAAAGAGGAGACCGGCATCATCAAGCTGGTCATGGCGGGCAGGGTCTCCAGGTTCATAGGCTCCTATATCGGCATGAACCGGATCATGGGCGAGAAGCTGAAATCCGGCGAAGTGAAGATAGAGCTGGTACCCCAGGGCACTTTCGTCGAGAGGATAAGGGCCGCCGGCGCCGGCCTGGGCGGCGTGCTCACCCCCACCGGGCTGGGCACCGCCATCGCCGAAGGCAAGGAAGTGCTTACGGTGGACGGCAAAAAATATCTGCTGGAAAAACCGCTGAAAGCGGACTTCGCCGTCGTGAAGGCGAACAGGGCCGACAAGTACGGCAACGGCTTCTCCGCCGGTTCCTCCAAGAATTTCAACGTAGCCATGGCGATGGCCGCGGACCACGTGATCATGGAAGCGGAGGAGATAGTGGAGCCCGGCGGGCTCGACCCGGAAAAAGTGACCTTCCCTTGCGTTTTCATCCATACTCTCGTGCCGGTCGCTAAACCCGTGAAAGGGGGGAAATAATATGGAAGACAATATGAGGCTCAGGATAGCGAAAAGGATAGCCAGGGAACTGCCGGATAATTCCATAGTCAACCTCGGCATCGGCATCCCCACTCTGGTGACGAATTTCATTCCCGGGGGCAAGGGGATACTCCTGCACTCGGAGAACGGCTTCATCGGCCTGGGCGCGCCCGCGCAGCCCGGCCAGGAAGACCCGAACCTGGTGAACGCCGGCGGCGAGGCGGCCACGATAGTGCCGGGCGGCTGCTGCTTCGATTCCTCCATGTCCTTCGCCATCATACGCGGCGGCCACCTGGACTACACGATACTGGGCGCTCTCGAAGTGGACGAGGAGGGGAACCTGGCGAACTATACCATCCCCGGGAAGTTCATCCCCGGCATCGGCGGGGCCATGGACCTGTCCGTGGGCGCCAAGAACGTCGTGATCGCGATGGAGCATGTCAGCAAGCACGGCGAACCCAAGATCGTGAAGAAGTGCTCCCTCCCGCTCACCGCGCCGAAGCAGGTGAACCTTATCGTCACCGAACTGGCCTTCATCAGGGCGACGGAAGCCGGCCTGGTGCTGGAAGAGATAGCCGAGGACACCACGGTGGAGGAAGTGATAAAGAACACCGGAGCCAGGCTTATAGTAGCGGAGAAACTCGGCCGCTTTTAGCGGTGAACAGCGCGCGGAAGTTCTTCACCAGCCTGTCCGCCATCGGATTAGGCCACCTCCTTTTCCGCGTGACAAGATAAATAGATTCGCGGATCCCGAACCCCCGGCTGGCCGCTATCACCTTGAGGCGGCCGGCAGGGAGACTTGACGCGACGGTATACTCGTTCAGCGGGGCGATACCGTACCCGGCCAGCGCCAGCCGGCGCGCCAGTTCCACGTCCTGCACCTCGGCCACCACGTCCGGCCTTATCTCCCGCTGCGCCAGCGCCTCCTGCACCTGGTGATAGACCTGGCTGGGCAGGGAGGGGAGGATGAACGGCGCCCCGTCGAAGTCGGCCGGCACCTTTTTACAGCGGCCGGCCAGTTCCGGGGCGGCCGCCAGCACGACGGGGATCCTGCCGATGAGGTGGTTGAGCAGCGCCCCCTGGTCCTGGCTCCGCACGCTCACGTCCGAGAGCACCACGTCCAGTTTCTGCTGGCCGAGCCCGGCCGCCAGTTCGCCCAGGCTCCCCTCCTGAACGGTCACCTGCGGCCTGGCCGGGTCCCTGAGCAGGCATTCTATCAGCGCGTGGCCGAAGGCGCGCGGAGTCCCGTTCAGTATCCCTACCTGCACCGCCCCGCGCCCCGAACGCGGCCCGTCCTTTACGGCGTCCTGCAGCTCGCGGCCCATTTCGAAAATACTTTCGGCGTAGCCCAGGACCATGCGGCCCTTCTCCGTCAGGAGCAGGCGCTGCTTTTTCCGCTCGAAAAGCTTGCCGCCCAGGGAAGCCTCGAGCAGCTTGAGCTGGGCGCTCAGGGTCGATTGCGCCAGAAGAAGCGTTTTGGAGGCTTCGCTTATGGTCCCGGCCCTGGCGATAGTATAAAAGTAGTAGAGGTGATGGTA
>JACQPH010000152.1 GCA_016207645.1 Elusimicrobiota bacterium
CAACAAGGCCAAGGAAGGTTCCACCAAGGGCGCTCTGTCCTCGGTGCGCAGCGCGATACAGGTGTATTACGGCGACAACGAAGGCTGGTTCCCGGCCGACACGCTCGCCTGCGTCACCCTCAACGCGAAGTACATCGCCGAGATACCGCTGGCCAAGATGCCCGGCACCGGTCACGGCGACAGCCGCGGCATAGTGACGAGCTTCGCCGACGGCAACGGCTGGATGTATTACAACGACACCACCGCGGCCCTTACCTGGGGCAACTTCGTGGTGAACTGCACCCACGAGGACATCAAGGGACGCGGCGACTCCTCGGTCACCACCCCCTGGTCTACCTTCTGAAGAAGGCCGACCCTGAAAAGCCCCGCGCCTGACGGCGCGGGGTTTTTTTTAGGCGGAATATAAATATGCTGATAGTTATCACCGCTTTCGCGCTGGGCCTGCTGCTGGGCAGTTTCCTCAACGTCTGCATAGCCCGCCTTCCCAGGGACGAGTCCATAGTCTTTCCCGCCTCGCGCTGCCCTAAATGCCTGAGCCCTATAAAATTTTACGACAATATCCCGGTCCTGAGCTTTATCGTGCTGGGCGGGCGCTGCCGCTCCTGCAGGGAGCCTATCTCTTATAAATATCCCTTTATAGAGCTGCTTACCGGGCTGGTTACGGCATTGCTGGTTTATAAATGGTGGGGGAGTCCCCTCTGGCTCGCCGTGAGCCTCTTATCGGCCTACGTCCTTATAATAGTAAGCGTGATAGATTTCGAGACCATGCTGATCTCCGACGCTTTTTCGCTGGCGCTTTTCATACTGGGGGCGGCCGGCAGCGCCTTCAACCCTTACTTTCAGGGCGGCTGGGCGGCGCGGCTGGCTTCTTCCGCCGTCGGCGCGGCCTCCGGCGGCGGGTTTATCTGGGCCCTGGCCATGCTCGGCAAGAAGATCTACAAGAAGGACGCGGTCGGCGAGGGAGATATCTTCCTGATGGGCGGCATAGGCGCGCTTTGCGGCTGGCAGGGAGTAGTCACCGTAGTAGTCATGGCCTCGTTCTTCGGTTCTGTCTACGGGGTGAGCCTGCTCCTGCTCAAGCGCGCGGACCGCATGTCGCATATGCCTTTCGGGCCTTTCCTGGCCCTGGGCGCGTTGGTAAACCTCTATTCTCTGGTGAAGCCGGAGGATCTCTTCATGGTGCTGCCGTTCTGAACGGCGCGCCGCCTGCCGGCGGATTATTTTGCTATAATCTATATTCCTTAGTTTATGCTCTTTATATAATGGTTGGGTGACTGAGCGGTCAAAAGTAACGGTCTGTAAAACCGTCGGGCTACGCCCTACGAAGGTTCGAATCCTTCCCCAACCATACTATTCTCCCGATGTTTTATGCGCGGGTGGCGGAACTGGCAGACGCGCACGGCTCAGGACCGTGTGACCGAAAGGTCTTATGGGTTCAACTCCCTTCCCGCGCATTAATTTAATCAGGCCGTTCGTCTTACACGAACGGCCTTTTTAATATGTGCTCAGCATGAAACCGTGCCGATGCCCGCGGGCGGGCAGCCGCCCCGCATCCGCTTAAGGCGGCGCAAAGGACTGATTTATTATGAAAAAGACATTGCTCTGGGTATTGAGTTTCCTCATCACCGTGTTCTTCGCCCTGTTCCAGCGCCTTACCGGCCCCACCTACCCGGTCAGGGGCCAGGCCGCGCAGGGCGCCTTCTCCTACAAGCTGCCGCGCAGCTGCACCGTGGCGGGGAAAGACTGCCTGATAAATATAAAGACGGAGGCCCCGCTGGAGGGCTACCTGATGTGGAAGCGCTACAGGACCGACGACGCCCCGGTAAAGATCGGCCTCGTCCAGGCCGGCGGCCTGCTCTCGGCCGCGCTGCCGGACCAGCCGCCGGCGGGCAAGCTCGAATACCGGGTATTTATCAGGGCCGCCGGAGCGGACTTCTCCCTGACCGAAGCGCCGGTGGTCACCCGCTTCAAGGGCGCGGTGCCGCGCTGGGCGCTCGCCCCCCATATAATCTTCATTTTCCTGTTCATGTTCTTCTCCGTGCGGATCTTCCTGTCCCTGTTCACCGGCGGCATAGCCGTCAAGCGCGCCGTCGTCCTCAATATGTGCTTCCTGCTGCTGGGCGGGTTCCTGTTCGGGCCGATAGTGCAGCAGTACGCTTTCGGCCAGGCCTGGACCGGCTTTCCTTTCGGCATGGACCTGACGGACAACAAGACCCTGCTCATGCTGGTTTTCTGGCTGCCGGCCCTGTTCGCCGCGCTCAAGGAGCGCAATTACAGGCCCTGGGTGATGGTGGCCTTCTTCATCACCTTCGCGGTCTACCTGGTGCCGCACAGCATGTTCGGCAGCGAGCTGGATTATAAGAAAGGCGAAGTAGTGACCGGGAAGTAGAGCCCGGCAGTTAACGACGGCGGCATGGTTCCGGGCTCCGGGACAGCCTTGCCTCCGGTCCGCAGGAATTGCCATAATATCAATGTTCTGGCGGAGGAAGCCGGTGTGAATCCGGCGCTGCCCCGCAACGGTGATGTCCGTCCAAGACGGAATAAGCCCGGTCTACCGCCAGGATCGTCGCAGCCTGCGAGGGACGGCACTCCTTTCACGAGGAAGCCGCTTTTTTGTCATGGCGCGGCGACTCTCGCGGGAGGAAAAATGAAAAAAGCACCTGCGGTATTTGTCGCGGTCGTACTCGCCCTCTTTGTTCCCCGGGCCTATTCACAAGAAAGCGGAGAGATCTACCTGTCCGTCAGCAGGTCGTCCCTGAAAGGGATACCGAAGCCGGCCGATGCGGTGAACCTCTATATCCCGCGCGCGCAAAGCGCGGCGGCTTCCTCGGCGGCGGACCTGCTCGAGACGGGGTTCCCCGTGCTGCTGAGGCGGTCCAACGGCGCTTCGGGCCTCGCTTCGGCCGGCATGCGCGGCTTCGCGGCCAGGCAGACGGCCGTGCTTTTCGACGGGATGCGCGTTCCCGCGGACCTCACCGGCACGGTGGACCTTTCGGCCCTGCCTTCGGCGGACATAGAGCGCGTGGAGATACTTCCCGGGGCCTGGTCTTCGGTGCAGGGCGCCAACGCCGAGGGCGGAGTGATAAATTTCGTCACCCGCACGCCTAATCCCGGCGTGACAACGGCGTCCCTGGGCACGGCCGTAGGAAGCTACGGCGGCAATACGAATACGTTCTCCTTCCTGGGCGGCGCTCCCCGCGTCAGGACCGCGCTGAGGGCCGCGCGGGACGCCTCCTCCGGCTTCCAGAAAAACTCCGCCTCCGGCAGGGAGTTCTTCAGCGGGAAGGCCGTAGTGGCTGTAGGGGAGACGGGGAAACTGTCCTTCAACGTCATGAGGAACAACTCCCGGACCGGCGTCCCGGGAGGGACGCCGGTACCGGTGGACGACTGGAACGGCAGGCGGGAGCGCGCCGCGAATTCGCCGACCGACCTGCAGCGCTCCAGCCTGGGGCTCGGCCGGGCGGCCCTCGATATGCCGCTTTCGGAGAACGTCCGTTATTCGCTGGAGGCGGAGGGCGGGGTGAACAGGCTCTTCTCCCATAGCGCCTGGAGCGACGAGCTGACCCGCACGCTGACCAGCAGGGGGCAGTTCGCCCTCTCCTTTTCCAATAAGGCCGAAGCCGGCGTGGAGTACGAGAAGAGCCTGCTGAAATCGGACGCCTACGGCGACCACTTCAAGCAGACCGCCGCCCTTTTCGCGCAATGGGCGCTGGAGCCGGTCAGGGGCTTAAGCGTAGTCCCGTCGTTCAGGTACGACAGGAACGTGGGCTACGCCGACCAGGCTAACCCCAGGCTCGCTGTCGTCTATTCGCCGGACTTCGTCTGGAAGTTCTCCGCCCAGGCCGGGCGCGCCTGGCAGGCGCCCACTTTCGCCGACCTCTACAATCCCTGGGTGCCGGCGGCGGACCGCTCTCCGGACCTGAAGCCGGAGCATTCCTGGCAGACCCAGGCCGCAGTCTCGGCCAGCTTCGGGTCCGGGATCTGGGCCTCTCTGGGCGCGTATTATTCCGACGTGCAGGACCGCATCGCGCTCGACCCGTCCAAAAGCTGGGCGGCCTATAACCTCGACTCGGCCTTCAACAGGGGGGTGGAGGGCGGCCTCGGCTTCAAAAGCGCGTCTTTCAGCGCCGGGCTCGGCTGGGTCCATAATACGAGCAAAGGCCGGACTTCGGGAACCTACAAACTGCTCTCTTTCAGCCCCGGGAACCGGTTCAGCCTGAACGCGGAAGTCAAAACCTCCGTCGTGGACATCCGCTCGAAGGCCTACTACAGCGAAAGACAGTATACCGGGGCGGACCGGGGCGGGCTCAAGCTCCCGTCCTACCTGGCTGCGGACCTGTACCTCTCGAAAACGCTGGACGGCTTCGAGGTTTTCGCCGGGGCGGATAACGTCCTCGACGCCCATTACGCGCAGACGGCGGACACCGTGAACGGCTACTACCCGCTGCCGGGGCGGGTGCTGAAATGCGGGCTTAACGTCAGGTTCCTCTAAAGCCCCGCCGCGGCGGGAGGGAAAGCACGGCGGCGGGCGGCGGTATTTGGTAAAATATCACCTTTCCGTATGGAATACGCCCTCGTCCTCGCTCTCCCGCTGCTCTTTTCCGCTTCTCCGGCGCGGGCGCAGGGCCCCGGCCCAGTCACGGTCGAGTCCATAGAGCTGAACTCGGCCAATTTCCTGGACCAGCTGGCCTACAGCCCCGACTTTCTGGCGGCGCCGGACACTTCGCCGGTCACCGAGGACGACGTGCGGGACCTGGAGGAGGACGAGGACTCCGACGCTTACCTGTACATCAGCAGCGCGGCGGCGCATATGCCGGAGCCGCTGAACCTGGGCGGCAACGGCAATCTCACCCTGAGGCGCAACGACACAGGCGAGAAGATCACCGTGCGCTACCGGCTGGCCGACGGTACCTACGACGGGGACGCGCTTGAAAGGCTGAACCGCTTCATGCGCTGCAGGCTGACCGGGCGCGAAGCTCCGATGGCGTTAAAACTGGTGGAACTCCTCGACGCGGTGGAGGACAAGTTCGGCAGGCGCGGGCTCATCCTGCTGAGCGGCTACCGCACGCCGAAGCTCAACGGGAAGATACGGGGCTCGGCGAAGCACAGCATGCATATGCTCGGCTGGGCGGCCGACATAAAGGTCCCCGGCTACAGTTCCACGAAGATCAAGAAGTTCGGGCAGAAGCTCGGCGTCGGCGGGGTGGGCTATTATCCCTACAAGGGCTTCACCCACCTGGACGTGGGCAGGAGCCGGTACTGGGCCGTCAGCCGGCCGCCGCGCCGCCGAGCGCGCCGCAAGGCGAAGCGCCCGGCCGCTAAGTCCGCCCCGCGCAAAGCCCCGGCCGCCGCCCGCAAGCTAGCCGCGAAACCCGGGAGATCCAGATGAAGAAGAACCTGCTCGTCCTCCTTTCCGCCGCCGTCCTGATAGAACTGGGCGAGAAGATGGGCGAGCGGTTCCTCCCTCTTTATATCATGGCCCTGGGCGGGAGCAGTCTCGCCGTCGGCTTCCTGAACGCCGCGGATAACTTCCTCGGCGCGGTTTATTCCTTCCCCGGCGGCTATCTCAGCGACCGCATAGGCTATAAGAAGTCGCTGCTCCTGTTCAACCTGGCCGCGGTGGCCGGCTACCTCATAGTCATCCTCTTTCCGTCGTGGCAGGCGGCCCTCGTCGGAGCGGTGCTGTTCATAGCCTGGTCCTCCGTCTCCCTGCCGGCCGTGATGAGCGCCATCTCCAAACTGCTGCCTTTCCATAAAAGGACCCTGGGCGTGTCCATGCACTCCATAGCCCGCCGCATCCCCATGGCCATAGGGCCGGTGCTGGGCGGGCTCTGCGTGCAGCACTGGGGGGAGCAGGACGGGGTGAGGATAGCCTTCTCGTTCGCGCTCGGCCTCTCCGTCCTCGCCCTCCTGCTCCAGCATTATTTCCTGGAGCATATAGCCGAGCCCGCCGGGGCCGTGATGGAGAAGAACCCTTTCAGGGTTCTCGCGAACACCGGGCCTAAACTGAAGCGCCTGCTCGTCTCCGATATCCTGATCCGTTTCTGCGAGCAGATCCCCTACGCCTTTGTGGTCATCTGGTGCATAAAGGGCATAGGGGTCTCGCCGGTGCAGTTCGGGCTGCTGACCACGATAGAGATGTGCTCGGCCATACTGATCTATATCCCGGTGGCCTGGCTGGTGGAGAAGAACAGGACCAAGAAGCCCTATATCGCCATCACTTTCGCTTTTTTCTCGGCTTTCCCGCTGGTGCTGCTGTTCTCGAGATCCATGTATGCGCTGGTCTTCGCCTTCGTGATCAGGGGCCTGAAGGAATTCGGCGAGCCGGCCCGCAAGGCGCTGATCCTGGACCTGGCGCCGGAGGCGAACAAGGCCCTGACCTACGGCGCTTACTATTTCGTGCGCGATATCGTGGTGGCCGCCGCCGCGCTCGGCGGGGGGCTGCTCTGGAGCGTCTCGCCGCGGCTCAACCTGATAGCCGCTTTCCTCTTCGGTCTCGCCGCCACGGCCTATTTCCTGGCTTACTGCGAAGAGTAATTTAGTAAAATACTTTTACGCCCGTTCCGCTGCTGTCCACGGAGGACCTATGACACCTAAGAATTGCATGGAAAAACTGAATTTCATCCGGAGCGCCGCCGGCAAGGCCCGCGCCGCCGGCCTTCCCGACGACGTGATAAAGCAGTTCCTGGGAACGGACCCGGACCTCGGCCGGGCCGTCGAGGCCGCCGCCGCCAACCGCAAAAAGGCTTCCCCGGCGGAAGACAAATTGTACAGGCTCGAGGAGAAAGAGCTCTGCCGCCGGCTGCAGGGGAAAGTCCTGAACTTCTACAACGCCGCCAGCATCAACCCCTACACGCCGCTGGCCGCCGCGGGTTCCTGGATAGTCACCTCGCACGGCGCGGTCATACATGATTCCGGCGGCTACGGCATGCTGGGCATGGGGCATGCTCCTAAAGCCGTCCTGGAAGCCATGTGCGAGCCGTACGTCATGGCCAATGTCATGACACCCTCCCTCAGCCAGTACCGCCTTACCGAGCGCCTCAACCGCGAAATAGGCGCGCGGCGCGGCGCCTGCCCCTTCGAGAAATTCGTTTTCCTGAACAGCGGCTCCGAGTCCGTCACCTTCACCTGCCGGGTGGCCGACATCCACGCCCGCGCCATGACCGACCCCGGCGGCCGCCAGGCCGGAAAGAAGGTCATGCGCCTCGCCGTGCTGGAAGGCTTCCACGGGCGCACCGAGGGCCCGGCCCGCACTTCCCATTCCTGCCGCGCGCTCTATAAGAAGCACCTGGCCTCCTACAGGGACTGCGACAACCTCCTCTTCGTGCCCATCAACGATCATGAGGCCCTGCGCGGGGCCTTCGCCGACGCGGAGAAGAACGGGGTTTTCTTCGAAGCTTTCTACGTCGAGCCGGTGATGGGCGAGGGTATCCCGGGACTGGCGCTCAAGCGCGAGTATTACGACGAGGCCAGGGCTTTGACGCTTAAAATGGGCAGCCTGCTGGTGGTGGATTCCATCCAGGCCGCGCTCCGCGCCCAGGGCTGCCTGAGCATAATCGACTACAAGGGCTTCGAGACCTGCGTCCCGCCCGACATGGAGACCTTCTCCAAGGCCCTGAACGCCGGACAGTACCCGCTTTCGGTCATCGCCCTGAGCGGCGCCGTGGCGGCCCGGTACGTCACCGGGCTCTACGGCAACACCATGACCGGCAATCCGCGGGCCATGGAAGTGGGCTGCGCCGTGCTCGACGCCGTCACGCCCGAGGTCCGCGAGAATATCCGCGCGCGCGGCCAGGAGTTCCTGGTGAAGTTCCGCCGGCTCTCCGACGAGTTCCCCGGCGCCGTCGAGCGGGTGGTCGGCACCGGCCTGATGGTGAGCGCCCTGCTCAACCCGAAGCGCTACAGCGTGCTGGGCGAGGGCGGCTTCGAGGAGTTCCTGCGCGTCAACGGCGTGGAGATGATACACGGCGGGGAATGCGGCCTGCGCTTCACGCCTTCCTTCTCCATCACCAGCGCGGAGATAGACCTGATAGTCTCCGTCATCCGCAGGGGCCTGAAGGAACTGGCCTTAAAGCGCCCTGCCCCGGCGAAGGTCTGCGCCGGAGGGGAAAAGATGACGGCGAAGGCGCGGGGAAGGAAGAAGTAACTATCCCGCGCACCCGCGGCGTGCGGCCCGCCGCCCGGACATTTAAAAACCCCTCGCGGGGTTTTTTAATGCGGTTCGGGCTTTCAATGGGCTTTCATTCGTTGACACCCTATAGTGGAAGTTATATCCTTTGCGCTAGGAGCCTGTCCGACATAAGCAATTTGTCCGGCACTATTAAAAAATTGGCGCGAGCAAGGGGACCCGAAAACGAACTTTTCGCGGAAGCCTTTCATTGGTAAAGTCAATTGCGTGGCATCCTTTACTTTGATACTGGACCTCTTCCGGGTAGGGTGAAAAGGTGCAGAGAAAAACCTCTCCACAGTGCCTGATATCTTTTTAAACACAAACAAATCGAATCCCTTTGACACCTGGCCAAGGGGATTCGCGTTTTACCCCTTGCCAAAGCGTGTTTTGTAATACATAATATACCTAATAACTCAGTATATCATGTATGTCAAAGAATCGCACAGCTTCAGAAAAACTGTTTGAAATAGCCGAAAGTCAGCAGGGCTATTTCACCTATAAACAAGCGCTATCCGCCGGCTATTACCGGGATGCCGCCCATTTTCATGCCAAGTCCGGAGAATGGCTGCGTGAACAGCGCGGGATCTATCGTCTCGCCAGGTTCCCCGCATCCGAGCGCCCGGACCTGGTGCTGTGGTCGCTTTGGTCTACGGACCGTGGCGGAAAGGTACAGGGGGTTTACTCCTATCAGACGGCCCTTTCCCTTTACGAGATCACTGACGCTAATCCGGCCAAGCTTCATATGACGGTCCCGCAAAAGTTCCGTAAATTCTATTCACCGCCGAAGGGTATCGTCCTCCATCGCGCTGAACTCAAAGAGTCGGAAATAAAGAAACAGCATGGCTATGCGGTGACGACCCCGCTAAAAACGCTGCAGGATATGTTTTCCGCCCAACTGATGGACGCCAATGAGATTAAGCTGGCGTCTAAGCAGGCTGTCCGGCTCGGGATTATGACGCCCACTGAGGCGGATACGGTTTCATCTCTGGAAAATGACTAAAGCCAAGTCTTATAAATCGGCGAAGGATTTTCGCGTGGCACTGGAGCACCGGCTGCAGAAGCATGCCGCTGTTTCTGGCCTCGACCTGCGGCGTTTGCGCAGGACCGTAGCGTTTAACCGCTTCCTGGCCCGCATCTTCGCGGACGGTATTTCCCAGTGGGTGCTGAAAGGCGGCTATGCCATGGAGCTGCGCCTGCATAGCGCGCGCGCCACGCTGGATGTAGACCTTAGTTTCCGCGGGTCGCCAAAGTCCGGCATCGAAGCTCAAACTGATTACTTGCAACGGCTTTTGGCCGACGCCGCGAAAGCTGATCTGGGAGATTTCTTCGAGTTCGAGATCGGCGGGGTACAAATGGAGTCGGATGGCCCTCTTTATGGCGGAGCCAGGTATCCGGTGCGTTCTGTGATCGATGGGCGGCTGTTCGTTTCTTTTCACGTGGATGTCGCTGTCGGCGATTTTATCCCGGTAAAACTTGAAACGGCACATGAACAAGGTCTGCTGTCATTTGCCGGAGTCAAACCTTCGACTTTCCAGATGATCCCGAAGGAGGTTCAGTTCGCTGAAAAACTGCACTCCTATACCATGCCGCGTCCTGTTCCTAATTCCCGTGTTAGAGATCTGGTGGACATGATTCTGCTTATCCAAGAGGGCAGAATTTCTTCGGTTAAAGCCAGGGAAGTTTTGCAGTCCGTATTCAACCGGAGGAAAAGCCATGCCGTCCCGGTTGTGCTTAAACCGGCACCGGCGTCATGGGAGAAACGCTTCTCGGAAATGGCTACAGAATGTGGTTTGAAACTCGATTTTAATGCAGGGTTTGAAGTGCTTAACAGGTTTTATTCGAATATCGTCTGACGGCAGCGCTTTACGTATTGCTTTATCAATACTTTACTATGAACAAATGGGGAATTCCGGAATGGCTTGAGCTGGAGGTGCGGCAGCGCGACAAAAAATGCGTCTACTGCGGATCTCCTATGCTTGAATCCGGGCAAAAACGAACTTTTTAAAGCAAAACACCAACCAGAAGTGAGTTGGTGAATTGGCGTTGAGCATCCCGAGACCTTCGTTAAATTGGCGCCCCCAAGGGGATTCGAACCCCTGATCTCTGCCTTGAAAGGGCAGCGTCCTAACCGCTAGACGATGGGGGCGCAAGAACCGCTTTACCTGACCGCCCGATGAGCGTAGCTCAGGGTGCGGCACTTGTATAACTTCGTAAAAAGCCGGCTTTGACACCGGCTTTTATTTTGTAGAATTATAGTTTACTAATTAGCCTTGAGTACTGTCAAACTTGCGGCGGCCGGCGGAAATCTCGAGAGCGGGGGATCAATGACGGAAACTAACAACGCTCCGGTACCTGATGGAGGCGGCCAGGGCCCCGCCCCGCGGGAAGGCGAACTGCGCGCCGAGCTGGCGCGGGTACGCGGCAGGAACAAGACGCTCAAGCTCCTGGCCGGTATCCTCCTTTCCCTCTTTATCGTCATA
The DNA here is from genome assembly GCA_016207645.1 of Elusimicrobiota bacterium. GTDB lineage: Bacteria > Elusimicrobiota > Elusimicrobia > Elusimicrobiales > UBA9959 > UBA9959. The sequence continues at coordinate 10,651 of JACQPH010000152.1, forward strand.
GCCGCGGGCGGTTATTACCTCTACCGCAAGGTCACCGCCGCCATAGTCCCTTTCCAGGAGGCTTTCCAGAGCTTCCCGCAGCCGGCGGCAGGCTACCAGCCGGAGAACACCGCCCTCCCCATGGTGCGGGGCGTTTATAGTTCTACCTATATGCCCCCTTCCTCGCTGGCCCTTTTGCGGGGGGGGCTGCCGGGCGGCTCGCAGGCCGGCGGTTTCGACCCCGGACAGGGGGAGCAGCTTTTCCGGGCCATGGGCAAGTACGCGAAGCGGCCCATTGTAAAAGCTTTCCTCGCCGACCTCAAGAAGGACCCGGACATGGCCGCGGCCTTCTCCGCCGTCGGCAAGGGCGGCAACCCGCTGCAGGTGATCTCGCTGATACAGAACTCCAAAGGGATGAACAAGGTGATAATGAAGTACGCCACCCGGCCTGAATTCCTGAAGCTCGTGGTGGAATTCATGAACGACCCGGAGATGCAGCCCCTCCTGAAGAATATGCCCAGGGGCATGGCCATACCCGCGGGCATGCCGCGGGAGGCGGCGGTCCCCGTCGCGCCGCAGTCCGGGGTCTCCCGGCCTTCGGACGAGGACGGCGACGGGGAGATGACTTTCGACCCTTCGGTCATAAGCGGCCCCGCCGCCAAGCCCGCCGGGACCACCACCAGGAAAGCCCCTCCGCCCGTTGACAATGGGCGATAATATAGTATAATATAATCAAAATTATGTGGTTGAAAGCCCTCTTGCGCCTCTTTAAGAACTTCGCTAAGCCGGTTAGCGTGTTCATCATCCCCCATAACGGCATGCCGTCGCTGCGGTTCAACCTGCCGGTGCTGTTCCTGCTGGTCTTCGGCGTCGCCTGGACGGGCATGACCATCTGGGCCGGCTATATTGCGGGCCGCCATTTCGACTATTACGTCACCAAGGCCGACAATAAGATACTCCGCACCAAGATGGCCTATGTCTCCGAGCAGGTGGAAAAGGGCATGGCCTACCTGGAGATGACCAAGCGCACCGACAACCAGCTGCGCAAGGTGCTCGGCATGGACCCGGGCTTCCTGGACCGCGAGCAGGGGCTCGGCGGCCCGCAGGATTCCGACCTGAAGGATTTCCGCAAGCTCCTCAACGCCAGAGCCTCCGAGATAAAGGAGACCACGCTCAACAATTCCCTCCAGAAGATGCAGGAGGAGTCGCGCAAGCGCCTTTCCAGCTATACCGAGATCACCTTTTACCTGGCGGACCGCCATAACGGCGCGCGCGCCACGCCTTCGATCTGGCCCGCCGAGGGCCGCGTCACCTCACATTTCGGCTACCGCATCGCCCCGCTGCGCCTGGCCAGCGAATACCACAGCGGCCTGGACATAGCCAACGAGGCCGGCACGCCCATTTACGCGGCCGCCGACGGCGTGATCAGGCATTCCGGCTGGGCCCAGGGCTACGGCATGTGCGCGGTGGTGGACCACGGCTTCGGCTATTCGACGCTTTACGGGCATATGAGCGAGGTGCTGGCCAAGCAGGGCGCCGCGGTACGCCGCGGCCAGCAGATAGGGCGCATGGGTTCCACGGGGACCTCCACCGGCAACCACCTGCATTACGAGGTCTGGACCGGCGGCCTGCCGCGCGACCCTTTGAAGTTCCTGCAGGTGGGCGGTAAGAGGGCCGGCAACTTCGCCGGGCTTTTCGACGGTATTTTCGGGGGGCTGTGAACGGGGGGGCTATGGCGCTTTTCAAGAACACCAATATAAGTTTCGAGACGAAGAACGGGGATACGGTCATCGGCAACGAGGCTTATTTCCAGGGCACGCTCACGGCGAAGGGCTCGCTGCGCATCGACGGGCGCGTGGACGGCTCCATCGTGGACGCCAAGATCGTCACCGTGGGCAAGTCCGGCAAAGTGAAGGGCGATATCTCCTGCGAGATCTGCTATGTCTGCGGCGAGGTGAAGGGCAATATCACCGCGCTGGACCATGTGGAAGCGCTCGCCGGCTCCCGCGTGGACGGCGACTTGCGCTCCCCGCGCATCATGCTGGAGGAAGGCGCCCTGTTCAACGGCAACTGCTCCATGGACCCCGGTGCCGCCAAAGGGGCGGAGCGGCAGCCCCAGCAGCAGGCTAAAAACGCGAAATAAAAGGCTCAACGACGATGATCTCTTTTTTCTCCAGGTACAAGCGGGTGATCTTCACGGTGGTGGTGGTCATCTTCGTCGGCTCCATCTTCTTCGTGAGCGGCCAGGTCTTCACGGATTCCTCCATGGACGCGGTGGCCGAAGTGGGCGGCGCCAAGATCCCGTATCAGCGTTTCCTTTCCCAGGTCAACAGGGTGATGTCCAGCGTCAAGGACTCCGGCGCCGAGGTCAACGAGGTGCTGTCCAGGAGCGTGAAGCAGGAAGTCTTCCGCGAGATGGTCATCGAGGAACTGCTGAGCCAGCAGGGCGCGAAGCTGGGCATGCTGGTGCCCGATTTCGAGGTGGCGGTGGAGGTGCAGAACACCCCGCAGTTCCACGAGGGCGGCGCCTTCAGCCCGCGCGCCTACTACCAGACCATTTTTAACGAGTTCCGCATGTCCCCGTCGGAGTACGAGGCGTGGCGCAAGAAATCCCGCCTTTCCGCCAAGTTCAAGCAGTTCATCTATACCTGCGTGAAGGTCACGCCGGAGGAAGTGAAGTCCTACTATCTGGCCAGGAACAAGGACCTGAAGAATTTCGAGAAAGAGCGCGGCAAGTACGCCGCCGAGCTCGCCCAGGAGAAATTCGCCAACGTGGCGAACTACCTGCTGCGCCAGCTCACCGTCCAGCAGGAAGTGAAGAGCTACCTGGAGCTGCGCGAGCAGGGCCGCTGACGGCCCCGGCCTCTCCGATGCGCCGACCAGGCAAAGCCGGTCGGCGCTTTTTTTAGCGCGATGATCGAGATAAACGACCTGACCAAGACCTTCGGCTCCTTCAAGGCGCTGGACGGGCTCAGCCTGCGCGTCGAGCCGGGCGAGATCTTCGGCTTCCTCGGCCCCAACGGCGCGGGCAAGACCACCACGGTGAAGATCCTTTCCGGCATCATGCGCCCGACCTCGGGGAGCGTGAGCGTGGCCGGCCACGACGTGGCCCTGGAGCCGCTGGCGGCCAAGCGCGCCATGGCCTATATCCCCGACGAGCCTTTCGTCTACCCCAAGCTGACCGGCTGGGAGTTCATGCGCTTCATCGGCGACCTCTATGCGCTGCCCGCCGGGGACCAGAAGAAGAGGATACCGGAGCTGCTGGAGCTGTTCGAGCTCTCCGGCCACTCCGGGGAGCTCCTCGAAAGCTATTCGCACGGCATGAAGCAGAAGCTGCTCATCGCCAGCGTGCTGCTGCGCAGGCCGAAAGCCGTGCTTTTCGACGAGCCTACCGTGGGCCTGGACCCGAAAAGCATCCGCCGCTTCAAGGGCCTGCTGGCCGACATCGCCCGCGGGGGCGCCGCCGTCTTCATGTGCACGCATATCCTGGATATGGCGGAGAAGCTCTGCCATACGGTGGGCATCATCTACCGCGGCCGCCTTATCGCCAAAGGGACGGTGGCCGACGTGAAAAAAATGGCCTCGGGCGCGGCCGGCCCCCGCTCGCTGGAGGACGTTTTCCTGGAGCTGACGGAATAGTCCCCGGCTATATATGCTCCCCCTGCTGCTCCTCCGCAAAGCCGACACCTTCCGCAACACCCTCCTGGGCCTGCGGGGCTGGCACCTGGTCAAGAACCTGCTGTTCGCGTCGGTGGGGCTGCTCATGCTGGCCGCCCTCTACGCCGCCTTCTGGCGCCTGCTGACCTACCTGGAAGGCGTGCAGCTCATCGGGCCCATGCTCTCCTGGAAGCTCACTTCCATGGTGCTGCTGATGACCTTCTCCATGGTCATAGTCTCCTCCATCATCATCTCGATGAGCACGCTGTATTATTCCTTCGACCTCAAATTCCTCTTCTCGGCCCCGCTGGACCTGCGCTCCATCTTCATGGACAAGGCGCTGGAGACCGTGTTCTACTCGTCGTGGACCCTGGTGCTGGCTATCCTGCCGTATATAATCGCGCTCGGACGGGTCAAGGCGCTGGGGGCCGGCTTCTACCTGGCCTACGGCTTCCTGATGGCGCCGTTCGTCCTGCTGGCCGGCGCATTCGGCATCTTTTTCAGCATGCTGGTGATGTACGCCTTCCCGTCGTCCAGGACCCGCGATCTCACCTGGCTGCTGGGGAGCCTCTCGGTCGGTTTCGTCTACGTGATGTTCCGCTTCTCGAAGCCGGAGAAGCTCCTGCGCCCGGACTCGCTCGAAGTAGTGGCGCAGTACATCCGGTACCTGCAGTCGCCCACGGCGCCTTACGTGCCCTCCTGGTGGGTGACCAAGGCCATGGTGGCCTATTCCGCCGGGCACTGGGGCGCCTTCGCCTACAGCGCCGGCGTCCTGTGCGCGGCCGCGGCCCTGCTGTACGGCCTGATCTATCACTTGTCCGGGCGCGTCTATATGCGCGGCTTCAGCGGCGCGCAGAGCTCGCCCCGGTTCAAGGGCGGCAGGGAGCCGCTGCCGGAGCAGCGCCTGGCGGCCCGGTTCCCGGAGCTGCGCTCCTACCTCACGCTTTACTGGAAGGACCGCCTGATGCTCGCCCGCGACGCCCGCTACTGGTCGCAGGTGATACTCATAGCCGCCCTCATAGCTGTCTACCTCTTCAGCATACGCCAGCTCCCGCTGGACACGCCGGACCTGAAAAGTATGGTCTCGTTCCTGAACGTCGGGGTGGCGGGCTTCGTCATGGCCGCCATAGGGCTGCGCTTCACCTTCCCCGCCGTCAGCCTGGAGGGGAACAGCTACTGGCTCCTCAAGTCCGCCCCGGTGACCACGGCCTCGGTCATGCGCGAGAAGCTCACCGTCTCGCTGCTGCCGTCGGTGCTCATCGGCCTGGTCCTGATCACCGTTTCCAACCGGCTTCTGCACGCCGACCTCTTCATTTCGGCTCTATCCACCTTCACTATCCTGGTGGCCGCCGCGGCGATAACGGTGATGGGGATAGGCTTCGGCGCCCTCTTCCCCGATTTCAACGTCGAGAACATCCACCAGCTGGAATCCTCCTACGGCGGCTTCCTGTACATGTCCTGCGCCATGGGCTACCTGTCCCTGCTGGTGGGGGTGGAGGCCTGGCCGGTGCAGATGCACTTCAACGAGCGCCTGGGGCGGGCGAACCCCTGGGACCCGCGCGCCGTGGCCTTCTGCGCCGCCGGTTTCCTGCTCCTGAATTTCCTCGCCCTGTACCTGCCCTGGAAGCTGGGGGTCAGGAACCTGGAGAGACACGAGATCTGAAGCGGCGGCATGATCTATGAAGAAAAAAATAATGCTCTCCCTCGCGGCCCTGGCGCTGGCGGCCGGGACATGTCAGGCGGCCGGGAATCCTTACGCCGGGAAGTTTTTCGCCTCGGGCGATCCAAAGAAAGCGGAATTCGCGCTGACCTTCGACGACGGCCCGGGCTTTATCACCGGGGACCTGCTGATCCTGCTGGAGAAGCGGGGAGTTAAGGCGACTTTCTTCATGCTGGGCGCTTCCGCCCGCGCCCGCCCCGGGCTGGCCGGGCAGGTGCGGGAAGCCGGTCACCTGGTGGCGAACCATACCGACTCGCACAAGAACTGGTTCGAGATAGGGGAGAAGGCCGACAGGGAAGCCGTGCTGGCCGCGGAGCTCGGGAAGGCCGCCGCCTCCATTGAGAAGGCTTCCGGGGTCCGCACCACGGTGCTGCGCATGCCCAACGGCTATGACCGCCCCTGGGTGCGCGAAGCGGCGCGCCGCCTGGGCTACACCCTGGTGAACTGGACCTACGGCAGCGACTGGCTAAAGCAGTCCGACGGGAAGCTGGCCGCGGAATACCTGAAGGCGGTCAGGCCCGGCGCGATACTGCTCCTGCACGACGGGGGGGGGAAGAACAGGGCCAGGAACCTGCCCGTGGTGGAGGCCGTCCTGGACGAGGCGGCGAAGAAGGGCTTGAAGGCGGTGCGCCTCGACGACCTGCTGGGCCTCCGCCCGCCCGGCCCCAAGCCCTAAATTTTGTAGAATAGCGGGGCGGGCAAGTGGCGGAACTGGCAGACGCACAGGTCTCAAAAACCTGCGATCTCACGATCATGAGGGTTCGATCCCCTCCTTGCCCAGCGATTTCAGGGCTCAGGTGTACGGGATGCTGATGCGGGTCGGCTCCGGCTTGGGCTTCCAGCGGAACTCGGTTTCCTGCAGCTCCACCGCGATCTGCATTATCTCCTTGATGATGCAGGTGACCGGGATGGAGAAGATCACTCCCCAGATGCCCCCTATCTCGGCGCCGGCCATCAGCGCCAGCAGGATTATGGCCGGGTTCAGGTCCACGGCCTTCTTCATGATGTAGGGCTGCAGGAACCAGTCGTCGAAGAACCGTATGCCGGTGAAGAAAGCCAGTATCTTCACTATGGGCAGCAGGGTGCCGAACTGCAGGTAGGCCACGATGGACGAAAGCACGGCCCCGACGATGGCCCCGAGGTAGGGGATGAGGCTGGAGAAGCCGATCAGTATGGCTATGACAGCGGCGTAATTCAGGCCCATCAGGAGCAGGCCGGTGAAGGCTATCAGGAAGATGACGAAGGCCTCGGTCAGGATGCCGCGCAGGTAGTTGCCCAGCGAGCCGTCTATGCGCGAGGCTATGTGGTGGATTATCTCGGCGTGGCGCGCCGGCAGATGGTCCACCAGGTAGTCCAGGATGCCCGCGCCGCCCACCAGCATGAAGAAAGTGATGAAGGGCACGATGAAGAGCAGCGTCACCATCGGCAGCAGCGAAAGCAGCAGCTGCGGCACCAGCCCGAGAAGGCGGTCCAGCTTCGACTCCAGGTGCACCGACGCCAGGACCGGGTAGTTCTTGACCAGCTTCGCGTTCAGGTTCGTGACGTACAACTGCAGGCGCTCGGCGTACCTGGGCCAGTCCTGCTTCAGCGCCTCCAGTTCGAAGGACAGGAAGTGCATCAGCAGGTAGACCACGAGGAAGACGAAAGCGCCGGCGCACAGGTAAAGCCCGGCCACGGCGTAGGTGCGCTTGATGCCGCGCACCTCGAAGTATTTTATCACCGGGCTGAGGATATAGGCCAGGGCCGCGCTCAGGATGAAGGGGAAAATGGCCGCCTTCGCCAGGACTATGAAATACAGCGCCGCCACCCCTATGAAGGCCGGGAGGAGGAACTGGGCGTAATTCTTCTTCTGCTGGGTTTCCGTGGACACCGGTCTCTATTCCTCCGACGGTTTCTCTATGATGGCGCGCAGGCGGGCGGACAGGATCTTGGCCAGCTGCGCGGCTATGACCACGCCTATGGCGGGGCGCGCGAAAAGCAGGGACTCCAGCTTTATCTTGAACAGCATGAAGACCTTGGTGTCCTCGGTGGCGTGCGCGGTGGCCGTGCGGGGCATTTCCTCCAGCAGGGCCATCTCGCCGAAGAACTCGCCCCGGTGTACCTCGGCTATCACCGTGCTCTTCTGCGTGGCCGGGTCCAGGCGGGAAAGGGCTATCCTGCCGGAATTCACGATGAAGAGAGCGCGGCCTATGTCGCCCTGCGCGAAAAGCGTCTCGCCCTTCAGGTAGGTGCGCTCCTGCAGGCTTTCCAGCACGTGGATCAGCTGGCGTTTCTTGATGCCCTCGAAAAGCCTGATCCCTTTCAGGAAGGTCAGCTTGGCGAGGATCTCCTCGTCGTAGATATGGCTTAGGATGTTGAGCAGGCTCATTTATTCCCTCGAGAAAAGACCGTAGACGGCCTGGGCTATCCTGAACCAGCCGCTGCTGACCGCGCCGGAGACGGATTTCACCGCGCCTATGACGGGGTCAAGGGCGGTCAGTTTCCCGTCGGCGTTCAGCGCCAGGTATTCCACGGCCTTCGCGGTATGGCGCACCTGCTGCAGCGTGAGCACGGCCTGCACCGCCAGCGCCACGAAAGCCAGGGTTACTACCACCGCGCAAACAATAAGTATGGTTTCCATAAATAAATACCTCTCGCGCCCGCGTTTACGCTAGTATATAAAATTTAAAAGGAGGCAGGCACCTTTTTAGCGGTGGGGGGAATGGGCGGCGCGGAACTCCCGGTCGCCAAGCACTGCGTTGCGATTTTTATCAAAAGGCCGCCAGAGTTTGCCGGGGATAGGCGCGGCCAGATATTCCAAATATTGTACCAGCGAGCCCGCGGGGCTGTCTGAAAGCGGGTCCAGGACGACCGCCTTATCCGCAAAACCAAAACCATCATCTTTGCCGACGTATTGCGCGGCGCTGGACCAGGTATAAGCCTCAGGCTTTGCCGCCAGGCCCGCTTTGACCGGGTTCAGGTGTATATACCGCGTCAATGCCAGGGAGTACTTGTCGGTCTGTATCAGTTTGTATTTGTAACGGCCTTCGAAAAGATGCCCCGTCTTGCCATGTTCTTTGTTGAAATAGTGTGAATAGGCGTTGTTAAGGGCGAACATGGCTTCCGAGAGGTTCGTCTTGGGGGTTACAAAGTAAAGGTGTATGTGGTTGCTCATCAGCGCGAAGGCGGGCAGCAGAAGCCCGAAGTCGTGTTTTACCTTCCGCAGCAGCGACAGGTATTGGATCCTGTCGAGGTCGCTCGAGAAGATATCACCTTTGTCATTGCCCCTATCCATAATGTGATAGTGAGCGTTCTCAAAGAAAATCCTGGGTCCTCTAGGCATCCCCCAATTGTACCACAAAAAGGAGCCAGGCTCCTTTTTGATGCCAAAAGGAGCCTGGCTCCTTTTTGTTGTATAATTTAAAAGATATTTATATAAGGACTTTGTAATGACTACTCGGAACACGGATTATTCGAAGACGGTTTTCTTGCCTAATACCTCCTTCTCGATGAGGGGGGACCTGACGCAGAAGGAGCCGGGCATTCTGGAAGCCTGGGCTAAAATGGACCTTTACGGGAAGATGCTGGAGAAGCGCCGCTCCTCCAAACCCTTCATTCTCCACGACGGCCCGCCCTACGCCAACGGCCATATTCATATCGGCCACGCGCTGAACAAGGTCCTCAAGGACATGGTCATAAAGTCCCGCTCGATGCTGGGCTACTACACCCCTTACGTGCCGGGCTGGGACTGCCACGGCCTGCCCATCGAGCAGGCGCTCCTGAAAGAGCTGAAGATGGGCAAGCGCCACATCGACGACATCCCCGCTTTCCGCCGCAGCGCCCGCGAATTCGCCGGCCGCTTCCTGGACATACAGCGCGAGGAGTTCAAGCGCCTCGGCGTACTGGGCGCCTGGGACAAGCCTTACATCACCATGGCCAATTCCTACGAGGGCACCGTCATAAAGGCCTTCCGCGAGCTGCTGGAGAAGGGGCATATACACCGCGACAAGAAGACCATCTACTGGTGCGTTTCCTGCGAGACCGCCCTGGCCGACGCCGAGGTGGAATACGCCGACAAGACCTCCCCTTCCATCTATGTCCGCTTCCCGCTGGAGACCCTGCCCGACGGCCTCGCCGCCGTGGCTAAGAACCGCGCCTCCATAGTCATCTGGACCACCACGCCGTGGACCCTGCCTTCCAATATGGCCGCCGCCGTGGCCAGGGCCGAGGATTACCGCGTGCTGGAGACCGGCGGGCAGTACCTCATCGTCGCCGACAAGCTGGCCGGCGCTTTCCTGGCGGCCGCGGGCCTGGAAGCCGTGAAAGGCGCCCTCATCCCCGGAGAGAAACTCGTCGGTCTTAAATATAGCCACTGCCTGGCCCCGCATCTGCCGGAGGCCCGCCGCTTCCACCGCCAGGTCATCGCCGCCGATTTCGTGGATATGTCCACCGGCACCGGCATAGTGCATATAGCCCCGGGCCACGGCGAGGAGGACTTCCACGCCGGCAAGAAATGGAACCTGGAGATCTTCTGCCCCGTGAAGGAAGACGGAAAGTTCAACGCCGACGCCGGCAGCTTCGAAGGCCTGAAGGTCTTCGAGGCCAACGACAAGGTGGTGGAAACCCTCAAGGCCGACGGGCTGCTGCTGGGCCATACGAAGATACAGCACAGCTACCCGCACTGCTGGCGCTGCAAGCAGCCGGTCATCTTCCGCGCCACCGAGCAGTGGTTCCTGAAGGTGGACAAGGACGGCCTGCGCGAAAAACTGCTGAAGGAGGCCGACGGCGTGCGCTGGCTGCCCGAAGCCGGGCGCGACCGCATGGCCGGCATGCTCAGGACCCGCCCCGACTGGTGCCTGTCGCGCCAGCGCTACTGGGGCACGCCCATCCTCGCCGTCTACTGCAGGGAATGCGGCAAAGTGCAGGAGGATTTCGCCTTCCTCAGGCGCCTGGAGGAGCGCGTTTTCGCCGAAGGCAGCGATTTCTGGTTCTCCGAGCCGGTGGAGAAACTGCTGGAGCCCGGCGCCAGGTGCTCCTGCGGCGGCGCCGAATTCGCCAAGGAAAAAGACATCATGGACGTCTGGCTCGACTCCGGCGTGAGCTGGTACGCCGTGGTGAAGGCCGGCATGCTCGGCCCCGGCGATTTCTACCCCGCGGACCTTTATCTCGAAGGCTCCGACCAGCACCGCGGCTGGTTCCAGACCTCGCTGATCCCGTCGGTGGCGCTTAACGGACATCCCCCGTACAAAGCGGTGCTCACGCATGGCTTCGTCCTCGACGACAAAGGCCGCGCCATGCACAAGTCCCTGGGGAACGTAGTGGCCCCGCAGGAAGTCATCTCCAGGTACGGCGCGGAGATCCTGCGCCTCTGGGCGGCCCTCTGCGACTACTCCGACGATATACGCATCTCCGACAAGATCCTGGCCGGCCCCGTGGACACCTACCGCAAGATCCGCAACACCATGCGCTTCCTGCTGGGCAACCTCAGCGGCTTCAAGCCGGAGAAGCACCGCCTCCCCGACGACAAGCTGGTGGAGACGGACCGCTATATCCGCGCCCGCCTGGCCGTGACCGCCGCCGCCGTGGCGGCGCATTACGAGAACTTCCAGTTCCGCCCGGCCATCAGGGCCGTGGCCGACTTCTGCATCCTGGACCTGTCCTCCTTCTACCTGGACTCGCTGAAGGACAGGCTCTACACCTTCAGCCCGGACGCGCCGGAGCGCCGCTCGGCCCAGACCGTCCTGCACGATATCCTGCTCGCGCTGCTGAAGATGACGGCCCCGGTGCTGTCCTTCACCGCCGAGGAGGCCTGGAAGACCGCCAGGGCGGAGATAGACCCGTCGCTGGAGGAGAGCGTCTTCCTTTCCGACTACCCGAAGTTCCCCGCCGCCTGGGCCGACCAGGCCCTGCTGGAGCGCTGGGCGAAAGTGATGGCCGTGCGCGAGACGATCACCAAGGCCATAGAAGAGGTGCGCAAGACCGGCGCCGTGGGCTCCTCGCTGGAAGCCGGCATAGTGCTGCGCACCTCCAGGCCGGAGACCAGGGCCCTGCTCGACTCCCTGCTGCCGCTCTGGCCGCAGGTGGCGATAGTTTCCGAGGCCGCGGTCGAATTCGACGCCAGCGCGGCAGAGCTCGAGGTCAGAGTGAGCAAGGCCGGGGGCGTCAAGTGCCCGCGCTGCTGGCAGTGGCGCCGCGACGTGGGCGCGCAGCCGGCCCATGCCGGGGTCTGCGGCCGCTGCGCCAGGGCCATGGAGGACGCGCGGAAAGGATGAAAAAATTCGCGACGCCGGCCATTATCCTCGCCGTCTCCCTGCTCGACCGGGCGTCGAAGTCCTGGGCGCTCGAGGCGTTGTACCTGAGGTCGGTGAAGGTGCTGTCTTTCTTCCACCTCACTTACGCGGAGAACACCGGCGTGGCTTTCGGGATGTTCAGGGACAGCAACCTGTTCTTTCTCCTCTTCAGCGCCGCCCTCGTGGCGGCGCTGCTGTACCTGCGGCGGCGCATCCAGGCGCAGGGCGCGGCCGCCTCGCTGGGACTGGCCCTTGTGCTGGGCGGTGCGCTGGGGAACCTCTACGACCGCATCCGCTACGGCTTCGTGGTGGATTTCTTCGACTTCTCCTTCTTCCCGGCCGTGTTCAACGTGGCGGACAGCGCCATCACCGTCGGGGCGGTGCTGCTGGCTTTCGGGATGAGGGACGAGAAAAGGCGGAAGGCTTAGCGGGGCTATCCGGGACCGGCCGAAGATAATATGAAGAAAATAATTCTGCTTACGCTGCTGGCCTCCGGGCTGGCCGGCTGCAACAGGTCGCCGGAATTCTATTTCACCCGCGGCAACCACCTCTTCGCCGCCGGGAAGGAGAACGAGGCCCTGGAGAACTACAACAGGGCTATCCTGCTCAGGAAAAATTTCCCCGAGGCCCTCACCTCGCGCGGCCTGCTCTACGAGCGGCAGGGCGACAGGCAGAAGGCCGGCCTGGATTACCGCAAGGCCATAGACATGAACTCCGCCTACCTGCCGGCCTACAATAACCTGGGCGCCCTGCTGATGGACGGCGGGAATTACCGCGAGGCGGTGAAGCTCTTCACGGAAGCCCTCTCCTCCAAGCCGGACTATGCCTTCGCCCTGCTCAACCGCGGCCTTTCGCTTTACAAGATGGGGGATTGCGAAGGGGCCACCGCCGATCTCTCCCGCGCGCTGGAGCTCAATAATAAATTCGAGATGGCCTATTACCACCGGGCCCTCTGCGCGCGCAAGGCCCGCAACCTGCCCGCCGCCCTGGCCGACCTCGACGCCATCCTGGCCCTCAATCCCGCCGCGGCCCTGGCCCTGTTCGAGCGCGGCAAGGCCATGTACTATATCTCGGACCACGCCGGGGCCGCCCGGGAATTCGCGAAGGCCGCCGGACTGAGGCCGGAAGACCCGGTCTACCCTTACTGGCTGAGCCTGGCCCTTTTCAAGTCGGGCTATAACGAAGGGGCGCTCGAAGCCGCCGGCAAAGCCGCGGCGATAAAGCCGGATTCCTACCAGCTGCGCGGCCTGCTGGGCGATATCTACGCCGCCCTGGGGGACAAGGAGAACGCCTCGGCGCAGTACATGCTGGCAGCCGAGCTTTCGCCGAAGTCCGCCTCGGTCTACCAGGCCAGACTGGCCGCCCTGCGCAAGCCGGCCGCCCCGGCGCGGAAGAAACGGAAATGACGGAGCCCATTTAATGTCCGAAGAAGCGGAGAACCTCTCCCCCTGGCGCAAGAAATTCCTGGCCACCAGGATGACCTACGAAAGCCTCCTGTTCGAGCGGGAGCTGGTAGCGCCGGTAAAGGAAAGGAAACATTCCGGCCTCCTCGTCCTGCTGGCCGTCTTCCTGTTACATTCCCTCCTGCTCACCCAGGCCGTGCTGCGCGGCGGGGGGAATTTCCCCGGCCCCGACGCGGCCGCCCTGGAAACGGCCCACGCTTACGCGCAGGCCGTGGATTCCGGGAGCTACGCCCGGCTGTTCAAGCCCGAGCTTTCCGGCGTGTCCGGGTTCAGGCCGCCGCTCTATTTCCTGAGCTTCTACCCCGCGCTCAAGCTTTTCCCGTCCAACCCCGCCCTGGCGCTGGCCGCGGTCAACTCGTTCTACCTCCTGCTGCTGATGCTGTCCATGTACTACGCGGTCAGGAAGGGGCGGAACGCGCCGTCGGCCTGGTTCGCCGCTTCTATGGCGGCCGCTTTCCCTTTCGTCATCTCCGCCGGCAGGCACGCCTCCCCGGACATGGCGCTGCTGGCTTTCACGGCCGGCCTTTACTGCTGCTACATAAATTCCGAGGATTTCGAGCACCGCGGCTGGAGCTTCCTGTTCGGCGCCGTGTTCTCGCTCGGCCTGCTTACCGACGTCCGCTTCCTGATCAGCTCGCTCCCGCTGGCCGTCTTCGCGCTTAACGCCTTCCTCAATCCGCGCACCCGGCGCAATATAACGCCCTTTTACGTCTTCCTGCTGCTGCTGCCGGCGCCCTGGTACCTGCGCAACTTCGCCTTCTCCTTCCTCGGCGACCTTTTTATCGGCAACGATCTCGCCGCCGCCGCCGGGCTGGGCGCCCTGAACCCGCTCAATCTCCTGCGCGACCTGCCGCTGGCGCTCGGCTGCATGCACCTGCCGCTCTTTCTCGTCGGGGTCGGCGCGCTGGTCTGGCTGTGGCTTTCCGTCTTCATGGTTTACGAGGAGAAAGAGGTGGTCCTCGCCTGGTTCCTGTTCCCTTACTGCGCATTTTCCCTCTTCTCCAGGGCGGGCGGCGGCAACCTCTATCCCGCGCTCCTCCCGTTCGCGCTCGCGGCAGGCATAATGACGCCCAATAAGCTGCGCAAGGTCTTTCTCGGCCTGACGCTGCTGCTCCCGGTCCTTTACCAGTCGGGCTTCGTCCCGGCCATGCCGGTTTCCGCGGGCGGGAAGCGGACCGGGCTCTTCGGAATGGACCTGGTGCGGGGCGGGGACCTGAGGCTGCAGGAGGCGCTGCAGGCCGCTTACGCCGCCGGCGGCGGGCGGAAGCTGCGCGTCCAGCTCGTTGGGGAGGACGCCTATTTCAACCCCGATTCGCTGAAGCTGCTGGCCAGGAAGTCCGGCTTCGCCGGCATGACCTTCGTCCGCTATCCGAAGGATTTTATGGGCCTGGCGGACCTCGTCATCTACAAGTCGGCCGGTTTTTCCACCCATTACGGCGAGGGCCCGTTCAGGGAATATTCCGAGGAGATAGCGGCCCCGGGCGGCTGGTTCTCCTCCGTCTTCTCCCCGGCCGCCTCCTTCGACGCGGCGGATACTTCCAGGCTTACGGTCTACGCGAAAGCCGGGCCGCGCCCGGAAACCCTGGAGCCGGGGAATTACTCTTTCGAGAAACTTTCTTTCGGCGGCTTCAGTTTCGAGGACGCCATCGTGGACGTGGGCCCGTATTCCGCGGCCGCCGGGACCTACGGGTTCTACGAGATCTTCATCCCGCATTTCCGGCTCCACGGGGCCGACCTTTACAGCCTCAGGTTCAGGTTCGAAGGCCTCTCCCTGCTGCCGGTAACCCGCGATTTCACCGATATCAGGCTGACCGGCTGCGACACGGTCAGGATACTCTCGCTGAAAATGCGGGAGGAGACCCTGGGCGCTTTCCTCAAGGCCAGCTCCCCGTTCTTCGAGAACCTGACCGTCAAGCTGCAGAACGAGCTTTCCATCCTGGGCACCTACCGCAATATCGGCGTCAACCTGGGGTTCGCCGTCAAACCCACCGGCGCCGGCTTCAAGCTTAAGCTCACCAGGATGCTGCTGGGGGGGCTGGGCAGCGAATTCGGCGGCGGCGGGGAGGAAGTGCCGCCCGAGGCTGAAGCTCCCGCGGCGTCCGGCAAGGAAGCTGCCGGTTTTCCCGAGCCGCCGGCCGGGCAGGAAAAGGCCAAAGAACTTTCCCAGTATACCGGCGACACCGCCGTCACCGGGGCCCTGAAGACAGCCGGGTACGAGAAGCTGGTCCGGCGCGCCGCGGAGGCCGCGAAACAGGAGAAGCGGATCGAGAAGGCTCCCGAAAGACCCGCGCCGCCCCCGCCTTCCTTGTCTTCCGGGTCGGTGCTTTCCTCTTTCCTGGTAAGACTGTTTTCCATGGACCTCGACTTCCTCGACGAAAAGAGCGTCCCGTTCAAGGTCAAGGTGGCCGGCCTGTCCCTGAGGAACGGCATGCTGGTGGTGCGCTCCAAATGAAACCGCCGCTCCTCCCCGTTCTTCTGCTCGCCTGCTGCGCCTGCGTGGATATCCCGAAGGAAGGGGCGCCGGCCGCCGTCACGGCCCTGCCCGTGGAATCGCCCTTCCAGGGCCTGGACCCCGGCCACAAGACCGAGGAGACGGCGCATTTCTCCGTCAAGGCCTATTCTTCCCCGTCGGCCGCGCGCTACGCCGGCCTGTGCGAGGAGAACTACACCCGCATCATGCAGGACCTGGGCCTTTACTCCTTTGTCCCGGCGCGGCCCTATAACGTGGTGGTCTACCGCGACGCTGCCGAGTACCGCGCCAAGACCGGCCAGCCCGACTGGTCCGGCGGGGCGGCCTACGGCAACGCGCTGCTCCTCTTCGAGGGCGAGGCCCTCGGCGCCACCATCGGCCACGAGATGACGCACCTCGTCTTCAACGAGTTCATGGGGCTCTCGCAGGCCGCCGGGCTGCGCTGGCTCAACGAAGGCGCGGCCGTCTACGAGGAAAGCCGCTCCAACCAGGCTTCCGCGGTCTTCTACGGCGACCGCGTACGCGCCGCCGTGGCGCCCAACCCCATCCCCTTTTCCCAGATGACGAACCTGGCGCCGCAGAGCGAAAGCCAGCGCAACGTGGACCGCTGGTACGCGCAGGTGGGCTCCGTGGCCGGCTTCATGATAAGGCAGGGCGGCTCCTTCAGCTTCTCCCTCTTCCTCTCGAAGCTGCGCGACGGCGCGGCGGTGGACAAGGCGCTGGAGGACACCTACGCCGGCCTGTGGAAGAAGCTCTCCGACGTGGAGAAAGCCTGGAAACTGGAAGTACAGAGGTAGCGGCACCCTATGACCCAAGCCATACCCGTCAAGAAATTCAAAAGGGCGGTGATCCCTCTCGAGGGCGTGCATTGCGCCTCCTGCGTGACGCGGCTGGAGAACGGCCTGAACTCCCTGCCCGGCGTGGCCGGAGTCTCCGTGAACCTGCCTTCCCGGACGGCCTTCCTTTCCTACGACCCCGCTTTCGCCGACGCGAAGATAATTTCCGGCAGGATAGAGGAACTGGGCTACAAGGCCCTGGCCTTCTCCGAGTCCGCCGGCGCGGCCGAGAACACCGCGCTCAGGGAACTGGAGCGCGAGAAGAACATGTTCCTCCGGCGCTTCCTGCTCGGCCTGCTGCTCACCTGCTTCCTGCTCCTGGACCTTGTTTTCGGCTTCTCGCCGTATACCATGCTCGCCGTCGCGGGGCTGGCCTGGGGCTTCGCGGGCTGGCATTTCCACGCCGGTTTCCTGCGCGCGCTCAAAGCCCGCACCGCGGACATGAACTCGCTGGTCTCCCTCAGCACCAGCGTCACTTATTTTTACGGGGTTTTCGTCACCCTCTTCCCCGGCGACGGCGGGCACTACCACGCGCAGTGGCATGAAGTGGGCATGCTCGTGACCTTCATAAACCTGGGCCGCTGGCTGGAAGCCCGCTCCAAGAACAAGGCAGGCGAGGCCGTGGCCAGGCTTTTCAAGATAACCCCCAAGTTCGCAAGGCGCTTCAAGGACGGCCGCGAGCAGACCGTGCCCGTGGCCGAGATAGTCCCCGGCGACCTGGTGCTGCTGCGCCCCGGCGAGCAGGTACCGGTGGACGGCAGGGTCGCCGGCGGGGCTTCCGCCCTGGACGAGAGCCTGCTCACCGGCGAGGCCGTGCCGGTGGAGAAGGAAGCGGGCGCGCGCGTTTACGCGGGCACCATAAACAAGACCGGCGCGCTGGAATTCACCGCCGAGGGCGTGGGCGAGGACACGGTGCTGATGAAGATAATCAAGGCCGTGGAGGAAAGCCAGGCCGAGAAGAGCGCGGTCCAGCACATGGTGGACAGGATCTCCGCCTGGTTCGTCCCACTGGTCTTTTTGATTGCGACGGTCGCGGCGGGGTTATGGTTCCATCACTACGACCTCGCCCGCGCCGCCGGCATTTTCGCGGCGGTGCTCGCCGTGGCCTGCCCCTGCGCGATGGGCCTGGCCGTGCCCATGGCCGTGGCCGTCGGCTTCGGCCGGGCCGCCTCGGCCGGCATCCTGATCCGCAACGCCGACGTGCTGGAGCGCGCCTCCGGCGTGGACGTGGTCATCTTCGACAAGACCGGCACCATAACCGAGGGACGCCTGCACCTGGCCGGCCTCCACCCCGAGAAAGGCGAGAAAGATTTCCTGCAGCTGCTCGCCTCCGCCGAGGAAAAGTCGGAGCATCCCTTCGCCGAGGCCGTGCGCCTGCGGGCTAAAAAGGCGAAGGTGAAGCCGCTGCCCCTAACGGCCTTCGAGGCCGTGCCGGGCAAGGGCGTGCGCGCCCGCGCCGCCAAGGGGGAGATACTGGTGGGCAGCCTCAAATGGTTCGACGAGCTGGGCCTGGCCCTGCCGCCCGCCGCGCGCGGGGAGATAAAGGCTTCCCCGGATTCTATGCTCCTGGTGGCGCTGGACGGCAGGTTCAAGGGCTACGCCGGGCTGGCCGACGCGCTGCGCCCCGAGGCCGCGGGCCTGATCAGGGAGCTGGAGGAGATGGGCATAGAGCCGGTGATGGCCTCGGGCGACCGCCAGGCCGTGGTCGCCCACGCGGCCGCCGCCATCGGCATAAAGACTTTTCACGCCGAGGTCTTCCCGGAGGAGAAGCGCAGGCTGGTCATGCGCTACAAGGCCCTGGGCAAGCGCACGGCCATGGTGGGGGACGGCTTCAACGACGCGCCCGCCCTTTCCGAGGCCGACCTCGGCATGGCCATGCGCTCCGGCACCGACGTGGCCGTCCAGTCCAGCGACATCACGCTGATGAACAACGACCTGCGCTCCGTGATAACCGCAGTGAAGATCTCGAAGGCCATAAAGAAAGTGATAAACCAGAACCTGGCCTGGGCCTTCGCCTATAATATCGTGCTGATCCCGATGGCCGCCGGCGTTCTTTACCCGCACTGGGGCGTGGTCATCCCGCCGTCGGCCGCGGGCGCGGCCATGGCGCTGAGCTCGGTCTCGGTGGTCATGAATTCCCTGCGGCTGAAACGAACTGAAATTTAAGGAGTCGACATGAAAAACACCGCGACAAAATTCGGCTATACTCAGGACCAGGCCCAGAGCGTCAGGAACATAAAGCTGCCCGGGATAGAGGCCTGGGAGAACCAGTACCGCCGGGACTACACCATAATCATCGAGCACCCGGAATTCACCTCCGTCTGCCCGAAGACCGGTCTCCCCGATTTCGGCGCCATCACCATAGAATATGTGCCCGCCGGGCTCTGCCTGGAGCTGAAGTCCCTGAAATATTATTTCCTCCAGTACCGCAACCGCGGCATCTTCATGGAGAACATAGCCAACCGCGTCCTGGACGACGTGGTAAGGGCCGTGAAACCCAGGTCCTGCACGGTCACCGCCGACTTCACCCCCCGCGGCGGCCTCAGCTCGGTGATAGTGGCCCGTTACAAGGCTAAAAAATAAGTGTCGAGTACTTTTTGATATAATAGATTCGGCAGGTTCGCCCAGTTGGCGCAGCGGTAGCTCCCTGGGAAAGTATGACAAAATGTAACGCCGCGGATAATCCGGCCCAGTTGGCGCAGCGGTAGCTCCCTGGGAAAGTATGACAAAATGTAACGCCGCGGAATAATCTGGCCCAGTTGGCGCAGCGGTAGCGCGTTCCCTTGACATGGGAAAGGTCACAGGTTCGATCCCTGTACTGGGCACCATTTTCAGACAGCCGAGTCAGAGCCCGTTAGAACCCGCTCCGGGAACTGGCGGGCTTTTTAAATCAAGGAAACCATGTCCGAAGAAAACAAAGAAGAACTCCTCCACAAGATGCGCCACTCCCTGGCCCATGTCATGGCCCAGGCGGTGGCGCAGCTCTTCCCAGGCGTGAAATTCGGCATAGGGCCCGCCATCGAGAACGGCTTCTACTACGACTTCGACCTGGAGCACCATTTCACCCCCGAAGACCTCCCGCTCATCGAGAAGAAGATGAAGCATATCCTGGGCCAGGCCCAGAAATTCGAGCGCGTCGAGCTGCCCCGCGCGGAAGCCCTCAAGCACTTCGGCGGGAAAGGCGAAAAATATAAAGTGGAGCTCATTAACGACCTGCCCGAGGGCAGCGTCATCAGCATTTACAGGAACGGCCCCTTCGAGGACCTCTGCAAGGGCCCCCACGTCGAGCATACCGGCAAGCTCAAGGCCTTCAAGCTGACCCACGTGGCCGGCGCCTACTGGCGCGGCAGCGAGAAGAACCCCATGCTGCAGCGCATCTACGCCGTGGCCTTCGAAACCCAGGACGAGCTCAACGCCTACGTAAAGCAGCAGGAGGAAGCCGCCAGGCGCGACCACCGCAAGCTGGGCCGCCAGCTGGACCTTTACAGCATAAACGAGCTGATAGGCCCCGGCCTGGTGCTTTGGCATCCCAACGGCGCGCGCGTCCGCCACGAGATCGAGACCTTCTGGAAGGACGAGCATTTCAAGGGGGGCTACGACCTGGTCAATACCCCGCATATAGGCCGCGCCGGTCTCTGGGAGACCTCCGGCCACCTGGGCTTCTATAAAGATTCGATGTATTCCCCGATGGACATCGACGGCATAGAGTATTACGCCAAGCCGATGAACTGCCCTTTCCACATCCAGATCTACCAGAGCGCGTCCCGCTCCTACCGCGACCTGCCGCTGCGCTGGGCCGAGCTCGGCACCGTGTACCGCTTCGAGAAGGCCGGCGTGCTGCACGGTCTCCTGCGCGTGCGCGGCTTCACCCAGGACGATGCCCACCTCATCTGCACGCCGGAGCAGATGGAGGCGGAGACCATGGAAGTGCTGCGCTTCAGCATGAACATACTGAGGACCTTCGGCCTGAAGGACGTCAAGGCCTACCTGGCCACGCGCCCCGGGGGCGCGGTAGGCGAACCCGCCCGCTGGGAAGAGGCGCAGAAGAGCCTGCGCGCCGCCGCCGACCAGGAAGGCGTGCCGGTGGAGCTGGACGAAGGCGGCGGCGCTTTCTACGGCCCCAAGATCGACCTGAAGGTGAAGGACGCCATCGGCCGCGAATGGCAGATGACCACCATCCAGTTCGACTTCAACGAGCCGGAGCGCTTCGGCATGGAATACACCGGCCACGACGGGCAGAAGCACCGCCCGTACATGATCCACCGCGCGCTGCTGGGTTCGCTCGAGCGCTTCTTCGGCGTGCTTATAGAACATTATGCCGGCAATTTCCCGCTGTGGCTGGCCCCGGTCCAGGTGAAGGTCCTGAATATCACCGGGGAGGCGGAGGGCTACGCCAAGGAAGTAGCGGCCAAACTTAAGGCCGCGGGGCTCCGCGCCGCGTCGGACCTGCGCCACGACACCATCAACGCCAAGGTCCGCGACGCCGCCATGCACAAGCTTCCCTATCTGGTGGTGGTAGGTATGAAGGAAAAAGAAGCCGGCAATATCACCCTGCGCCTGCGCGGCAACAAAAGCGTCTTCGGCGTGAGCCTTGAAGAGTTCATCGCCAAAGCCAGAACCGAAGCCGACACAAGGGCGCTGACCTCCTCGTACTGAACCGGCAAACGGAGCTAAAAAAAGAACCCGGCGAGTTGCCGGGTTCTTTTTCCTTCCGCGATGCCTGGCTATTTTTCAAGGACCAGGACTTTATACGGGGCCAGGGCGGGGG
>JACQPH010000153.1 GCA_016207645.1 Elusimicrobiota bacterium
CGGGGCCCCCTTTCCGCAACGGGTGCTCAGGGGCCTGCCACGGCCGCCCCCTCCAGTAGCTGGGTAGTTACTTCGCGCGCCGAATATTTAAGGATTTAATTATTAGTTATTATTTCCGTAACAGGCAAATATTAGAATTCTTATAGCGCAGGACCGGCAGCCGCGGGGAACAGGAAGGAGCTATGAAATATTGGGCATACGTTAACAACGAGATCCTCGGCCCTTTCGAAAAGGAAAAGCTGCTGGAACTCCCGTCTTTTTCCCCCTCGCTGCTGGTATGCCCGCAGACGCCGGTGGGAGAGAAAACGGAAGACTGGAAAGAGGCCTCCACTTACCCCGAGCTTTCCGCCGTTATCGGACAGGGGAACATGGCTCCGGCCGCGGCCCGGCCGCAGAGTTTCCCGCCGGACCCGGCGGCACAGCCCGTTCCGGCGCCCGCGCCCGGCCCCGTAAGCAAACCGGCTATAGAAACCCCCTCTTTAAGCTTCAAGCCCCTCACAGCGTCGCAAAGCGTCGAGCCCGTCCCCCCGGCGGAACACGCCCCGCTGGGCATCAACATAACCTCTAACCGCCTGGGCAAAGCCGGGGCGGCGCCGGAACCCGCGGCCGCTCCCCAGCAGTCCTCTTCCAATTTCGACCCCATCTCCCTTTCGCGCATAGAACGCCGCTCCGAAAGCCTCTCCGCGCAGAGCCAGGCGCAGCCCCCGCAGGAGGCCCGGCAGCCCCAGCTGGAATCCTCCGCCGCCGCGCAACCCCAGCTGGAATCCTCCGCCGCCGCGCAACCCGGTCAGGAATCCTCCGCCGCTGCGGCGGAGGGCATAGCCCTGGAGCCGCCGAGGGCTTTTTCGCAGCCCGCGGAACAGCCGCCGCCGGTGCTCCCTGCCGCGGAACCGGCCCCTTCTCCCTTCGCCCGCGCCGCCGGGCCCGCCGCCGCTCCGGTGATAGAGACTTTTTCCAGGCCGGGTTCTTCGGCCCCGGTTTCGGACATGGCCGGCCTCGAGAAACTGGTGCAGCGGCTGGACGCCCTTTCCAAAACGGCGGCCACGCGCCAGGACCTCAATTCCGCCGTCGACCCGCTGAGGATGAAACTGGACCAGATGGGGGAAGTCATCTCCTCGATAAAGAATTCGCAGTTCCAGCGCGAAGTGATGGATAAGCTGGTCTACCTGGAGAACGCCGTAGGAGAACTTAAAGCGGCCCTCAGGAACCCCCAGCAGGCGCCGGCTGCGGCCCCTAAAATGGAAATGGAGAAGAATTCGGACACGGTTTTCGGCGTGCAGCCTTCCAGACAGGCCGAGAAGCCCAAAGCCGAACCCCCGAAAGAAGCCGAAAAACCCGCGGAAATGACGGACACCGGCAGCAAGCCCTCGAAGCTGGGACCGGCCCTGAAAAAGGCGGGCCGGCTGATAGTTACCTTGCTCCTCCTGGCGGCGGTGCTCCTGGGCGCCGTGATCGGCCTTAAGAATTTCGGGGTTTTCGACGCGACGAAGTTCATTCCCTTCCCGCTCCCCTTCATCGCCCCCCCGCCGGCCCCGCAGCAGCAGGACGCCGCGGCCGCGGAGAAAGCGCTGGCCGAAGTACAGCAGCTCTCCCAAGAGTCCCCGGGAACTCAGCCCGGCCAGCAGCAGGCGGCGCAGCCCACCGAGGCGGAGCAGAAAGAACTGCGCGAGACCATGAGCGCGAAAGCCATGCAGGAGCAGGCCCCTAAAAAGGCCGTACCCCCCGAAATTGTTCCAGAAATAATCTATATCGCCCGCACGTTCAGGCTGAAACCCGGCGGCACCACCCTGGAGAACAAGATCTACGAGCACGCCGGCAAGGCCGGCGGAAATTTCAACCGCACCAACTGGGAAGTAAACCCCGGCTCCGAAGGGAGCTACGAAATAGCGGCCTTGATCCCGTCGAAAACGGGTATCCTGAACTATTACTTCCTCGTGGACCGCGCCAAAAAGACGGTATCCCCCGCCAACGACGCCGGGAAAGCGGCGTACGAGCTGCTGGTCAGGGAGTCGGCGGCGAAGCCCCCCAAGAAAGGCTCCAAGAAAGCCTCGGCGAAGCCGGCGCCCAGAACGCAGCCCAAGAAAGCCGCGCCGAAGAAACAGGCCGCGCCCGAAGAAGAGTACGAATACGAGTACGTGGAAGACGACGGGACCGGGACGGAATAGCTCTCCCGCGGGCCTATTTTCTTGCGGTGGTCAGACGGCGTTTCCCGGCGGCGGCGCGCAGGGCGATAGCCACCAGTTCCCTCAGTACCTTTTCCGGCTTCAGGCCTGTTTTCCCCCATAAGCGCGGATACAGGCTGTGCGAGGTGAAGCCCGGGAGGGTGTTGATCTCGCAGAAATAGATCTTTTTCTCGTTCCTGGGGTCCACGAGGAAATCCACGCGGGCCATGCCCGAGCCGCCGAGCGCGAGGAAGATCTTCACCGCCAGGGCCCTCAACCTTGCCGAGATCTCCGCGGAAAGCGGGGCGGGCAGCAGGAAATCCATGCCGTTATCGTCCAGGTATTTGGCCTCATAATCGAAGAACTCGTGCCTGCCCTTGGGCACCACTTCCCCGGTCACGCTGGCCTTCGCCCCCCCGCCGGAGCCCAGCACCCCGCAGACTATCTCCCTGGCCCGGTCTATGCCCTTCTCTATCATCACGGCGGTATCAAAGCGGAACGCTCTGATCACGGCCGGGCGCAGTTCCGCCGCCCGCTTCACTTTCGCCACTCCGACCGAGGAGCCCTGCGCCACCGGCTTCACGAAGAGCGGGAAGCCGAGCTTTTCGGCTTTCTTCAGCAGCGCGCCCATCCCGGCCTTCTGATGCGCCCTGATCACGACGTGCGGCAGCACGGGGATGCCGTCCAGCGCCGCCAGCTCCTTGGAGATAATTTTATCCATGCCCACGGCAGAGGCCGTGACCCCGCAGCCGGTATAGGGGAGGCCGATAAGCTCGAGCAGGCCCTGCAGCACGCCGTCCTCGCCGGTGGAGCCGTGGATGATCGGAAAAAGCGCGTCGGGCCTGAGCCTGCCGCCGCCTTTTTTCACGAAGCAGCCGCCGCCCAGCGAAGGCTCTATTTCCGGCCCCGCCAGCTTCCTGCCGGACAGCAGGTCCTTCACCTTCACCAACCGCCAGGCCCCGGCGCGCGGCGCGTAAAAAGGCAGCGCCGAGAAGCCCGCCTTCTCCAGTTCGGCGCAGACAGTTTTGGCCGACTCTATCGAGACCTCGTGCTCCGAGGACTTCCCGCCGAAAATAACGCCTATTTTTTTCTTCATAACCGCTCCTTGAATCCTTTCTCTATTATCCCCCCGCCCAGCACCCTGTCACCTTCGTAGAATACCGCCGCCTGGCCGGGAGCCACCGCGAACTGCGGCTTCTCCAGGCGCACCGCCGCCGCGCCGCTCTCGCCGACGCTGACCAGGCAGGGGGCGGGCTTGTGCCGGTAGCGGAGCTGGACGGCGCAGGCGAACTCCTTTTTTCCGGGCGCCGCCAGCCAGTTCAGCCCGGACAGCGCGAAGCCGGAGCTGTGCGCGGCCGCCAGCGGCCCCAGCACCACCTCGTCCGTCCCGGGCCTGACCTCGGTGACGTAAAGCCGCGCGCCACCGTAAACCCCGGTGCCGCGCCGCTGGCCCACCGTGAAATTATAGAAACCTTTATGGCGCCCGAGGCGCCTGCCGGCCTGGTCCACGAGATAGCCCGGCCTGGGCTTTATCCCGGCCGTCTTTTTAAGGTAAAGCCCGTAGTTGCCCTCGGTGACGAAGCAGATATCGTTCGATTCCGGCTCCGAGGCCGAAGGGAGAGAGAAGCCGGCGGCTAGTTTCCGGACTTCTTTCTTCGTCAGCCCGCCGAGCGGAAAAAGGACCCGGCCCAGCTGCTCCTTTTTGAGGCAGTACAGGAAATAGCTCTGGTCCTTCAGCGGGTCGGCTCCCCGGTAAAGCCCGTATTCCCCCCCCTCTTTTTTGATCACGCCGTAATGGCCGGTGGCCAGGAAGTCTGCCCCCATCGTCCGCGCGAGGTCGAACAGGTAGGAGAATTTCAGGTGGCGGTTGCATTCCACGCAGGGATTGGGCGTGGAACCGCCAAGATAGCCGCCCACGAAATTATCTATGACGGTCTTCGAGAACAGCGCCTGTGCGCTCTTGAAATAGTGGCGTATCCCCAGCGCCTGCGCCGAGGCCCTGGCCTTGGCGGCGCTGTCCGCCCCGCCGCAGCATTTCACCGCGCCCTTGTTTTCGGCGAAAAGGCGCAGTGTCACGCCTACCACCTCGAAGCCCTCTTTTTTAAGCAGGGCCGCGGTGACGGAGGAATCCACGCCGCCGGACATGGCGACCACGACTTTCTTCATGGCTACATTTTAGTATTTTGGCCCGGGAGCCCGGGCAAAACCGGCGGGCTTACTGCCCGAAATCGAAGCCCTTGAACAGGTCCTCTTCGGCGGCGCCCGCCGCGGCGGGCGCGGTCTCGGAGGGAGCCGCGGGCTTGGCCGGTTCGGGAGCCTTGGACCCGGGCAGGTTCTTCATCCTCCCCTGGCCCTCTCCCACCGGCTGTACAATGATCTTGCGCACGCCCTCGGCGAAAGCCAGGAAGCCGCTCTTCAGGTTGTAGTAAAGGCGGAAAGGGGAGTCCTTCATCTGCGGCTCATAGGCCTTGCCGAGGTTCAGCTTCTGCTGGTCCCAGCCCGGATTGTAGACCAGCTTGCCGCGCACGTCCACCTCGTCGTCGGTCACGGGCAGGGAGAAATGTATCTTGTAAAGGCCCTGCGTATCGCTGATGCCGGGCGCGAAAGAGAGGTTTATGGAGGAATTGGCGTTCTCCTCCGCGGGCAGTTCCTCGCCGCCGCCGGCCTGGGCCTTGCCCGTGTCGGGCCGCACCGTTACGGTAACCCCCTCTATGGGATTGCCCTGGTAGTCCGTTATTACCCCCTGCACGTTGCCGTCCAGGAAAACGCCTTCTTTATTCGTGGAGAAGAAAAGGAACTCGCGCTTCCCAATCATCTTCTTGGTGATGGAAAGGTCCCCCACGCGCTGGTCGGTATAGTCCACCACCTTGAGGCGCTTGAGGCCGCCGAAACAGCCTGCCAGCGGCGCGGCCAGCAGGACGATCAAAAATAGCCTGATGTGTTTCATGGTCTTTTATTCTCCACCCGCCGCCGCCGGGATCCCGGAAGTTGGAGCGGGAGTCTCCGGCGCCGCGGCGGGGGTCTCCGTCGCGGCCGGGGCCGCTGCCGCGGCAGGCGCGGCATTTCCGCCCGCCGGCGCGTGCGCGCTCTTCATTACCGGCGGGCCGGCCGCCGGAGCGTCCGGGTAGGGATTGTTCTTGATAAAGAACACCACCCGCCGGTTCTTCTTGCGGTTCGCTTCCGTGTCGTTCGCCACGATAGGATGGTACTCGCCGTAGCCGACGGCGGACATCCGCTTGGGAGCGAAATTGCCCGCCAGCATCGATTTCACCACGCTGGTGGCGCGGGCCGTGGAGAGCTCCCAGTTCGAGGCGAACTGCCTGGTGGCTATGGGAATATTGTCGGTATGGCCTTCGACGACTATATCGTGCTTCCCGGAGAGCTGGCGGAGCACCGGGGCGATCTTGTCGAGCTGGCCGCGCATATTGTCGGTGAGCTCGGCGCGGCCGCTTTCGAAGAAGGACATCTGGCTGTTCTCCTCCAGCGTGATGCGCATGCCCTCCTTGTCCATCTGGACCTGGCCCTGCATCTTCCCCTCTTTGATCATCTCCTGGATGTCGGCCTGGGCCTTCTGCATATCCTTGTTGAGGGCGGCGCTGAGGGCGTAGAGGATGACGAAGAAGCAGACCAGCTCGGTCATCAGGTCGGCGTAGTTCACCATCCAGGGGGGCGCGGGCTCCCCCATGGGGGCCACCCTCTTGTCGTCCTCGTCGATCATTCCCTTGACTCTTTTCCGCATAAATTCGTCACTACTCAAGTCGTTATATGGGGTCCGGGTTGGCCGTGGTTTTGCCCCGCGAACCCCGAAAGATGGCCGTTTGAGGGGCATAGCCC
>JACQPH010000011.1 GCA_016207645.1 Elusimicrobiota bacterium
GCATTGCCGTAGACGGCAGCGGCTATGCTTTCAAGGGTGTCGCCTTCCTTCACCACGTAGGTGCGGGGGCCGGAGGGCTGGGGCCTGGGCTGCGGGGCCGTAACGGCCGACTTGGCGGCGGCGCGGGCCTTCAGGGCCTCCATTTCAGCGCGGGACTTCTCGAGCTCCAGTTTCATGGCGTCGAGCTGGCGCTTGATCTCGGCCTGGGCCTCGGCGTCGGGCTGTGCCTGGGGCGCCGGCTGCGCCAGCGCGGGAGCCGGCGCCGGCGCCGGCATGATCTGGATAACCTGCGGCGCGGGCTGCGGCGCCGGGATCAGGCTCTGCCGCACCACGGCGTCGAGGCGCTCCTGCAGCACGCGGATCTTCTCCTCCTGCAGGGCGGCCCTGTCCTGGGCGCGCTTGAGCTCGGCCGCGGCGGCGAGTTCTTCGATGCGCAGGAGGTCGGCTTCGGCGCCGAAGCGGAAAGAGAAGGCCAGGCGATGGGAGCCGTTGGTGTTGGCTATGCCGCTTATAGGCAGACTGAAAGCGTAATCGAAGGCGGCCAGGCCGAAGCGCCCGCCGAAGCCGATGTTCACGTTGCGGCGGGAATTATTGCCGGCGGCCAGCCCCATGCGCAGGGCATAGCGCTTCTGGAAGGAGTATTCCAGACCGGAAGAAATAGTGTAATCGGGGCCGGAGAAAGCGGCGTCCAGGTCCAGCAGGCTGGACCTCATAAGGTAGGAAGCGCCGGCGCGCACCTCCACCGGCAGGCGGTCCGCGGAGGCCAGGCCCAGATCCGGCTTATTCAGGTTCCTGAAGGAAAGCCCGAAAGCGTAATTCGTCCTGTAGCGGTAGAAAAAGCCCAGGTCCATGCCCAGCGCCCCGGTGGCGTAGCCGCTGGAGAAGACGGGGTCGGTGGCGGTGTAAGCGTCCGAGACATAGCTGCGGCGCAGGTATTTCAGGGTGAGGCCGCCGCCGACGCCCCGGTACACGGTGGTGGCATAGCTTACCGAATAGGAAGTCTCGGAATAGGCCTCGCTCAGGCGGGTATCGTTCCAGGAGAAGCCGGCCACGCCGGGCAAATAGCGCTTTGCCGGGGCCGCGAAGCCGAAATAGCCCTGGCCTATCTTGGATTCGTCGGTGAGGCCGGAAAAAAGGCGGCCATAGGCGGCCGTGAGCTCGGGCGAGGGAAGTTCGAGCAGGGTGGCGGGGTTGGAGCAGACGGCCTCGGCGCCGCCCGGCACCGCGGTAAAAGCGCCGCCCATCGCGGAGGACCTGGCCCCGCAGGCGGAATCGGCTGAAAAAGAATGAGCGTTCATAGTAGCCGCGGCAAGCCCGCAAAATACGGCCAGAAAGCGCTTTGCCACAGTTATAATCTTAGCTTTTTCCTGTTTCATAAATATTACCTGAATGTAACGGCCTTAAAACGGCCCCCCCGTTCCAAGAAACCGTCCGCCGGCCGACCGCCTTTCCGTTACCGCGCCAGCACCACCGTGCCGTTATAGTACTTGCTGCCGGCCTTGAACTGGTAGACATAGATGCCCGCCGGCGCTTTTTCACCGCCGGACCTGCGCCCGTCCCAGCCCAGCGAGGCCTCGGAGTTGTAGGTTCCCGCCTTGAGACTGGCTATCTCCGCGCCGGACAGGTCGTAGACCTTGGCGCTGCCGATAACGAGGCCTTCGGGATTCTCATAGAGGATATTGAACTCGTCCCAGACACCGTCGCCGTTAGGCGTGAAGGTCTTGCGCGGCACGGTCTGGGTGACGCTGAAGCTCTGCGCCCTCACGACGCGCTTCACCTTGAAGAGGCCGGTCTGCCGGGTGACCACGGCCACGCTGCCGCTCTCCGGGTTCACGGTGCCGCCCAGCTTCACGTCCTCCACGCCGTTGTAGTAATACACCGCGTAGTCGTAGGCGCTGTACGAGGCCGACGGCGAGAAAGCGCTGATGGTGAAGGAGCCGGTCTTCGAGAGCGGCATGGTAAGAGTGATATCCTGCTCGAGTACGCGCTTCACCTCGTTATTGGCCGCGTCCCTGAGGACGAACTTATAGGACACCACGGTGGCGCCGGTCTCGAACGCGGGCTGGCTCTCCATGACCGGCACCAGGCCGGCCGCGCGCAGGGCCTCGTCCACGACAGGCGGGAGGTCGACGATGGCGCGGTTGTCGTCCGCCACGGTGCGGACCACTTCGTCGGCGTTGCTGAGCCAGATGGAGGAGTCGCTGCGCACATTGTCGGCGTCCAGGGTCTTCACGAAATACCACTTCACCGGGGAAGTTGCGACCGTGTAGGAAAGCGTGGAGCTGGAAAGGGTCACGGCCGCCGAGACGGCGCCGCTGAGCGCGGTGCTGGAATAGACTTCGTAGTTCTTCAGCCCGATGGTGCTGCCCTATGTATTGTACTGCACCGCGTCCCAGGAGCTGGTGAAGTTGCCGCCGGCCAGCACGCCGCGGACCACGGGCGCGCGCGGCTTTACCGGCGCCGTGCCGAAGGTGGCGTTGGCCGACAGGCGGCCGTACATATTGCCGCTGTCGCGCACCCTGATGGCCACGTAATAGGTCTTGCCGGCCTGGAGCCCGGAATAAAGCTTCTGGTCCACGGTGCCCGAAGCGAGGGCCGACAAAGTTAAAGAGGAATTGATAGTAGAATAATTGGAGTAGGTAACGGGGAAAGTGGCTATCTTGATCTCCAGCGCGCTGGCCTGGCCGACAAGGCCTTCGCTGCCCACGCTGGTCCACTGGAACAGCACGTCATTAGCGGCGCTGGTGGAGGCCGAAAGGTCGTAAACCACGCCGGGGCTGTGGCTGGTGCCGGAATGCCCGGACCGCAGCCCTTTGTCCGAAGCGGCCATGGTGGAGCCTGAAACCTCGCCCACGGTGGATTCCAGTTTATTGCCGCCGCTATTGGAGACGGCCAGCCCGGTGGTAAAAGCCCTGGTCTCCATCATATTAGCCGCCGCGGCGGGCGACCCGCCGCAGACGAGCGCCAACCCCGTCAAAGCCAGACCCACGCTTTTATATTTCATAAAAAGCCATCCCGCTTTTCATTAACGGCAACTCCGGGTACTTCACCGCCAGGGCCGGGATCACGCACCGGCCCGTTCCGTTACTTCGGACTAGTTCATGAACTCCACCACAAGACCCTCGGCAGTCAGATCGCCGGCCTGAGTCGGGGTTTCGCCGGTAATAGCGATGGAAATAGCTCCGGTGGTATCTTCTGCAGGCAAGGATTTGGTAACCGTCTGGTTAGCCGCTGCGACTATGCCTTTACCTATAGCTTCCTGTGCGCTGGCGGCTGTCCTGAAGACCATGGCCTCGAACTCCCAGGTAGAACTGACGGGAGAACCGGTCTGATCGTTAGTAACGAGGATCGTTCCGCCGAATTTGAGTTTGATGGTTTTTACGTTAGCATCGGCATCCGTGGTTCCCCAAGCCCTGATTTTTATTCCTTTCGCGTCCGCGCTTAAGCTGTTTGCCGGCAAGCTGTAAGACAACAGAACTTCCTCGATGGTTCCGGAGGTAGGCATAGAACCGGTGATCGCGCTGGCGACACCGACGGAGTAAGCTGCTCCGGCTCCTGCTCCCATTTTGTGGGTAACGGCCGCACCCAGCGCGCCGGCGTCTATGTTGGCCGCGGTCAGGTTGGTCAGCGACGCGCCGCTGCCGGCGGGCGCCAGCACGTCAGTGCCTATCGCAAGTCCCAGGTTCGTCCTGATATCGCCTGAACTGTAGAACGCGCTTATCGCAACAGAGGAAGCCTTTACCAGCGCGCCCAGGTTGCCCGCGTCTATGTTGGCCGCGGTCAGGTTGGTCAGCGA
>JACQPH010000154.1 GCA_016207645.1 Elusimicrobiota bacterium
CAACAAGGCCAAGGAAGGTTCCACCAAGGGCGCTCTGTCCTCGGTGCGCAGCGCGATACAGGTGTATTACGGCGACAACGAAGGCTGGTTCCCGGCCGACACGCTCGCCTGCGTCACCCTCAACGCGAAGTACATCGCCGAAATACCGCTGGCCAAGATGCCCGGCACCGGGCACGGCGACAGCCGCGGCATAGTGACGAGCTTCGCCGACGGCAACGGCTGGATGTACTACAACGACACCACCGCGGCCCTTACCTGGGGCAACTTCGTGGTGAACTGCACCCACGAGGACATCAAGGGACGCGGCGACTCCTCGGTCACCACACCCTGGTCTACCTTCTAAGGGAGGCCGGGAAGTATATAAAGACCCCGCGCAGGGAGGCGCGGGGTCTTTGTTTTGGGCTGAGTACCGGTTTTCAGGAAAGGTCTATCAGGTTCCAGCGGGCGGCGTAGAGGTCGCGGAGCTTCCGGCGCAGGCCGGCGTTCTCTTTTTTAGCCAGGTCCGGGTCCGCCGCCAGCAGCGCCTCGCGGTCCTCTATCGCCTGCTCCAGTATTTCCTTGTCCCGCGACATATCCGCCAGCTTGAAATGCATGTCCCCGTGCTGCCGCGTCCCCAGGATCTCCCCCGCCCCCCTGATATATATATCCCTTTCGCTCAGCTCGAAGCCGTTGGAGGACTGCACCATGGCCCTCAGCCGGTCGGCCGAATCCCCGGTGCGCGCATGCGCCACCAGCATGCAGCGCGAATCCCACTGCCCGCGGCCCACCCGCCCGCGCAGCTGGTGCAGGCTGGCCAGGCCGAAGCGCTCGGCGTTGTTTATCACCATCAGGGTGGCGTTAGCCACGTCTATCCCCACCTCTATCACCTGCGTGGCCACCAGCAAGTCCGTGCGACCGGCCGCGAAATCCTCCATCACCCTGTTCTTCAGCTCCCTGGGCATGCGGCCGTGCAGCATGTCCACCCGGCGGCCCTTGAACAGGGCCTTCAGGCGCTCGAATTCGGCCTTCACCGACTTCATATCCTCGGCCTGGGTCTCTTCGATGACGGGGTAGACTATATAGACCTGCCGGCCTTTGGCCGCCTCTTCCGCGGCCGCCTGGAAAGCGATCTCCTCCGTGGCCTCGGTGGTTTTCACGGGCTTGCGGCCCGGGGGCATCTCTTTTATCACCGAACGGTCCAGGTCCCCGTAAAGGGCCAGGAAAAGCGTGCGCGGTATAGGCGTGGCCGTCATTATCAGCATATCGGCCTTGTCGCCCTTGGCCCGCAGGGCGGCCCGCTGCCTCACCCCGAAGCGGTGCTGTTCGTCCACCACCGCCAGCCGGAGGTTCCTGAAGTTCACTCCTTCGCTTATCACCGCATGCGTCCCGATCAGGATATCCAGCTTCCCGTCGGCCAGGTCGGCCAGGAGCTTTTTTCTTTCGGAGGCCTTCATCCGGCCGGTCAGCAGGGCGAACCTGACGTCCAGGCCCTTCAGGAATTTTCCGAAAGTCAGGAAATGCTGCTCGGCCAGTATCTCCGTGGGGGCGGCGAAGAGGCTCTGCCCGCCGTTCTCGGCGGCCAGCAGCATCGCCGAGAGCGCCACCACGGTCTTGCCGGAGCCCACGTCCCCCTCCAGCAGCCGGCCCATGGGCGTGGGCGCCCTCATATCGGCGAAGATCTCGTTTATGGCATGCGCCTGGGCGGCGGTGAGCTGGAAACCCAGGTTCTCCCGGAAAGGCGTGAGGAGGTTCTTCTTCACCTCGTAGGAAAAGCCCTTCAGCACGCTGCGGGTCTGCCTTTTCTTTATGGCCCAGGCCAGCGCCAGGAGCAGCAGCTCCTCGTAGATGAACCGGCGGCGGGCCTGGACCAGCTCGAAATTGTTCTCCGGGAAATGTATGGCCCTGGCGGCCAGGTCCCTGGCGGAGAGGCCGCGCTTCGCCGCCAGCGCCGGGGGAAGGAAATCCCCCGCCGCTTCGGCCCCCGCCCTGACGGCCTCGTAAACGGCCTCGCGCATGAACTTGGCGGTGAGGCCTTCGGTAAGCGGGTAGACCGGCACTATGCGGCCTATATGCATTTTGAGGGCGCGCTCGTCCCCGTCCAGGTAATATTCGTCGGCGCGCAGGCGGGTGAGGAAAAGGGGGTCCTCGGGGGTCCCGGTGATCCACACCGTGGCGCCTTCTTTCAGGTCCTTGCGGAGCAGGGCGAACACATCGAAGCGGGGGCTGTGCCGCTTGAAGAAGCTGGCCTCGGCCTCGCCATAAGGGGTTTCCAGCACGGTCTTGAAGATGCGGAGATGGCTGGAGGTATACAGGTCGCGGATCCGCTTTATCGTGCCCCTGATCACCGGCGCGTCCTCCAGGAAAGGCAGCGGCTCCTTCTTTCCCGGCAGCCTGCGGTCCTCCCACTTGCGGGGGAAATAGAAGAGCAGGTCGTCGAGCGTCTCCACTCCGAGGCGGCCGAACAATTCGGCTTTTTTAGGGCCCACGCCTTTCAGGAATTGTATCGAAGTCATAGCGGAACGCTCATATTTTAGGAAATTATCGGGGCCGGAGGGGGCGCTATCGTCGTGAAAGCGGCTTTCCGTCTTTTGAAAAAGTCTTGAGCCGGACTTGAACGATCCTTGAACGGCCTTTGTTATACTTTCAGTATAGTAAACGTTCTTTAAAAACAGATCCCCAGTGCTGTACGGTGCGCCCCCTAACCCAAACCCCCAAGACTCGGGGCCTTCGGGCTCCGTGCTCTATGCATCTGCAGCACTGGCTTAATTTATAGCCCCGCCGGGCGACAACAGGTAAGACTCCTTAGTAAGGCCGAGGTAACTCACCACGAAAGATCCGGCGGGGCGCTTTTTTCGCCTTTTTTATATTATAATCCTTAATAACACTTATGAAAGAGCGCGTCCTTATAGCCGACGATGACGCCGAACTCCTGGCCATCCTCAAACGCTACCTGGAGAACCACGGTTTCGAGGCCATCCTGGCGGCCGACGGCGTGCAGGCGCTGGCCGCGGCCGCCTCCGCCAGGCCGGAGCTGATCGTAACCGACGTGGATATGCCGCGCATGGACGGGTTCACCCTCTGCCGCAGGATAAAGGAATCCAGGACCCTCAGGCTCATCCCCATCATAATAATGTCCGGCAAGAAGGTTTCCGAAGCGGACATGGTCTCCGGCTATACTTTCGGCGCCGACGACTACGTCATCAAGCCTTTTTCCTATCCCCTGCTCCTGGCGAAGATAAAAGCCGTGATACGCCGGGCGGAGGGCGGCGTCAAGAAATCCCCCGTTCTTAAGAAGGGCGGCCTGGAACTGAACCTCGAGGGCAGGACCGCCAGGCTGAACGGGAAACCCCTGAAGCTCACCTCCAAGGAACTGGACCTGCTCGCCGCCCTGGTCTCCAATCCCGGGCGCGTGCTCAGCCTGACCGGCCTGCTCGAATCCGTCTGGGGCTACAACACCGCCGACTACAATAACCCGCACACCGTGGAAGTGCACATTTCCAACCTGCGGAAAAAGACCGGGAGTTTCTCCAGGCGCATCATCGCCGTCCCCGGCCACGGCTACAAGTTCGAATAATGAAGAGAACCGAAGCCTTGAGCACCGGAGCGGGCAGCTGCGAAGAGGCCCTGCGCGACCTGCTGGCCGCCGCCTCCTCCCCGGACAACCTCGACGCCTTCCTCCGCAGGGTCATCAAGGTCCTTTGCCGGGAGGACGCCCTGGGCCCGGAGGCCGGGCTGCTGGTGGCGCTGCGCACCGGCAAGAACGACGCGCCGCTCACGGCCGCGCTGAATTTCACCGGGAAAGAGCAGGAAAGCCTGGCGGCCATCAGCCGCGCCGGGGCCAAATGCCCTAAAGACATCCTGACCGCCGCCATAAAGTGCGGCGCCGCGAAGGGCATAATGCTGGCGCGGCCGGCCGCCCCGGCCCCCCGCGCCCGCACCGCGCTGCTGCTTGAAACGGCGGCCAGGACCATCTGCGGCCGCCTGGCCCAGGAGAGCAGGGAGGGCCAGCTCACCCGGGAACGCGACATCGCGGACGCCGTCACCCACCTGGAGGAGCTTTATCTCGCTTTTCCCTCCATCTCCCTGGAGGAGATCTCCAGGACGGTCCTAGACGAAGCCCGCCGCCTGACCGGCAGCCGCTTCGGCTTCGCCGGCTACATCGACCCCGGAACAGGCTGGCTGAAGGTGCCCGCCATCGCCGGGGAAGCCTGGAAAGGCGCGCCTCCGACGGGAAAAGAACCGGTCTTCAGGGAATTCACCGGGCTCTGGGGCTGGGTGCTCAGGAAGAAAAAGCCGCTGCTCACCAATGCCGCCCCTGCGGACCTGCGCTCTTCGGGCATACCCGCCGGCCACATAAAAATAGAGAAATTCGCCGCTGCCCCCGCCATTTCCGGAAAAAAGCTCATAGGCATCCTCGCCCTGGCCAATCCCCCGGGGGACTACCCCGCCGCGGCGCTGGACGCCGTAAAGAAACTGGCGCGGGTCTACGCCCTGATGCTGCGCCACAAGCTGTCGGAAGCCGGTTTCCGCGAGCAGGCCGCTCTGCTCAAAGCCCAGCAGGAGGCTTCCCCCGACGCCGTCCTGGTGGTGGACAAAGACGGCCGCATACGCTCCTTCAACCGCAATTTCACGAAACTGTGGGACCTCCCGCGGAAAATAATGGCCGCCGGCTCCGACGAGCTGGCTTTGCGGGCGGTCCGGGACAAGCTCAGCGACCCGGAGGCTTTCCTTAAACGGGTGAAGTATCTTTATGCCCACCCGCGTGAAGAAAGCAGGGATGAGATCCTCCTCAGGGACGGCCGCGTCGTCGAGCGCGATTCGACCGCCGTGCTGGGCGAAGAGGGGAACTATTACGGCCGCGTCTGGAATTTCCGCGACATCAGCAAACGCAAACAGGCCGAAGCGCGGCTGGCCGAGAGCGAGCGCAAATACCGCACCCTGATAGAATCCTCTTTCGACCTTATTTACCTTATCGGCAGGGACGACACCGTGCAGTACGTGAACCCGGCCGGGCTCAAATACCTGCGCCGCGAAGCCGGCGAGGTCATCGGCCGCCCGAGGTCCTCGCTTTTTCCCCCGCAGGTCTCGGCCCACCAGAAACGGTCCCTGGACCAGGTCTTCACCACGGGCAAGCCGCTGCTCACCGAACAGTCGGCGAAGTCCGGCGCCATGGTCAGCTACCAGGAGACCAACCTCATACCTATAAAGGGCCAGGGCGGAGAGGTGGAGTCGGTACTGGGCATCTCGCGCGACATCACCGAGCGCAAGCGCCTGGGGAACATCCTGCTGGAAAGCGAGGAAAAATACCGGACCCTTTTCGAGACCTCCCGGGACGCGCTGATGATACTGGAGCCCCCGGACTGGAAATTCTCCCGGGCCAACGAAGCCACGCTGAAGATGTTCGGTGCCCAGGAAGAGGAAGTTTTTCTGAAGCTCACTCCCTGGGCCATCTCCCCCAAAAAGCAGCCGGACGGCGGTCTCTCGGCCGACAAAGCCAGGGAGATGCTGGAGCTGGCCCTGAAAACAGGCTCCCATTATTTCGAGTGGGAGCATAAACGCCTTTACGGGCCCCTGTTCTCGGCCGAGGTCCTGCTTACGCGCGTCACCATCGGCGAAAAACAGTTCCTCCAGGCCTGCATACGCGATATCAGCGCCCGCAAGAGGATGGAAGAGCTGCTCCGCCAGAGCGAAAACCGCCAGCAGCTGGCCATGTCGCAGATAAACGGCGTGCTCTGGGTGCTGGACAGGACCCTGCGCTTCACCCTCTCCCGCGGCCAGGGCCTCGCTTCCCTCGGGCTAAAACCCGACGAGGTGGTGGGCATGAAGCTGGAGGAATTCATGGCGCCGGCGGGCCCGGACAGCCCCTCCGTCCCGGCGCATCTGCGCGCGCTGCAGGGAAAGAACGTCAGCTTCGAGGAAAAGTTCGGCGGCGTCGAGTTCAGCGTCTTCCTTTCCCCCCTCCGGGACCAGGACGGGAAGATCGGCGGCGTGGTGGGCATAGCGCTGGATATCACCGAGCAAAAAAGACTGGAACGCCTTTTGAGGGAGCACGAAGAGACCCTGACCAAGATCTTCGACACCACCACGGACGTCATGTTCATCAAGGACGTGAGCGGCATATACATGATGGTGAACAAGGCTTTCGCCTCTCTCTTCAAAATGACGCCCAGGGAGATACTGGGGAGATCCGACAAGGACCTTTTTTCTCCGGAAATGGCGGCCGAGGCCGCCAGGGAGGATTCGGAGGTGGCGCGGACAGGCGAGACCCTGAATTTCACCAGGGCCCGCTCGCTGCCGGCCGGCGAGTATTATTTCAACACCATCAAAACCCCGATGCGCGGCCCCGGGGGGAATATCACCGGCGTGCTGGGAATAGCCCGCGATATCACCGCGCTTAAAAAGATGGAGTCGGAGCTGGCGCTGGTCCGCGCGGCCGAGACGGTCAGCAAGGTGACCAGGCCCATGGCGCACGACATCAACAACGCGCTGGCCGCCATCAACGGCTACGCCACGCTGATAGACGACGACCTGGCCTCGTCGAGCCCGATCAAGACGGAGATCTCGCGTATCATCGAGGCCGTCAGGCGCGCGGCGGCGCTCACCTCCAGACTGCAGGACTTCGCCCGCAACCCGAAAATAGAGAGCCCCGGCGAGGCCGGGGAAAAGAAGGAAGGGGCATAGGAGCGGTTCAGCAGCGCCGCAGTCCCGCCGAGATCTTCAGGATCTCGGCGGTTTCTTTTTTGGAATACCTGAGCCCCGCCGCGAATTCCTCACCAGCCGCCCCCATCAGGGCCGCCAGGGCGGCGAGGCGGCAGCGCGCGCCTTCCTGGCGCGACACGGAACTGTCGAAAGCGAAGGAAGGATGGATGAAAGCCAGGGCGTCCAGCCAGCGGAGCATTTCAAGCGCCGGCAGGGGATCGGCTTCGCCCAGTATCTTCACCAGCTCGTTGCGCAGCCTTTCCCGGGACAGCAGGCCGGGGAAACCGCCCCTGACCGCGGCCAGCGCCAGCTCCCGCGTGCCGGCCTCCAGCTTCCAGCCGAAACGGCCGCAGAAGCGCGCCGCGCGGAAGACCCGCGTGGGGTCGTCCTCGAAACTCTTTTCATGCAGAACGCGCACCAGCCCCGACTTTATATCCTCGAGGCCTTTGTAGGGGTCCACCAGGCCGAAGGGCTCGGGTCCGTCCAGCCGCACGGCCATGGCATTGCAGGAGAAATCCCGGCGCTTCAGGTCCTCTTCGGCGGAAGCGGCGGCGGAAACCGTCGGCAGCGCCGCCGGCTTCTCGTAAATTTCTTTGCGGAACCTGGCGAAATCCAGGCGCCGGCCTTCGGCGGAGAAGAAGCGGACGGTCAGGAAAGGAGTGAATTTCCGGTGGCTGCCCCCGTAAGCCTTCTCCATACCTTCCACCACGGCGGCTGGGTCGCCGTTCAGCAGGAAATCTATATCGGCGCTTTCCCGGCCCAGCAGCCAGTCGCGGGCGCAGCCGCCCACGGCGTAAAGCTCCAGCCCGGCCGCCGAAGCCAGGCCGGCGGCTTTTTCAAGCAGCGGCAGGTCGTTGAGCGGCTTAAGTTCCATTATTTTTCGTAACTACTCACCCCTCCCTTCCCTCCCCCC
>JACQPH010000141.1 GCA_016207645.1 Elusimicrobiota bacterium
AGGCTATGCCAGTGCCGTATCAAGAGCTATGCTCATCAGACGGCCAAAACCCCGGCCAGCCCGAACCCGGTAGTAGTGAATAGTTACTGAAAGACCCGGGACTATTTGCTATAATAAATTTTTAATAGTATACGACGGAGGAAATTATGGAGCAAAACGCAGCTTTCATGCAGCTAGTCCCTTTCGCGGCCGTGGCCGTCATCTTTTATTTCCTGCTCATCCGCCCCCAGCAGAAACAGCTGAAGGAGACCAAGCTGATGCTGGAGGCCCTGAAGCCCGGCGACAAAGTTGTGACCCGCGGCGGCCTGATAGGCGTCATCTCCTCCGTGAAAGCCGAGGAGGTGGAGATCAAGATAGCCGAGGGCGTCAAGGCGGTCTTCACCCGCAGCGCCGTGGGCACGGTCCTGAACCAGGCCAAGTAACTAACCTAAGGAGCATCGGATAATGAATAAATTACACTGGAAGATAGGCACCGTGCTGGGCCTCCTCATCCTTTCCTTCTGGCTGCTGTACCCCAGCGTGGAATGGTATACCAAGACCAACGACGACAGGGCCAGGACCGAGGCCATGCGCATGCGCCCCAAGCGCATCCTGAACCTGGGCCTGGACCTGCGCGGCGGCACCCATATGCTGCTCGAGCTGGACGTGGAAAAGCTCGACAAGAAAGAGAAGCTCAACGACGCCATGGCCCGCGCCATCGAGATCATCCGCAACCGCGTGGACCAGTACGGCGTGGGCGAGACCCCCATCGCCCGCCAGGGCGAGCGCTGGATCTCCGTGGACCTCCCCGGCATCTCCAACACCGCGGAGGCCGAGAACCTCATCGGCAAGACGGCCCTCCTCGAGTTCCGCCTGGTCAACACCTCCAACGAGGCCCAGGCCGTGCTCTCCAAAGCGGACTCGATGAGCGTGCCCCCCGTGGACAACAAAGGCGTCGTCATCCCCGAAATAGCCAAGCTTATGCCCAAGGGCGCCATTCTCTGCAAGGCCGCGCCCGGCCCCGAAGGCGATAAGGCCCGTTACTACGTCCTTGACGCCACGGTCCCGGTCACCGGCGCCTACCTCGAGAACGCCCGCGTCGAGACCGACCAGCAGTTCGGCATGCCCAGCATCGGCTTCACCTTCAACAAGGAAGGCGGCAAGCTGTTCGAGGATTTCACCGGCGCCAACGTCAACAAGTACCTCGCCATAGTGCTCGACGGCGTGGTGCACTCGGCGCCCGTGATCAAGAGCCGCATCGGCGGCGGCTCGGGCGTCATCGAAGGCAACTTCACGCTGGAGGAAGCCCGCAACCTGGCCATCATCCTGCGCGCCGGCGCCCTGCCCGCCCCGGTCAACATAATAGAGAAGCGCGTCGTGGGCCCCGGCCTCGGCGAAGACTCCATCAAGAAGGGCCTTTCGGCCGCCGCCATCGGCTTCATCCTGGTGATAGCCTTCATGCTGGTCTATTACCGCGCCGGCGGTTTCGTGGCGGATATAGCCCTCGCCCTCAACTTCGTGTTCATGACGGCGGCCATGGGCTATTTCGGCGCCACGCTGACCCTGCCCGGCATAGCCGGCATGATCCTGTCCCTGGCCATGGCCATAGACGCGAACGTGCTGATCCTGGAGCGCATGCGCGAGGAGCTGGCCCTGTCCAAGCCGGTGGCGATGATCATCCCCACCTCCTTCGACAAGGCCTGGAGCGCCATCCTGGACTCCAACGTGACCACCTGGATAGCGGCCATCTTCCTCTTCCAGTTCGGCTCCGGCCCGGTCAAGGGCTTCGCCGTCACCCTGACCATCGGTCTGCTGGTCGGCATGTTCACCTCCGTCTTCGTGACCAGGGCTATCTATGAATTCTGGCTCACTTCCAACCCCAAGGAGCTCAGCATATGATCGTATTGATCAAGAAAACGAATATCAACTTCATCGCGAAGCGCCATATGTTCTTCGCCTTCTCCGCCCTCCTGATAGGGGCCGGTATAGTTTCGATGTCGGTGAAAGGCATGAACCTCGGTCTCGACTTCACCGGCGGCACGCTGCTGCAGCTGCGCTTCGAAAAGCCGGTCTCCACCGCCGAGGTCCGCGCCGCCATGAGCAAGGCCGGGATAGAGACCTCCATACAGAGCCTCACCGGCCGCAACTCCTACCAGATAAAGGTAAAAGGCGCCCAGGAAAAGGTGAACGAGATCTCGGACAGGATCATAGCCGGCTTCAACGCCAACCTCGCGGGCAACCTCTTCACCGAGGAAAGGCGCGACTACGTGGGCCCGGTGGTGGGCAGGGACCTGGCCAAGAAGGCCCTCTTCGCGATAATCCTGTCCTTC
This sequence comes from Elusimicrobiota bacterium, assembly GCA_016207645.1. Classification (GTDB taxonomy): domain Bacteria; phylum Elusimicrobiota; class Elusimicrobia; order Elusimicrobiales; family UBA9959; genus UBA9959. The sequence continues at coordinate 2,310 of JACQPH010000141.1, forward strand.
TTCGGCATCATCGTCTACGTGGCCTTCAGGTTCTCCAACCCGGTCTGGGGCGCGGCCGGCGTGCTGGCCATCTTCCACGACGTGGCGGTGACCATGGGCGCCCTGTCCCTTACCAACAGGGAGATAGACCTGGTAATAGTGGCCGCCCTGCTGACCATAGCCGGCTACTCCATCAACGATACCATCGTCATCTTCGACCGCATGCGCGAGAATCTCCGCATGTTCCCCAGGATGCCGCTCGGCCAGCTGGTCAATACCAGCGTGAACGAGACCCTCTCCCGCACGCTGATAACCAACTGCACCGTGCTGGCCGTGGTGGCCATACTCTTCCTTTTCGGCGGGGAAGTCATCAACAACTTCGCTTTCGCCATGCTGGTGGGCAGCATCTGCGGCACCTATTCCACCATAGCCATAGCCACCCCGCTGGTCTACCAGTGGGAGAACAAGGGGAAATAAGGTCCGAGGGCGGAAAGATCAGTGAGAAAAATAAAGAAGTTCAAGATCCCGGTCTACTCCTACGAGGTGCTGCGCAAGGCCCGCAAGCATAAGCTGGACCTCGCCGCCGCGGGCCTGCCGGACGAGGCTTCCGTGCGCGAGCACGCCGCGGGCCTCGCCGCGGCCCTGGAGCCGGCCGTAGTCTTCGAGTACCTCCCCCCGGAGGACGAGGCCGCGGCGAAAATAAACGGCTCCGTCCGCCGGCCGCTCACCGCCGGGATCCTGACCCTGGGAAAAAGCTTCGAGGAAAAGCTGGAGAACCCCGTCGACGAAACGCATAAGCGGCTGAACCGCATAGCCGCGCAGGTCTTCATGCAGACCGCTGTCGGCGTCACGGCCGACCTGGCCGTCCGTGAAGCCGAGCCGGAAGGTTTCGAGCTGGGGCCCGCCGTCTACATCTCCGCGTGTCCCGAGCCGGAACTGCCGCCCCGGGAAGCCACGGCCGTTCCCCTTTACGAGAACGAGCTTATAAAGGGCCTCTTTGAACGCCTGGAAGCCTCCAAGATAGGGGTTTCCTTCGACGGGGCTTTCACGCCCAAGTATTCCGCCGTCTTCGCCCTGCCCTGGCTCTCCAGGAAAAAGAAGAAAGCCGCGGCAGCAACAAAGAAGTAAGTAGTAAGTAGAACTTAAGTAAGGTCGCCATATGGGGTTCGGGTTGGCCGGGGTTTTGCCCCGCGAACCCCGGAAGATGGAAACCCTTGCGTCGGTTTCCCCCCGCCCGGCGGGGCCCCCCCTTCCGCAAGGGGTTCGCGAAAAAAAACTCCGGCCAACCCTCCACTACCTGAGTAGTTACGAACTTGATCCTTGACAGCATGGGCC
>JACQPH010000158.1 GCA_016207645.1 Elusimicrobiota bacterium
ACCTCTCCACCGTCACTACGGCGCTCGCAGGCAAACTGGATACCGGCGCGCAGGCGGCCAGCGTGGCTAATGGCGTCTATACCACCGGTTCCTATGCCGACCCCGCCTGGATAACCGCCCTGGCCACCGGCAAGATCAGCCTCTCCACCGTCACCGCCGCGCTCGCCGGCAAGCTGGACAATACCGTATCGGTGCCGCAGGCTCTGGTCGACCTCTCCACGGTCACCACAGCGCTCGCAGGCAAACTGGATAATTCCGCCTCTGTGCCGCAGGGTTTGATCGATCTCTCAACCGTCACCACGGCGCTCGCAGGCAAACTGGATACCGGCGCGCAGGCGGCCAGCGTGGCTAATGGCGTCTATACCACCGGCTCTTACAGCGACCCAGCCTGGATAACCGCCCTGGCCACCGCGAAGATAAGCCTCTCTACAGTCACTGCCGCGCTCTCCGGCAAGCTGGACAATACGGCCACGGTCCCTCAGGACCTGGTCGACCTCTCCACGGTCACCACAGCGCTCTCCGGCAAACTGGATACCGGCGCCCAGGCGGCCAGCGTGGCCGACGGCGTTTATACCACCGGCTCGTACAACGACCCCGCCTGGATAACCAGCCTGTCTACCACCAAGATAAGCTTATCCACGGTTACCACAGCGCTCGCCGCCAAGCTGGACAGCGGTGCATCCGTCCCGCAGGGACTGATAAACCTCTCCACCGTCACTACGGCGCTCGCCGGCAAACTGGATTCCGGCGCGCAGGCCGCCAGCGTCGCCGACGGCGTCTACACCACCGGCTCCTACGCCGACCCCGCCTGGATAACCGCCCTGGCCACCGCCAAGATAAGCCTCTCCACCGTCACCGCCGCGCTCGCCGGCAAGCTGGACAATACCGTATCGGTGCCGCAGGCTCTGGTCGACCTCTCCACGGTCACCGCGGCGCTCGCCGGCAAACTGGATACCGGCGCTCAGGCGGCCAGCGTGGCCGACGGCGTCTATACCACCGGCTCCTACAGCGATCCTGCCTGGATAACCGCCCTGGCCACCGGCAAGATAAACCTGTCCACCGTAACGGCGGCTATCACGCCGATACAGGTGGCGCTTTCTACCGCCGTATTCAATGACGGCTCCTACACCGACCCGGCCTGGATAACTTCAATAGCAGGCGCCAAGATCAGCGGCAATATCGCCGGCAATTCCGGGAACGTAAGCGGCGTGGTGGCTTTAGCCAACGGCGGCACCGGCGCCGCCACGTATTCGGGCGCGCAGATAATGCTGGGCCTGGTGCCCGGTACCAGCGTGCAGGCTTATGACGCAGACCTGGACGACCTTGCCGACGGCCTGCTGACGCCTTCCAAGATAGACGCCGGCACGCTCGCCTCCGACGTAATCGCTTCCTCCGTGGCGGTCGGGAAGATCCACGCGGCGGCTATACAGGACAGCGCCGTGACCAGTGAAAAGATAGCCGACGGGACCATTATCGCGGCCGATATAGCGGTCTCCACCATCTCGCTCGATAAACTCAACCAGAGCGGCTGCGCGGACAACCAGATCCCGAAGTGGAACGGCTCGGCCTGGGCCTGCGCGAACGACTCCTCAAGCGACAACCTGGGCAACCATATAGCCGCCGATAACCTGGATATGGCGGGGTTCGACATTTCCGCCGTCGGAAGCCTTTCCGTCAGTTCGCTGAACGCGGTAGTGGACCTGGGAGCGGCCCCCGCCCCGGAAACGTCGCACGCCTACCTCGTAACCCCGAACGCCGACGGCCATCCAGTCCGCCTGACTTTCGCGGAGGGGGCCTCCAGACTGGCACAGATCGAGAGCGCCCAGGACGGGGGGGCCACTAACGGCTATCTCACGTTCAAGACCAGCGATGGCGGCGCCGATTGGCGGCAGGCACTGCGCATCGCCAGCGACGGCAGGATAGGTCTAAGCACCGGCGCGCCGCAGGCCCGCCTGGACGTGCTGGCCGCGGGCTCCGCGCAGACCGACATGGCGCAGCTCTGGCGCGATTCCACCGGCGCTATAATCAGCTCGGTTTCCGCCACGGGCGTCATGACGGCCTCCAGGTTCGTGGGCGACGGCTCAGGCCTTACCGGTATGGCGGGCGACAGCCTGGGCAGCCATATAGCCACCGCCACGCTAAACATGGCCGCATTTGACATAGTCGGCGTCTCCTCCATGACCGTCAGCTCCATCACCACCACCGCCGCCGGTGTCACCTTCAGCACCAACGTCTTCGTCATGAACGGCAAAGTCGGCATCGGGACGGAGGCGCCGGCAGCGGGCTACAAACTGGATGTCGCCGGGGCCGGCGGCACGGGCAGCAGGATCACCGATACAGCCAGCAATTCCTCCCTGCGGTTCCAGTTCGCGGATTCCACCGCGACGATCACCGCCGCCAAGAACGGCGCGTTCCCGACGGCTATCGACTTTGTAACACAAGCCTCCGCGGGGTCCCTGACGAACACTTTTTCCCTGAACGGCGGCAACGTCGGCATCGGGACGGCGAATCCCAACATTAACGGGGCAAACGCGCCAGTTCTCACCATCCAGGGCTCGACCGGTCGCAGCATCCTGGAGCTGGCGACCGGCGCCGGAGACGCCGACAGCGTCAATCTCGGCGAGCTGACATTCGCGCTTCCGACGAACCCGCCCACGGATACGGGGCAGTATCGCGGCGTCGCAATGATAAGCGCCCGCAGCGCCGGCGGCGCCGCGAACAACCGGGGCGGCAGTTTGCTCTTCCTTACGCGCTCCGGCGGAGGGGTCACCGAAGCCGCTGAGCGGATGCGTATAGATAACTCCGGCAACGTCGGCATCGGCACTGCGGGGCCGGGTTACAAGCTTGATGTCGCGGGGACCATGAACGCGCAGGAAGTGCG
>JACQPH010000012.1 GCA_016207645.1 Elusimicrobiota bacterium
AATGGGGGCCCCGAAAAAGGTGCCAGCCGCCTTTTTGCACTTTTTCCCAGCTGCCCTTGCTGCGGCTGCATGGCAAAATGGAGGCTGGCACCTTTTTCGGGGGGAAACCGACGCAAGGGTTTCCTCTTCCGGGTGAGCAGGGGCATGCCACGGCCGCCCCTCCGGTAGCTGAGTAGTTACAAGGAGCGCCGCTTAAAACGGGCGGGTAAATCTATGCAAAAAGAAATACTTTATATAGCGCTGCCCTACGCGGCCCTGGTACTGGGCGCGGCGGCCGCGGTCTACAGCTACGCTAAAAGGGAATTCACCTTTTCCTCGCTGTCGTCGCAGTTCCTGGAGGGGCGGGCGCTCTTCTGGGGCGTGCAGCCTTTCCACTGGGGGGCGCTGGTCCTGCTTTCCGGGCATTTCCTGTGCATCTTTTTCCCGTCGGCGGTCCTGGCCTGGAACGCCGTCCCGGCCAGGCTTTTCGCCTTCGAGCTGGCGTCTTTTACCGCCGGCGTCCTGATGCTCTCCGGGCTGCTTATCCTGCTCGCCAGGAGGCTCGTCTCCGCAAAGATCAGGGCCGTCACCACTCCGATGGATTACGTCGTGCTCCTGGTCCTTATCTCCCAGGTGACGCTGGGCCTGCTCACCGCCGCGCTCTACAGGTGGGGCTCTTCCTGGTTCGCGGCCGTGCTGTCGCCGTACCTGTTGTCTTTATTCAAGCTGGCGCCGTCCATCGGCGGGATAGCTAACATGAAGGGCATTATCCAGGCGCATGTGGTGATGGCCTTCGTGGTGGCGGCACTTATTCCTTTTTCGAGACTGGCGCATCTGCTGGTGTTCCCGCTGCCTTATCTCTGGCGGCCGACGCAAGTGGTGATCTGGAACAGGGACAGGTTGGCTCTCAGGGACCCGGAAGCGGAGAATGCGGCCGTAAAGCCGCTGAACTGCTGAGGATAAGCCCTAAGGACCAGGTAGTAAGGAGCAAGCCCGGAGCCGGGCGCGGGGAGGGATCTTTAATGGCGCTGATAGAAAAATGGGAAGTTGAGAACCAGGCTTTCTGGGAGGAAACGGGGAGCGCGATAGCCTGGCGCACTCTGGCTATAACCACGCTCTGCCTGCTGCTTTCCTTCTCCACCTGGTTCGTGATGAGCGCCGTAGTGGTGCGCCTGCCGCAGATAGGCTTCAGCTTCACCAAGATGCAGTTCTTCTGGCTCGCGGCCATGCCCGGCCTCGCCGGCGGGACGCTGCGTATCGTCCACATGTTCCTCGTGCCCATCTACGGCACCAGGCGGGTAGTGGCCTGGGCGACTCTCATCAAGCTGCTGCCCTGCCTGGGGCTGGGCCTGGCCGTGATGGATCCCTCCACGCCGTTCTGGGTCTTCATCGTCCTCGCTCTGCTGACCGGCTTCGGCGGCGGCGACTTCTCCTCTTTCATGCCTTCCACTTCGCTCTTCTTCCCTAAGCGCCTCCAGGGCACGGCCCTCGGCATCCAGGCCGGCATCGGCAACTTCGGGGTCAGCCTCGCGCAGTTCGTCACCCCCTGGATAATAACCGTCGCTTCCCTGGCCGTCGTGACCGGCTCTTCGCAGACCTTCACCAAGGGCGCGGTCTCGAAGCCTGTCTGGCTGCAGAACGCCGTCTTCTGGTACATCCCCTTCCTGATAATAATGGCCGTAGCCGCCGGCCTCTGGCTGAAAAGCGTGCCGGTAAAGACCTCGTTCAGGGACCAGCTGGATATCTTCAAGGAGAAACATACCTGGCTGATGACCGTGCTCTACATGATGACCTTCGGCTCTTTTAGCGGTTTCTCCGCGGCTTTCCCGCTGATGATAAACACGATCTACGGAGTTTTCCCCGGGGCGCCGGACGCTCTGAAGTACGCTTTTTACGGACCGCTGATCGGCTCGCTGGTGCGAGTGATAGGCGGCCCGCTGAGCGATAAGAGCGAGAGGGCCGGTTCGATGATCACGGCGATAAGCGCCGGCGGCCTGATAGTCTGCGGTATAGCCGTCATACCCTACCTTAACCCGGCCTCGCTGGACCAGTTCCCCGGCTTCGTCAAGCTGATGCTCGCCATCTTCTTCTTCGCCGGCATAGGCAACGCCTCCACCTTCCGCCAGATCCCGGTCATCTTTTCCGCCAATCCCAGGCAGGGCGCCGGGGTGCTCGGCTGGACGGCCGCCGTGGCCGCCTACGGGCCTTTCATTTTCGCCACGCTGATAGGCGCCTCCATCAGCAATCTGCATTCGGCTAAATATTTCTTCTTCGGGGCTATCGCTTTCTACGCGCTCTCCTTCGCGATCAACTACTGGTACTACCTGCGCCCCGGCGCCGAGAGGCCCTGCTGAGATGGCGGATCACTGGATAGAGCACTGGGCGGTGGAAGACCACGCCTTCTGGGAGGCTTCCGGGAAGAGCATCGCGAACCGCAACATGATCTTTTCGGTGCTCGCCGAGTTCCTCGCTTTCTCCGTCTGGCAGGTCTGGAGCGCCACCTCCGTCATGCTTACCGGCATAGGCTTCAATTTCTCCGCCAACCAGCTTTTCTGGCTGGCGGCGATACCGGGCCTTACCGGGGCCACCCTGCGCATCCCTTACGCCCTGATGGTCCCTATACTCGGCGGCCGCAACTGGACCCTGATCTCCACCGCCCTCCTGCTCATCCCCGCCGTCGGCATAGGCCTGGCGGTGCAGGACCCGGCCACGCCTTATTCCACCTTCGCCCTCCTCGCCCTGCTCTGCGGCTTCGGCGGCGGCAACTTCGCCTCGTCCATGGCGAATATCAACTTCTTCTTCCCCAAGCGGCTGAAAGGCATGGCGCTGGGCGTCAACGCCGCCGGCGGGAATATCGGGGTTTCAATAGTCCAGTTCATAGTCCCTTTCGTCATCACCGCCGGGCTCTTCGGCGCGCTCGGCGGCGCTTCGCAGACCGAAACGGTGAACGGCGCGGCCAGGCAGGTCTGGGTGCAGAACGCCGCTTTCATCTGGGTCCCTTTCATCCTCCTCTCCCTTTTCACCACCTGGTTCTTCATGAACAACCTGCACGTGGCGAAGTCCCCGCTCCGGGCCCAGCTGGTCATGCTGAAGGACAAGCATGCCTGGATCATGAGCCTGCTCTATATGGGGACTTTCGGTTCCTTCATCGGTTATTCGGCCGGCTTCCCGCTCCTGATCAAGTCCCAGTTCCCGGACGTGGACCCGCTTAAATACGCTTTCCTCGGCCCGCTGGTGGGTTCCCTCATCAGGCCCGTGGGCGGGATCGTCGCCGACAAGGTGGGCGGGGCGCGGGTGACTTTATGGAACTTCGCGGCCATGGCCGCGGCGGTCTCCGGCGTCATTTATTTCCTCGGGATCAGGACGGAACCCGGCGCTTTCACCGGCTTCTTTATCATGTTCATGGCCCTTTTCGTCTGCGCGGGGCTGGGCAACGGCTCCACCTACCGCATGCTGCCCATGATCTATATCTGCAAGAATAATCTCCTCGCCGAGAAAGGCGGGCAGACCCACCTGCAGGCCATCAATAACGCGAACAGGCAATCCGGGGTGGTGGTGGGGATAACCGCCGCCTTCGCGGCCTACGGCGCTTTCTTCATACCGAAGAGCTACGGCACCTCTATCCGCGTTACGGGAGGGCCGCAGGGAGCCCTTTATATGTTCATAGCTTTTTATTGTCTCTGTATCGCCCTGACGTATTTTTACTATTACCGGAAGAACGCGGAGATAAAATGCTGAAGCCCGCGCCTGGTATTATGCGGCGGCGCGGCGTGAACGCCATCGTGCTTTGCGGCGGGAAGTCCAGCCGGATGGGCTTCGACAAGGCTTTTATAAAAGCCGGCGGCAGGACCCTGGTGGAGCGGCAGGCGGAGGCCCTGGGCGGGCGGTTCGGGAAGGTGATACTGGCCACGAATTCCCCCGGTAAGCACAGGGTCTCCGGCCGCGTGGAGACGGTGCCGGACGGCGTTCCGGGCCTGGGTCCCCTCGGCGGCCTGGCCGCGGCCCTGGCCAGGTCCGACGCCAGGTACAATTTCGCGGTGGCCTGCGACATGCCTTTCATGAACGCCGATCTGGCCGTCTATATGGCGGGGAGCGTCAAGAAAGGCTACCAGGCGGTGGTGCCGTTCTACAAAGGCGAATACCAGCCGCTCTGCGCCGTCTATTCCAGGGACTGCCTCGGCGAGATGAAGGAAGCTTTGGCCCGAGGCAGGCTGAAACTGGTACGGCTGCTCGGCCGGCTCAGGGTGAGGAAAGTCACTTCGCGCGAGTTGAGGAAATTCGGGGACCCGGAACTCTGTTTCCGGAACATAAACACCCCGCGCGACCTGCGGTTCTTACGCTCTTTACGGAGGCTGGCATGAAAGATGTTTCAGGGAATTATTCGACCCTGCGCACGGCCGCGGCCGCGGCTTACGTGAGGCTGGCGCCCGGGTGCGTCCGCCTGATAGCGGAGAATCGCGTGGAGAAGGGGAATGTCCTTGAAACGGCAAGAGTGGCCGGGACCATAGCCGCGAAAAAAACTTCCGAGCTCATTCCGTACTGCCACCCCCTGCCCATCGACGAGATCAAGCTGGACTTCAAGCTTCTGGAGGACAGGGTGGAGATAACTTCCTCCGCTTTCACCGTCTGGAAGGCCGGCATAGAGATGGAGGCCCTGACGGCCGCCGCGGTGGCCGCCCTCACCATCTACGACATGGTGAAATCACTGGACGCCGGCGCCGTCATCGGCGAGATAAAGCTCGTGGAAAAGACCGGCGGCAAGTCTGATCTCAAAGAAAACTTCTCCGCGCCGCTCAAAGTCTGCGTGCTGGCGATCTCCAACGCCGCCTCCTCCGGGAAAAGGGAGGACAAGGCGGGGGGGATAGTTAAGGAAATGCTCGCCGGCTCCCCGGTGCAAGTGACCGGCTACGAGATAGTTCCGGACGACGCCGAGCGCATCAGGGCCCGCCTGCTGGACTGGGAAAAAGCCGGCATCGACGCTGTATTCACCGTGGGCGGCACCGGCCTCGGCGGCGGCGACGTCACGCCGGAGGCGCTGCGCGGAGTGCTCACCAGGGAAACACCGGGCATCTCGGAAGCCATGCGCGCCTTCGGGCAGCAGAGAACCCCCTACTCGATGTTTTCAAGGTCCGTCAGCGGGCTTATAAATAAAATGCTGGTGGTGGCCCTGCCGGGCAGTTCGAAGGGCGTGAGAGAGTCACTCAACGCCATCCTGCCCGGGGTTTTCCACGCTTTCCCCATGATCCATGGCGGCGGCGCGTGGCAGGAAAAGCGCGCGGCCGGAAAACGATAAAGGCGCGCAGCGGCGCGCCTTTCCTTCACGTCCCCTGGTCTTTTAGGCTATACTTTACCTGTAATGACAGGGTCGATGAAAACCATTCTGGTCACCGGGCCCGACGGGTATATCGGCGGGCGGCTTATCCCGCGCCTGCTGGCCAAGGGCTACGTCGTGCGGTGCCTGACGCGCAATCCGGACAACCTGGCGGGGCGCCCCTGGGCCGGCGGCGTGGAGGTCCGCAGGGGCGACGTCTATAAGAACGAAGGGCTGGAGGCGGCGCTGTTCGGCGCGGACGCCGCCTATTACCTCGTTCACTCCATGGCCGACGTGCCCGGCTTCGAGAAAATGGAGGAAGTTTCCGCCGTCAATTTCGCCAGGGCCGCGAAGGCGGCCGGCTGCGGCAGGGTGGTCTACCTCGGCGGCCTAGGCAAGGACGGGGACCGGCTCTCCAGGCACCTCACTTCGCGCCACCGCGTGGGTGAAGTCCTGCGCGCTTTCGGCCCGCCGGTCACCGAGTTCCGGGCCGCCATCATAGTCGGCTCCGGCAGCGTCTCCTTCGAGATGATCCGCTACCTGGTGGAGCGCCTGCCTGTCATCCCCACGAGCTGCCTGCTGCAGGCGCGCTGCCAGCCGCTGGCGGTGAGGGACGCGCATTCCTACCTGGTCAACTGCCTGGAGAAGCCGCGGACGGCCGGCCGGATAATAGAGATCGGCGGGTCTACCGTCCACTGCTACGAGGATCTGCTGCGGATCTATGCGGATATAAGGGGGCTGAAGCGCAGGTTCATAAACCTGCGCCACGGGAATATCGCGGTGGGCAGCGCGCTGGTCGGCCTGATAACCCCGGTGCCGAGGATCTTCGCCCACCCCCTGCTGGAGAGTCTCAGCTGCGACGTTACCTGCGGCGGCGCCGAGGCCTCTGAACTCTTCCCCGAGATCAAGCCGATGGACTACGCCACGGCCGTGAAGCGCGCCCTGGTGCGCCTGAACGAGAACGCCGTGGAAACCTCGTGGACGGCCGCTTATACGCCGTCCTACGCCAAAGCCTACACTTTCAAGGACAGCGAAGGCCTTATCCGCCACGCCCATGTGCTGGATATCGCCGCCCCGGCGGAGGCCGTGTTCAGGGTCTTCGCCGGCATAGGCGGCGAGCGCGGCTGGTTCTACTGTCAGTGGCTTTGGGCGCTTAAGGCGTTGCAGGACCGTCTGATAGGCGGGATAGGGATGCGCCTGGGCCGCCGCAACCCGGACGTTATACGGCAGGGCGAGGTGCTGGATTTCTGGCGCGTGGAGCGGGTGATAGAGGGAAGGATGCTGCTGCTGCGCGCCGAGATGAGGCTGCCCGGCAAGGGCTGGCTGCAGTTCGAGGCCGTGCCCCCGGGGCTTTTCCCGCCGGGCCAGGAGCCCAGACACGGGACCTGCACGCTTCGCCTTACCGCCTATTTCGAACCGCGGGGGCTGTTCGGCAACCTTTACTGGTATTCGCTTTACCCGGTGCATGTCCTTATCTTCCGGGGCCTCGCGCTGGAGATAAAACGCCGCGCGTTGGCGGCCGTTTAACGGACTATTGCCTTATATCAACGCGGCCATTATCTTTGGTCATGTTCCGGCCCCCGTCGCTTTTGATATCATCATCTATGCGGGAGCGGGTATAAGCGAAGCCGATAACAGCGGGCAGGATAGAATTCGATCCAGGAACGGACCAAAATCTCATGAAAAAAAATACACTTGTTCTCCTCGGCGTTCTGCTGTTCTGCGCGCGGGCCGTCCCGGCTTTCGCGGCCGATGCGGCCGCGCTCTTTAAAAGCAAATGCGTCATGTGCCATGGCAAGGACATGAAGGGCAACCCGTCAATGGCCAAGATGTTCAAACTCGAACCCGCCGCCCTGGACCTGACCGGCAAGGCGGTCCTTTCCAAGAGCGACGCGGCCCTGGTTAAAATAATTACGGACGGCAAAAATAAAATGCCGGCCCAGAAGGCGAACCTCACCGCCGCGGAAATAGGCGCGCTCGTGGCATATTTAAAGGGCGCGCAGCCCGGCGCCGCCGCCGCGCCGGCGGCGCCCGCCAAAACCGGCCGGGAAAGCGGCGGGGCCGCGGCCGCCAAAGAGGACGCCCCCGCCGGGAACACTGTTTATACGGCCAAGTGCGCCTCCTGCCACGGCAAGGATAAAAAGGGAAATGCCGGCATGGCCAAGGCCTTTAAAGTGGAGCCCGCCGCCCTGGACCTTACAAGCAAGGAAACCCAGGCCAAAAGCGACGAGGAACTGTTAAAAATAATTTTGGACGGGAAGGATAAAATGCCGGCTTTTAAAGACAAGCTGGACGAGGGCCAGATAAAAGAATTAGTCGGGTTTATCAAGCCCGCCGCCGCAAAGAGCGAACCGGAAGCGGCCGAGGCGGCCGGCGGCGGCCCGGCCGAAGTCCGGGAAAGCGGTCTCCCGGAGCAAGCTCCCGTCACAAAGTAGGCAGCCGCGATATTTAGGTACAAATAAAGGAGGATCCAGAATATGGGTCTGCATATGTTCACTATCAGTCTGTTCGTCGCGTTTTGCGCCGCCGGGGCGGCGCTCGGCTTCATCCTGCACCAGCCGCTGTTCGCCGCGGCCGGGGCGGCCCTGGGGTTCTTCTCCCTTCTTTCGCTCAGGATAGCCCGCGAGTGGCAGCGGGCCATCATCCTGAGGCTGGGGCGATTCGACCGGATGAGCGGCCCCGGCTTCCTGTTCGTGATCCCTTTCGTGGACACGATACCGTACTGGATCGACCTGCGGACCATCACCACCCCGTTCACCGCGGAGCAGACCCTCACCAAGGACAGCGTCCCCGTGGACGTGGACGCGGTCCTGTTCTGGCGCGTGCTGGACCCGAAGAAAGCGGCGCTGGAGGTGCAGAACTACCAGGAAGCCATCGCCTGGTCGGCCCAGACGGCCTTAAGGGACATCATCGGCGAAACGGACCTGGCCGAGATGCTGACCGGACGCCAGAAGATAGACACCAGGCTGCAGAGCATGATCGGCGAGCGGACCGGGCCGTGGGGCATCACCGCCCTGTCGGTGGAGATCCGCGACGTCAAGATCCCCGCCTCGCTGCAGAATGTCATGTCCATGCAGGCCCAGGCCGAACGGGAGAGACAGGCCCGCGTCATCCTCGGCGATTCCGAAGTCCAGGTGGCCAACAAGTTCCACGAAGCCGCCCTGTCCTACGCCCACAACCCGGTGGCGCTTCACCTGAGGGGGCTGAACATCCTGCTGGAAGGAATGAAAAATAACGCCACCGTGGTCATTGTCCCGTCCAGCTCCGTGGAGACGATGGGCGGAGTGGGCGCGATGGCCGGGATCACCTCGCTTGCCAAGGAGTTCGCCGCTCCCGCCGTGGCGCTGCAGGGAACAAAGACTAATTAGTCGGAAATGGGAAGCCCACCGGACAGCGACCTGCCTGCCTGGACACCCATGGCCGCGTTGGCCGCGTGTATCGCGGCCGCCCTGTATTTCTGGTTCGACCCCCTTGGCGCGGGGGAGCGGACCTCCGAACCTCCCGCGGTTAAGCCCGCTTATTATGACACAACACCGGTGCGCGGCCGCCTTAAGACCGCATTGATGACCGAAGGGACCCCCTGCGGTACCTGCCACGATTCCATGGACCCCCCCGCCGTGGATCCCAGCAAGCGCGGCACCTTCCACAGCCAGATCGTCCTGCGCCACGGCGCGAATGTCCGCTGCTTCAACTGCCACAACAGCGGGAAACGCGATTTCTTCTCGGGGTTCGGCGGCGAGCCGATCCCCTACTCGCGCGTCGAAACGCTCTGCGCCAAGTGCCACGGGCCGCACTACCGGGACTGGCAGCAGGGCGCGCACGGCCGCCGCAACGGCTACTGGAACACCGCCATGGGAGAGAGAAAGACGCAGGTCTGTATCGTCTGCCACGACCCGCACTGGCCCGTTTTTAAGCCCCTCCGCGCCGCGCCCGCCCCGCGGACGCTGCGGGTGACGGCGAGCGCGGAGGAACACTGATGGCCGACGAAAAGCTCCCCGCCGGCCGGCCCTATTTCCACCCCGAGGGGACGGAAGCCTCCGGCATTACCCGCCGCGAGTTCCTGGGGGTGGCCGCCGTGGGGCTCGCCGCCGCGACGGCCGCCGCGCTCTCGCCGCTCAGGCAGCTGGCGGATTTCCCCACGCTGGAGGACTGGCTCCGGAAACACTATACGGAACTGACCCCCCGGGATAAAGAGGCGATCTTCGAGCGTATCCGCGCCCAGGTCGAAAAAGATTACGGAGTGCGGCCCAACCTGACGGACCAGCCCCCGCTCGACGGAGTCATGTTCGCGTACGCCCTGAACATCGGGCGCTGCGTGGGCTGCAGGCGCTGCGTGTACGCCTGCGTCAACGAGAACAACCAGTCCAGGGACCCGCAGATCCAGTACATCCGCGTCCTGAAGATGAAGAAGGGCTCCATCGACGTGGAGACTGCCGAACATTATTACGAGGGGGAGGTTCCCGACCCGGACCATTACTATATGCCGGTCCAGTGCAACCAGTGCCGCAACCCGCCGTGCGTGAAGGTCTGCCCCGTCAAGGCGACCTGGCCGGAGAAGGACGGGGTCGTGGTAGTGGATTACAACTGGTGCATCGGCTGCCGCTACTGCGAGGCGGCCTGTCCCTACTGGGCGCGCAGGTTCAACTTTAAAAAGCCCGGCCTGCCGAAAGAGGAGCTGAACCCGAACATGGGCTACCTCTCCAACCGGCCCAGGGAAAAAGGCGTGATGGAGAAGTGCCACTTCTGCCTGCAGCGGACCAGGGCGGGCCGCTATCCCGCCTGCGTGGAGGTCTGCCCCACCGGTTCCAGGAAATTCGGGAATATCCTGGACCCAGACAGCGAGATCTCCAATATCATCCGCACCAAGCGGGTGTACGTCTTAAAAGAGGAAGTGGGCACAAATCCCAAGTTTTACTATTATTTTAATGTCTAATTTCCTGCTCTACATGCGGCGCCTGGTTCTCGAGCTCTTCGAGGGGGGCTGGCGCTATTTCGCCTGGACGCTGCTGCTGGCCCTCCTCTCCCTCGCCGGCCTGAACGCCTACTGCAAGCAGTTCGTGCACGGCCTGGTGACCACCGGCATGACCGACCAGGTTTCCTGGGGGCTGTACATAGCGAACTTCACCTTCCTGGTGGGGCTGGCCGCGGCGGCGGTCATGCTCGTCATCCCCGTCTATGTTTACAAGGACGAGACCCTGCACGACGTGGTGATCTTCGGCGAGCTGCTCGCCGTCGCGGCCATAGTCATGTGCCTCCTTTTCGTCACCGTGGACCTGGGGCGGCCCGAGAGGTTCTGGCATATGATCCCCGGCATCGGCAAGCTCAACTGGCCCGGCTCCATGCTTTCCTGGGACGTGATCGTCCTCAACGGCTATCTCCTCCTCAATATCTACATCTGCGCCTACCTCGTTTATATGAAGTACCTGGGCCGCGAACCCGTCAGGGCTCTTTATATCCCGTTCGTCTTCCTGGCTATCGTCTGGGCGATCAGCATCCACACCGTGACCGCCTTCCTGTACGTGGGCCTCGGGGGCCGCCCGTTCTGGAACTCGGCGATAGTCGCCCCGCGTTTCCTGGCCTCGGCTTTCACCTCCGGCCCGGGCTTTATCATCCTGACGCTGCAGCTCATCCGGCGCTACATGCACTACCACTTTCCCGACGCGGTACTGCTGCGCCTGAGGTCGATCGTGCAGGTTTCCATGATCCTCAACGTTTTCCTGTTCGTCTGCGAGGTGTTCAAGGAGTTCTACATCGAGACGGCGCATGTGGCCTCGGCCAAATATTTATTCTTCGGCCTCCACGGCCAGCACGGCCTGGTGCCGTGGATCTGGACCGCGCTCGCCATGAACCTGGCCGCGCTCTCCCTGCTCATCCTGCCGGTTTCGCGCAGCCTGAAGTATCTCAATCTCGCCTGCGCGCTGGCGATCGGGGGGATCTGGATCGAGAAGGGGATGGGACTCGTTATCCCCGCCTTTATCCCGTCCCCGCTCGGTGAGGTGGTGGAATACCTCCCCACTCTCAACGAGACGCTTATCTGCTTGGGCATCTGGGCCTTCGGTCTGCTCCTCTACACCCTGTTTCTAAAGGTGACGGTCCCCGTTCTGAAGGGGAAGATCCGGTTTGACGGGAACGCGCCGCTGAAGGCAATTCAATGACACCACCAGCCGATTATCACAAGAATGACGGGCAAAGAGGACAAAAGTCCGCCTATGGCCCCCCGAACGGCCAATGGGCCGGCGGCGGGGGGAAGCGTTTTTACGGGCCCGTCCTGGTTCTCTACGGAGCCGCGATAATAGTCCTCCTGCTGGGCGCGGCCTTCTACGCCTATTCCCGCCTGGCGCCGGCCGGGAGCCAGCCCATCGCTTACAACCATAAGAAGCATCTCGCGCTGGGACTGGAGTGCTCCAGCTGCCATCTGGGCATAGCGGACGGGAGGGCGCACGCGCGCCTCCCCTCGGTGGAGGTCTGCGCGGCCTGCCATTCCTCCGAGGATGAAAATCCGAGGACAAAAGTGATAAGGGACTATGTTTCCGGGAATAAACCTATTCCCTGGAAGAAGATCTACGGCGTGCCGGACCATGTTTATTTTTCCCATCGCCGGCATGCGGGCCTGGGAAAGCTGGACTGCGCCCTCTGCCATGGCGATATGTCGAAGGCGGAAGCCCCCGTCACAAAACAGGCGGAGAAGATCACCATGGCGCGCTGTATAGATTGCCATCACAAGCTGAAGGTGACCACCGATTGCATAGCCTGCCATAGGTGAGCGGTCCCAATATTATGGAAATAACGCGAAAGAACTTTTTAAAGCTGGGGATGTTCTCGGGGTTCGGCTTTGCCCTGCCCGACTGGGCCGCCAAGTGGGCGCTCAAACCCAGGGAGGACCTGCCCCCGCCCGACTGGGAGGAGACCGTCTCCCACACCGTCTGCGGGCTGTGCCCGTCCGGCTGCGGCATGCGGGTGCGGAAAGTGGACGGCCGCGCGGTGGGGGTGGCGGGGATAGCGGAACATCCGGTAAACCGGGGCAGCCTGTGTTCCAAGGGCGCGGCCGCCCTGCAGGAGCTTTACCATCCGGACCGGGTAAAAGGCCCGCTGCTCAGGGATGGAGCGCGCGGCTCGGGCAAATGGAAAAAGATCGCCTGGCCCGAGGCGCTCGCTCTCCTTTCAAAGAAGCTCGGCCGGGCGGCGCCGGGGGGCGGGAGGATGCCGTTCGCCGCGCTTACTTCCGCGCGGGCCTGGGATATCCAGGGCGAGACGCTGCGCGGCCTTGCCGGCTCGCTCGGCAAAGATAATCTTTTCGCCCTGGGCTTCCCTCTTTCCGAGCCCCCCGCGGACGCTTATGAGGAAATGCACGGGTTGCGCCGCTTGGGTCTGGACCTTACCCGCGCGAAGCTGGTGGTTTCCTTCGGGTTCGACTGGCTGCAGAGCGCCGGCGCGCCGGTCGGGGCGCAGCGGACCTTCGCCCGGCTCCGGAGCGCTCCGGGAAGGGAACGCGCCCGGCTGATCCAGGTCGAGCCCAGGCTCTCCGCGACGGCCGGAAAAGCCGACCAGTGGCTCAGGGTCCGTCCGGGAACGGAAGGGCTGCTGGCCCTCGCCCTGGCCGGGCGGCTTATCGCCGGGGGAACCTACGACAAGGCTTTTGTGAACTCGCGCTGCCGGGGCTTCGAGGAATTCAAGAAAGGCCTGGAGCGATATTCCCCGGAGGAGGTGGCGGAGGCCACCGGGGCGCCGGCGAAGGAAATTCTAAAGCTTGCCGACCTGCTGGCGGCCGGCAGGCCGGCGGCCGCCATCACCAACCGGGGCCCGCTCCTGACGCAACTGGCGGTACATGCTTTGAACGCCCTGCTGGGCGGCCTCTCGGAAGGCGGAGCCTTTTCGGCTATAGCGGACCAGGACGGTTTCTGGGCCGGCCCCTCCGCCGCGGCGGCGCTGGCCGCGCGGCCGCCCGGGGCGCTGCTGGTGGACCGCGTAAACCCCCTGTTCCTTTCGCCGCTGGAATGGAAGGGTATCCTGGAGAGAACGCCTTTTATAGCGACGGTCTCCCCTTTCCTCACCGAGACCGCCGAGTTCTCCGACCTGGTGCTGCCCTGCCACACCCCGTTAGAAAGGGGGCACTGTTCTATCCATGTTTCCCCGGACGGGAGCGCGGTGCTTAACGCCGCCGTAAAAGCGGTGGAGCCCTTCTACGACACCAGGGACCCGGCGGAGATCTTCCTGCTCGCCGCCGGAGCTTCGGGCAGAACAAGCGTTCCCGCCGATCTTGATTCCTTTTTTACGGGCCATATCGCGAGGCTCCAGGCGGAAAAGCTGCTGGAGGAAGGCGGCAAGGGAAAGAGCTGGCGGGAAATAAACGGCCCCGCCGCCGCGGGCCCGCGCTTCGCCTCCGGCTCCGGGAAATTCGAGTTCCAGGCCCTGACCGCCCTGCTCGTCCGGCGGGACGCCGCGAAGCGGCCGGAGAACGGGGAGTTCCCCTTATACGTCCACTTCTATTCGCCGCTCGCCTTCTCTTTCGGCGAGGGCGCCCATCTGCCTTACCTGCAGAGCGTCGCCGGGCCCGGTATGCAGGACGCCTGGGAAACCTGGGCGGAACTCCATCCCGAGACGGCGGGAGCGCGGGGGATAGCGGACGGCGACGCCGTCTGGATCGCATCGCAAAGAGGAAAAATAAAGGCCAGGGCCCGGCTGAGCGCTTCGGCCATGCCCGCTGTCGTCAGCCTTCCCGTCGGCCTGGGGCATACCGCCTATGGCAGGTGGGCCGCGCGCGCGGGCTCCAACCCGCTGGAACTGGGAAGCGGGGAAAGCCGGGTGAAAATATGGAAAAGCTGAAAGAAATGCGTTCTTCCAGGAAAAGCTTCCTGCTGGCGGCCCTTGGCGCCTTCGCGGCGGTCTTTTCAGGGGGGATCGGCCGGGCCTGGGGTAAAGGCCACGGTTCTGAAAAGGCCGGGCGCCACAAGCCCGGGAGCCATCTCTGGGGCATGGTGATAGACCTGGACACCTGCACCGGCTGCGGCGCCTGCGTGCTGGCCTGCTCGGCCGAAAATAACCAGGTGCTGGGCAGCCCGGCGGAAGCCGCGATGAACCGGGTTATCCGCTGGCTGAAAATACTTCCAAGCCAGGAAGGGGAGTATCCGCTGGTAAAGCAGCGGCTGCTGCCCATGACCTGCCTGCACTGCGAGCATCCGCCCTGCACGAAGGTCTGCCCGGTCAACGCCACCTACCGCAACGAGGAAGGGATCGTGGGCCAGGTCTACCCGCGCTGCATCGGCTGCCGCTATTGTCTCAACGCCTGCCCCTACACCATCAAGTTCTATAACTGGAAAGAGCCGGTCTGGCCAGCCGGTATGGAGGGTTCCTTTAATCCGGATGTGTCGGTGCGCCCCATCGGCGTGACCGAAAAGTGCCTGTTCTGCCATCACCGCCTGCAGCGGGCCAGGGAAGAAGCCGCCGCCCAGGGACGCCCTTTACAGGCGGGCGACTACCAGCCCGCCTGCGCCGAGGTCTGCCCGGCTAAAGCCATCACCTTCGGCGACCTGAACGACCCCGACTCGGCCGTGTCCGTCCTCGCCAGGGATATCAGGGCCTTTCATCTTCTGGAAGAACTGGGCACCGAGCCCAAGGTGACCTACTTAAAGGAAAGATCATGACCAACAGGCCCTGGACCTTCTATGTGCAGCTGGCGTGCCTGCTGGGCTTCTACGCGTTCACGGCCGCCGTCAACCTCTGGTTCCCCTGGCGCGCCGTGCTGCTGTACCGCCTGGGCGACGCCTGGCTGCCGGCCGCCGCGCTCGGCAGCATCCTGGGCCCGGTATTCCTGCTGCTTTCCTATATCCTCTCGCAGGTCTTCTTCAAGATCGCGGCTCCCCGCAGGGGCGGCGGGAAGGCCGCTCCTCCCATGCTGATGCTGCCGGAGGAGGCCGTTCTGGCGGCGCCCGTGCTCGCTCCTCCCACGCCCAGGTTCCTCGCCGCGATGGCGGTACTCGGCGCCATCAGCCTCTGGGCGCTGTTCCTCTGGTGCCGCCAGCTGTATTACGGGCTCACGGTGACCGGGCTGGGCGGCTCCGTCTTCTGGGGCTTCTATATCGTCAACTTCGTGTTCTTCATCGGCATCTCGCACGCCGGCACGCTGATCTCGGCCATCCTGCGCATAGTCCAGGCCGAGTGGCGCCGCGCCATCACCCGCTCCGCCGAGGTCATCACGGTCATGGTGCTGATGTTCGGCGGCGGCAGCATTATCGTGGACATGGGCCGCCCGGACAGGCTGCTGAACGTCTTCACCGACGGCCGCCTCCAATCCCCGCTCCTGTGGGACGTCTGCAGCATCACCACCTACCTTATCTCCAGCACGCTGTATCTCTACCTCCCGCTGATACCGGACATCGCCATCATCCGCGACCGCTGCAGGGACTGGCGCAAGCCGCTCTACGAGCTGCTCTCCCTGGGCTGGACCGGCTCCCACGAGGAAATAGAGGTGCTGGAGAGCTGCATCTCGAAGATGGCCCTGCTGGTGCTCCCCGTGGCGATCAGCGTGCATACGGTGGTCTCCTACGTGTTCAGCATGACCATCCAGCCCATGTGGCACTCGGCTATCTTCGGCCCCTACTTCGTGGTAGGCGCCATCTTCTCCGGTATAGCGGCGCTGCTCATCGCCATGGCGCTGCTGCGCAAAGGCTACGGCCTGGAGGAGTACCTCAAGCCCATCCACTTCGATAACCTGGGCAAGCTGCTGCTGGTGATGAGCTGTCTGTGGTTCTACTTCACCTTCTGCGAGTACCTGACGGTCTGGTACGGCGCCGTGCCGGACGAGATGACGGTTTTTTACGCCAAGTTCAGCGGGAATTACGCCTCCGGGTTCTGGCTGATGGTCGCGACCTGCTTCGTCTTCCCGTTCTGCGTCCTGGTTTCCCCGCTCGGCAGAACCGTCGCCGGGACGGTAATGGCCTCCGCGACGGTATGCGTGGGGATGTGGCTGGAGCGGTTCCTCATCGTGGCGCCTACGCTGGTCCGGCCGCGGCTGCCTTACGCGACCGGCGTCTACATCCCCACCGTGACCGAGATAGGGATCTTCGCGGGGTCCATCGCGGCTTTCATCATGCTCTACGCGCTGTTCACCCGGTTCTTCCCCATCGTCTCCATCTGGGAGGTCAGGGAAGGCAAGGAGCTGGCCGAAGCGCAGGTTTCGGCGAGGATCCGCACCTACTTCCCGTCGTAAGACTGTTACCGGACTTTTTCACCACCCGCCCGCGGACCGGAGCGGGCGTTTATCAATTACGTTTTTTTTTGTATAATCATTCTGGTATCTGATTGCCACATCAGTAAATTTTATCGCGCCGCTTCTGGTGAAATCGGAGAGCTTACGAGAGCGACCATCATGTTTCCCATAACTTTCCTCCTTCTCTCGGCGTTGGCCGCCCTCCCGGGCCGCGCGTCGGACTTAGCCCCGGACCCGCAGGATTTCGCGCAGAACTGCGCGAACTGCCACACCATCGGCGGCGGCCGGCTGACCGGTCCGGATCTCAAAGATGTTTCCGGACGCCGCGACAAGGAGTGGCTCCTTAAATTCGTGGTCGATCCCAAGAAGATGCTTGACGGGGGCGATCCGGTCGCGGCCGAGCTTTACAAGGCCCACAACAACGTGCTCATGCCGACGATAGCCGGAATGAACGCGGCCCGCGTGGAACAACTGCTCGCCCTGATCGACGCGGAGTCGCGGCTGGAGAAATCCCGTTTTTCCGGCTTAGAGCTGATCAACCGCCCGCTTCTTCCGGGCGACGTCCTGGACGGCAAGGCTCTGTTCCTGGGGCGGAAGCCGTTGAAGAACGGCGGCCCCTCCTGCGTCTCCTGCCATTCCGTGGGCGGCATGAGCGGGCTGGGAGGCGGCCTCCTCGGGCCGGACCTGACCGGGGTTTTCGCGCGGCTGGGAGGGGAGAAAACCCTGGCCGCCTGGCTGATTTCGCCCGCTTCTCCCATAATGAAGCCGGTTTACGCCGCCAGACAGCTGGACCCCCGGGATATTCTCCCCCTGGTCGCTTTCCTGAAAGACGCGGCCCAACAGGGCCGTCCCGCCGACTCCATCGCCCGCCTCGCTTTCCTTATATTGGGCCTGCTCGGCGCGGCCGCGCTGTATGTGGTCCTTGACTCGCTCTGGGGCGCGCGGCTGCGCGGCGTAAGGCGTTCGATGGTAAACAAGCGATCGGAGGCACACGATGTCTGACAGCGTAAAACCGTGGATCAAGGACGAGACCCGCCCCGGACTTCGCTCCTGGGAGGAATTCTACCGCAACCGCTGGCAGCACGATAAGGTCGTGCGCAGCACCCACGGCGTCAACTGCACCGGCGGCTGCACCTGGAACATCCATGTCAAGGAAGGCATCGTGACCTGGGAAATGCAGGGTCTGGACTATCCCCGGATAGACCCGAAGCTCCCGCCCTACGAGCCCCGCGGCTGCCAGCGCGGGATCTCTTACTCATGGTACCTTTACAGCCCCCTGCGCGTGAAGTATCCCTACATCCGCGGGGTCCTGCTGGATTTCTGGAAGAAAGCCAGGGCCGCGCACGAGGACTCCGTTGAGGCCTGGAAATCCATGGTGGAGGACCCGGAGACGCGCCGGCGCTGGCAGCGCGCGCGCGGCAAGGGCGGGTTCCGCAGGGCCGGCTGGGACACCGTCCTCGAGATCATGGCCGCCGCCAATATCTATACGATCAAGAAGCACGGCCCCGACCGCATCGCGGGTTTCTCCCCTATCCCGGCCATGTCCATGGTCAGCTATGCCGCCGGGGCGCGCATGCTCCAGCTTATGGGCGGTGTTTCGCTTTCGTTCTACGACTGGTACTGCGACCTGCCCAGCGCCTCCCCCGAGACCTGGGGCGAGCAGACCGACGTCAACGAATCCGCCGACTGGTTCAACGCCAAGTTCCTGGCGGTGATGGGCTCGAACCTGAACATGACCCGCACGCCCGACTGCCATTTCGCCGCCGAGGCGCGCCATAACGGCACCAAGCTGGTGGTGTTCTCGCCCGACTTCAACCAGGTCGCCAAATACGCCGACGAGTGGATGGCCGTGAACGCGGGCCAGGACGGCGCCTGGTGGATGGCCGTCAACCATGTCATCCTGAACGAGTTCCACCACAAGAACAAGACCCCGTATTTCCTGGACTACGCGGCGCGCTTCACGGACGCCGCGCACCTGGTGGAACTTGTCGGGAACGCGGACGGGACTTACGAGGCCGGCCAGCTGCTGCGGGCGAACCGCCTGAAGGCTTATGCGGGGATAGAGAACGGGGACTGGAAGTTCCTTTTGTGGGATGAGGCCGCCGACGCGCCTAAGATGCCTATGGGGAGCATGGGCTTCCGCTGGGGCAAGGAGAAGGGAAAATGGAACCTCCTTCTTCAGGACGGTCTTGACGGCTCCGGGATCAAGCCCCGGCTGACCTTCCTGGAATCCCGCGAGGCCGCGGCTTCCGTCCGTTTCGACGATTTCGGCGCTGGCGCCAGTATTCATCGCGAGGTTCCGGTCCGCTTCCTGGAGACCGCCGACGGGCGCAAGGTGGCGGTAACCACGGGCTACGACCTGCTGATGGCGCAGTACGGGGTAGGGCGCGGCCTGGGCGGGCAGTATCCCGAAGATTATAACGACGAGAACGCCCCTTATACCCCGGCCTGGAGCGAGAAGTACACGGGCCTCTCCCGCGACAACCTCATTAAATTCGCGCGCGAGTGGGCGGTTACCGCCGAACGCACGGGCGGCAAGTGCACCATTATCATCGGCGCGGGCATCAACCACTGGTACCACGGCAACCTGATGTACCGCGCCGGCATCCACGCGCTGATGCTGACCGGCAGCGTCGGGGTCAACGGCGGCGGCCTGGCCCACTATGTCGGCCAGGAGAAACTGGCGCCCATGGAGCCCTGGAGCGCCATCGCCCTCGGCAAGGACTGGTACGGCGCTTCCCGGCTGCAGAACGCCCCGAGCTGGCACTACGTCCACACGGACCAGTGGCGTTATGAGAAGCAGTTCACCGATTACCATACGGTCCCGGCCAATGCCGGCAGGGATTCCCTGGCCCAGGGCCATACGATGGATATGCAGGTCCGCGCGGTCAAGAGCGGCTGGCTGCCTTTCTATCCCCAGTTCAACAAGAACCCCCTGGAGCTGGCCCGCGAGGCCGCGGCGAGCGGCGCCAAAGACGACGCGGAGATATCCCGCTACGCCCTGGAACAGCTCAAGGCGAAGAAACTGCGGTTCTCCGTGGAGGACCCCGACGCCGCGGAGAACTGGCCGCGGGTGTGGTACATCTGGCGCGGCAACGCGCTGATGGCGAGCAGCAAGGGACACGAGTATTTCCTCAAACATTATCTCGGCACGCATCACAACGAGATCGCGGAGGATGTCGCCCGGGACTCGGTCCGCGAGGTCACCTGGCACGATAAAGCCCCGACCGGGAAGATGGACCTGGTGGTGGACCTCAACTTCCGCATGGATACCTCGGCGCTGTATTCGGACATCGTTCTGCCCGCGGCGACCTGGTATGAGAAGAACGACCTCAACTCCACGGACATGCACAGCTTCATCCATCCCCTGTCCGAGGCCGTGCCTCCGTCATGGGAATCCAAGAGCGACTGGGATATCTTCAAGGCGATCGCCAAAAAAATTTCCGAACTGTCGCAAAGCCATTTCCCCGAACCCGTCAAAGACGTGGTCCTCACCCCCCTGGCGCATGACACCGCCGCGGAGATCGCCCAGCCCTCCGTGAAGGATTGGTCCAAGGGCGAGATCGAAGCCGTTCCGGGGCGTACGATGCCGGGTATCAGCGTGGTCACGAGGGACTATAAGAATCTCTACAACCAGTATGTTTCCTTCGGCCCCCTGGCCCGCGAGAAGGGCCTGAACGCGCACGGCACCTCCTACTCCATAGAAGATTTTTACGACAAAATGCTGGAGACCCACCCGGCCGTGAGCTGGGGGGGCAGGTCGTACCCCTCGCTGAAGGAGGGGGTCGAGGTGTGCAACGTGATCCTCAACCTGGCGACGGTCACCAACGGGGAACTCGCGCACCGCTCCTATAAGAACATGGAGGAAAAAACGGGCCTCCCCCTGACCCAGCTCTCGGAGAAGGACCGGAACGTCCGCCTTAACTTCAAGGACATCCAGGCGCAGCCGCGCCGCTTCGTCAACAGCCCGATGTGGTCGGGGCTGGTCACCGGCGGGCGGGCCTACGCGCCGTTCACCTACAATAAGGAGCACCTGGTGCCCTGGCGTACGCTGACCGGGCGGCAGCATTTCTACCTGGACCATCCCGTCTACATCCAGTTCGGCGAGCACCTCCCGACCTACAAGCCCAAGCCCTCCCCGGCCCAGTACGCGGACCTGCGTTTCAGCAAAGAGGCCGGCAAGACGAAGATGCTGAACTTCCTCACGCCGCACGGCAAGTGGCACATCCACTCCACCTACGGCGACAATCAGAGGATGACGACCCTCTCGCGCGGCGTGGAGCCCTTCTGGATCAACGATAAAGACGCGGCCGAGATCGACATCGCGGACAACGACTGGGTGGAAGTCCACAACGACCACGGCGTCGTGGTCACCCGCGCCGCGGTCAGCGCCCGCATCCCGCGCGGCATCTGCATTATCTACCATTCCCCGGAGCGGACCCTTTCGGTGCCCAAGTCGCCGGTGCGGTCTTTCCGCCGCGCGGGAGGCCACAACAGCCTGACCCGCACCAGGCTCAAGCCCAATCTGATGATCGGCGGCTACGGTCAGTTCACGTTCCATTTCAATTACTGGGGCCCGATCGGCTGCAACCGGGACACGCATGTTCTGGTGCGCAAGCTCCCGGAGCTCCGGTGGTAGAAATGGCAGCGGAGGGTTGGCCGTTTTTTTGTTTCGCGAACCCCGATCAAGGAAGTATTCTGAATTTGCCGGTTCTCGGGAGGATCTACTGATGGATGTGCGCTCACAGATCTCGATGGTCTTTCACCTGGACAAGTGTATCGGCTGCCATACCTGCAGTATCGCCTGCAAGAATATCTGGACCGACCGCGGGGGCACCGAGTACATGTGGTGGAACAACGTGGAAACCAAGCCCGGGACGGGTTATCCGACCCGCTGGGAAGACCAGGAGAGCTACCGGGGGGGCTGGGAGGTAAAAGACGGGGAACTCCGGCTCAAGTCCATGAGCAAGGCCAGGTCCCTCACCGACCTCTTCCATCATCCGTCGCAGCCGGCCCTCGACGAGTACTACGAGCCCTGGACCTATGACTACCAGAACCTCTTCAACGCGCCGGAGGGCGATGATCAGCCGACGGCCCGGCCGGTGTCCATGGTCACCGGCCGGCATACCGAGATCAAGGCCGGCCCCAACTGGGACGACGATCTCGGCGGCTCCCCGGTCTACGCGGCCAACGACCCCAATTTTTCCAATTTAAACGACGAGCAGCGCGCCCAGCTTTTCGCGGTCGAGCGCCTCGCCATGTTCTATTTCCCGCGCATCTGCAACCACTGCCTCAACCCCGGCTGCGTGGCGGCCTGCCCCTCGGGAGCGCTGCACAAGCGCGGCGAGGACGGCATCGTGCTCCTCGACCAGACGCGCTGCCGCGGCTGGCGGGCCTGCGTGCCGGCCTGCCCTTACAAGAAGACCTTCTACAACTGGAAGACCGGCAAGTCGGAGAAATGCATCCTCTGCTTCCCGCGCGTCGAGACCGGCCAGGCGCCGGCGTGCTTCCATTCCTGCGTGGGGCGCATCCGCTATCTCGGCGTCCTGCTCTACGACGCCGACAAGCTGGAGCTGACGGCCTCCCTGCCCGACGAGGAACTCATCGAGGCCCACCGGGACATGATCCTTGATCCGAACGATCCGGCCGTGATCGCCGCGGCGCGGCGCAACGGCATCCACGATTCGGTCATGGAATCGGCGCGGAAGTCCCCGGTCTATCAGTTCGTCAAGGTCTGGAAGATAGCCCTGCCGCCGCATATAGAGTACCGCACGCTGCCGATGCTCTTCTACGTGCCGCCGCTCTCCCCGGTACTCTCCTCAAAGAGCGAAGGGGTTATTAAAAACGAGACGGAGACCCTGTTCCACGAGGTGGACAACGCGCGGGCGCCCCTGGCTTACCTGGCCAGGCTCTTCGGCGCCGGGCACGCCGCCAAGGTCCGCTACGCCCTCAAGAAGGAGCTGGCGGTGCGCCTCCACCGCCGCGCGCTGGAGGTCGGCGACCTCGACCGGGCCGCCGCCGACCGGGCGCTGCTGGAGGCGGATTGCACCGCGCAGGAAGCCGAGGCCATCTACAAACTGACCGCGCTGTGCACCTTCGATGACAGGTTCGTGATCCCGCCCTCGCACCGCGAGATGGCCATAGAGATGCTGGAGGACCCGCAGGAGCGCAAACAAGCCGCGGGTTTCGGCTTCCTCGCCGGGCCCAGGAGGGGAGCATGAGCGCGCTCAACGCCGGCCCCGCCGCGGCGCTGGCGGCTCTGCTTGAGTATCCGGGGGCCGGCTTCCGGGGCGCCTTAGAGAGCGCGCTCGGGGCTTTATCCGCGCAGGCCCCCGCCGCAGCCGCCGCGCTGGAGCCTTTCGCCGCGTTCGCGGCCGCAAGCTCCGACACGGAGCTTGAGGAGGCCTTCACCCACACCTTTGACCTCAACCCCTCCTGCGCGCTGGAGATCGGCTGGCATCTGTACGGTGAAAATTATAAGCGGGGGGAGTTCCTGGTGGAGATGCGCCGCCTCATGCGCCGCCTGGAAGTGCCCGAGGATAAGGAGCTGCCGGACCACCTCAGCCATGTCCTGGCCGTTCTGCCGCTCCTGGAGACGGAGCAGGCGCGTGAACTCGCGGAACATAAGCTGCTGCCGGCCTTAGCCAGGATCCGCAAGGCCGCCGCCGGCCGGCCTTACGACGGCGTACTCCGGGCCATAGAGGTTTTTTTCGAGGGCGAGGGCCTGTCCGCGGTTACCGGCCAGACGACAGCCGGCGGCGGAGCGAAAGGGGTGGACTTTACCGCAGTCTTGCGTACACCCGGGGACACAATAACGCGAACAGCGTTGAACAGTGAAGGAGAAAAGTCATGAATCCGGCGTACCCTGACACGTTCCTCTTCGCAATCTTCCCGTACGTGGCGCTGGCCGTCTGCGCGATAGAGAGCCTGCGCCGCTACTACGCGCAGCCTTTCACCTACTCCAGCCTGTCCTCGCAGTTCCTGGAGAATCAGTATCATTTCTGGGGGATAGTCCCGTTCCACTTCGGCCTGATGGCGGTTCTGGCGGGCCATCTGGCCGCTTTCTTCGTTCCGCGCACCCTGTTGCTGTGGAACTCCGTCCCGGCCAGACTGTATCTTCTCGAGGCGACCGGTTTCATTTTCGCGCTGCTGGCGCTGATCGGCCTGACGAATCTGATCGTCCGGCGCATCACGGAACCCGCGCTGCGGGTGGTGACGACACCGATGGACTGGGTCGTGCTGGCGCTGCTGGCCGGACAGATCTCCCTGGGGGCTTATATCGCGCTCTTCCGGCCGTGGGGTTCTTCCTGGTTCGCGGCTTCGCTTACACCCTACCTGTGGTCGCTGCTGAAACTTTCCCCCGACTTGTCCTATGTCGCGACCATGCCCTTGACAGTGAAGCTGCACATCACCGGCGCCTTCGCCCTGGCGGGGCTCCTCCCTTTTACGAGGCTGGTGCATCTGCTGGTCATGCCGCTGCCCTACCTGTGGCGCCGGCCGCAGGTGGTCCGCTGGACAGGTCCGCGCCGGATCCAAGGAGCGTCCCTGTGACGCGGGCCGGATGATAAAAGGCAAGCACATCACCGTTTTTCTGCTGGTCGCCGTCGCGCTCAGCCTGCTGCTGGCGTTCTCGGCGGGTGAGTTCCGCCTGCCCGGGAACGACCAGGGCTACGAGCCCCCGCAGCCGATCGCGTTCTCCCACCGCCTGCACGCCGGGGAGCTGGAGGTTCCCTGCCTCTACTGCCATTCCGGCGCGCGGAAGAGCCGCAATGCCGGGATACCCCCCGCGCAGCTCTGCATGAACTGCCACAAGTCGGTGCAGGCTCCTTTCGCGCAGGTCCGCGCCGAGGCGGCCGCGGCGGAGAAGGAAAAACGCAAACCCGGGAAGATAGTTTCTCCCGAGCTGCGCAAGCTCTATACCGCCCTGGGCCTTGACGATTCACTTTCAAAGGACCCCTCCGTCACGCCGGCGCCGGTGGCCTGGCGGCGGGTTCACAACCTGCCCGATTTCGTTTATTTCGACCACCGGCCTCATACGGGCGCGGGCGTGGCCTGCCAGGCCTGCCACGGCCCCGTCGAGGCCATGGAGCGCGTGCGCCAGCATTCCACGCTTACCATGGGCTGGTGCCTGGACTGCCATCGCGGGACCCCGGCCGCCGCGGCGCCGGGAGGCGGCCATTCGCACGTTACCACCGATTGCTCACGGTGTCATTATTGAGGACTTATGAAGAATAAGCGATACTGGCGCGGTCTTTCGGAACGCGAAAATCCGCAGCCGGATACCGCGCAACCCGAATTCGCCGAACCCCCGGCGGTTGACGAAGGCTTCGATATCAGCCTTAGCAGGCGGTCTTTCCTTAAAGCCGCTGGATTCTCGCTGGGCGGCGTTTTACTATCATCCTGCGGACGGGGGCCGGTCGGCGAGGTCATCTCCTCTCTGGCCCAGCCGGAGGAACTGGTCCCCGGCCGCGCCGTCTGGTACTCTTCCACCTGCGCCGGTTGCGCCGCCGGCTGCGGCGCCCTGGTCAAAAACAGGGATTCGCGTCCGCTGAAGCTGGAAGGCATCCCGGAGCATCCCTTGTCCCGCGGCGGCCTTTGCGCCGTCGGACAGGCTTCCGTCCTCGGGCTCTACGACGATCACCGCCTCAGGGCGCCGCTGTCCGCGGGCAAACCCTGTTCCTGGGAGGCGCTCGACGCGGAGATTATCCGCGAGCTTGACGCAATCAGCCGCAAGGGCGGCTCGGTGCGCGTCCTCGCCCGCACCATCACCAGCCCGACCCTCAAAGCCGCGCTGGAGAGTTTCCTGCGCCGCTTCCGCGACGGCCGGCTTGTGGTCTACGATCCGCTTTCCTGCTCCGCCCTCCTTGACGCCCATCAGAGCGCCTTCGGCCTGCGGGCGCTGCCGCGCCTGCATTTTGAGCGCGCCGGGGTCATCGCGGGCTTTGACGCGGATTTCCTGGGGACGTGGATCTCGCCGGTGGAATACGCCGCCGGTTACCGCGCGGGAAGAACGCTGGAGGGTAAGCCCGCCAGGCAGTCGCGCCACATCCATTTCGAGCCCCGCATGTCGCTCACCGGGGCCAACGCGGACGAGCGGATCGTCCTGGGCGCGCGGGAAGTCGCCGCCGCCCTGGCGCATCTGGCCCTGGACCTGGCGCGGAGGGCCGGTCTGCCGGCCGCGTCCGGCGCCCTGCCGGCTTGTCCCATTGACGCGGGCAGGCTGCGCGGCTTCGCCGACGAGCTGTGGGCGGCGCGCGGACACAGCCTCGTCGTAACCGGCGCAAACGAGCTTAGCGCGCAGCTTTACGCGGCGCTGGCCAATTCGGCGCTCGGCAACTATTCGCATACGCTCGACCTGGACCGGCCCTCCTTCCAGCGCCAGGGCGACGACGGGGCCCTTCAGTCCCTGCTGGCGGAACTCTCCGCCGGCCGCGTAGACGCGCTTTTCACGCTCGACGCCAACCCCGCGGCCGAACTGCCCCGGCCCGGCGCCTGGCGCAAGGCCCTGGAGGGTACGCCCCTGGTAGTCAGCTTCGCCGGCCGCGTTGACGAGACCTCCGCGCTGGCGCGCTTCACGGCCCCCGACCACCACCCTCTTGAGGCCTGGGCCGACTACGAGCCGGTCGCGGGCCTGGTCTCGACGGCCCAGCCCGTGATCCGGCCGCTGGGAGACACCCGCCCCGCTCTCGAGAGTCTCTCCGCCTGGACGGGGAACAGGAGGCCGGCGCTGGACCTGATACGCGACCATTGGCGGGGGAATATCTACCCGCGCCGCAAGGGAGCAGGTTCATTCGAGGATTTCTGGACTTCCACCGTTCACGACGGCTTCGCCGAAATTTCCGTCCCCGCCGGGCGCGCGGGCGCGTTCCGGCCTTCGGCCATCCGCCCCGCCGCGCCGCCTTCCGCCGCGGCGCAACCCCATCAGGAATCCCCCGCCGCGGCGTCGGGCCTGCAACTGGCGCTCTACGCCAAGACCGGCCTGCTGGACGGGCGGTTCTCGGACAATCCCTGGCTGCAGGAACTGCCGGACCCCGTGACCAAGATCGTCTGGGATAATTACGCCTCGTTCTCCCCGGACGCCGCCTCGCGCCTCGGGCTGGCGCAGGGCGACGTAGTGCGGCTCTCCGCCCCTTCCGGCGCGCACCTGGAGCTGCCCGCCCATATCCAGCCCGGCCAGCATGACGGCACGGTGGCCGTGGCTTTGGGTTACGGCCGCCTGGGAACGGAGCGGTTCGCCGACGCGGGGCCCCGCTGGCTGCAGGGCAGGCCCACCGTGGCGCCGGGCATGCGCGTGGGCAAGAACGCGGCGGAGCTGCTCGCTTTCGACGGCGGCCCGATCTCTTTCGACATAGGCGGCGTCTCCGTCTCGAAGACGGGCGCGCGGCATGAACTGTCCTGCACCCAGGAATACCACTCCCTGCAACTGCCGGAGCGCCTGGCCTCCGAGCCGGGCGAGACCCGCGATATCGTGAGAGAGACGGGCATCGAAGAATACCGCAGGGACCCTTCCGCCGGCAACAAGCAGGAACACGGGCATGAGAGCCTCTGGCCGGAGCACGTTTACGAGGGACACCGCTGGGGGATGGCCGTGGACCTCTCGGCCTGCACGGGCTGCTCGGCCTGCGTCGTGGCCTGCCAGTCGGAGAACAATGTCCCGGTGGTGGGTAAGGACGAGGTCGGGCGCAGGCGCGATATGGCCTGGCTGCGCATCGACCGCTACTACGCGGACAGGGACGGCGGCACGGACGTCGTCTTCCAGCCGATGCTGTGCCAGCATTGCGCCAACGCGCCCTGCGAGACGGTCTGCCCTGTGCTTGCCACCATGCACAGCGCCGAGGGTTTGAACCAGCAGATCTACAACCGCTGCGTCGGCACCAGGTACTGCGCGAACAATTGTCCCTACAAGGCCCGGCGGTTCAACTGGTTCCAGTACCAGAAGGAGGGGCGGTTGTCCAACCTGGCCCTCAATCCCGACGTTACCGTGCGTATGCGGGGCGTGATGGAGAAATGCACTTTCTGTGTTCAGCGCATCCAGGAGGCTAAATTCGAGGCCAAACGGCTGGGCCGGCCGCTTCAGGACGGAGAGATCCGCCCCGCCTGCGCCCAGTCCTGCCCGTCCCAGGCGATAGTTTTCGGGGACGTCAACGATCCCGGTAGCCGCATCTCCCGGCTGAGGAAGGACCCCCGGCACTACCGGGTTTTGGCGGAACTCAATGTGCAGCCTTCCGTGGGCTACCTGGTCAAGGTGCGCAGCCGTGCCGGGAACGGGGGAGGGTCGGAACATGGCTGAGATCCCGTGGATCCTGGGAGGAAAGACGCCGGCGCGCGTCACGGAGGATATCTGCGCTCCCATCGAACGTCCGCCCACCGCCCTCTGGTACGCCGCTTTTGCCGCCTCCGCCTCGGTACTGCTGGCTGGCGCGGCCTCCATGGCGTACACTCTGTTCACCGGGATCGGCACCTGGGGGCTCAACAGGAGCGTGGGCTGGGCCTTTGACATCACCAACTTCGTCTTCTGGATCGGCATCGGCCACGCCGGCACGCTGATCTCGGCTATCCTATTCCTGTTCCGGCAGAAGTGGCGGACCTCCGTCAACCGTTCGGCCGAGGCCATGACGCTGTTCGCCGTTATGTGCGCGGGCATCTTCCCGCTCCTGCACATGGGGCGTCCGTGGTTCGCCTACTGGGTCCTTCCCTATCCGAATACGCGGGGCTCCCTCTGGGTGAGCTTCGCCTCGCCGCTGCTGTGGGACGTCTTCGCCATAAGCACGTACTTCGCCATCTCCGCCGCCTTCTGGTATCTCGGGCTCATCCCGGACCTGGCCACCATGCGGGACCGCGCCGGAGCCGGTATGAAGCGGATGCTCCTGGGGTTCTTCAGCCTCGGCTGGAGCGGCTCGGCCCGGTCCTGGTCCCATTACGAGAAAGCCTACCTGTTGCTGGCGGGCCTGGCCACACCACTGGTCGTCTCGGTCCATACCATCGTCAGTTTCGATTTCGCCACCTCCGTCATCCCGGGCTGGCACACAACTATCTTCCCGCCCTACTTCGTGGCCGGAGCCATCTTCTCTGGAATGGCGATGGTGCTGACGCTGATGATCGTGGCCAGAAAGGTCATGGGGCTTGAGGACTATATCACGGACCGCCACATTGATGTCATGTGCCGGATCATCCTGACGGTAAGCTGCATGGTGGGCCTGGCCTATTTGACGGAGGCCTTCATAGCCGGATATTCCGGCAATCCTTATGAGCGTTTCGTCTTCGTCAACCGGCAGCTGGGACCGATGGCCTGGGCCTACTGGACGATGGTGAGCTGCAATGTCCTCACGCCGCAGCTCTTCTGGTTCAAGTCGCTGCGGGGCAGGATCGGCCTTGTCTTCGCCGCCTCGCTGGTCATCAACGTCGGCATGTGGTTCGAGCGCTTTGTTATCATCGTCACCTCGCTGCACCGCGACTTCCTGCCTTCAAGCTGGGCTTCCTACACGCCCAGCGTTATTGAGATCGCCACCCTTGCCGGCTCTTTCGGCCTCTTTTTCACGCTCTTCCTGCTCTTCTGCAGGTTCCTCCCGGCCATAGCCATGGCCGAGGTCAAGGGAATATTGCATCCCGCCGCCCGCCCCGGGGCGGTCCCTGTCCGTCCGCCCGCCGGCGGCCCGCCGGTAAACGCCGTCGAAGGGGGCGTGTCATGAACCGGACTCTGTTCGCGGCGTCATTTGAGCGGGAAGAGGACCTGCTGGCCGCCGTAGCGGAAGCGCGGCGCCTCGGCTGCACTGTCAAGGACGCTTATATCCCTTATCCCGTCCATGGCCTGGACGAGGCGATGGGGATCCGCCCCTCGCGGATGGGCTGGGCATGCTTCTTTTTCGGGGCGCCGGCGCTCGCGGCGGCGATCTTCTTCCAGACCTGGGTCGCGGCCATAGACTGGCCTATCAACATCGGCGGCAAGTCGTTCTTCTTCTGGCAGGCGTTCGTTCCGGTGAGTTTCGAGTTCACCGTGCTCTGCGCGGGCCTGGGCACCGTGGCGACGCTCCTCCTGACCCAGGGCCTGCTGCCGCTGCGCCGCAGCGCTATTCCCGACATGGGAGCCACCAACAACCGCTTCGTGCTCGTTCTGGTCAGGAGCGGGACCCCGTTCGACGCCGACGAGGTCATGTCGGCGTTCCTGAAATGCCGCGCCGTGGAGACGAAAGAATTTCCGGAGGGCGCCTCATGAAATTCGCCCGGGCGCTGAACATCGCCTTGTGCCTGGTTCTTGCCGGCATCTGGGCTTTCATCGCGCTTACCCGGCCCGATCAGAGGCGGCGTAACTTCCGGTGGATCCCGCAGATGGAAGACCCGCTGGCTTTTGAAACCCAGAAGCGGTTCCTGCCCGGCGCGCCGGGAGAGGCGGTGGGCGCCGCGGCGCCCGGCACTGTCGCGAGGGGCTTCCTGCCTTTTCCCTATAAGGCGACTCCCGAAGACGCGGACAGGGCCGGCAGGGAGCTTTCCAGCCCGCTGAAATCAACTCCGGAAAATCTCCGGAGCGGCGCCCGGATATTCGCGGCGTACTGTTTCCCCTGTCATGGTCCCGGCGGCAACGGAGACGGCCCGGTGACTAGGAGAGGCGTTCCCGCGCCGCCGTCCCTCCTAAGCGGGAACATGATTACGATGGCGGACGGGAAGATATACCATATCATCTCCCTGGGCCGGGGCAACATGTCCGCCTACGCCTCCCAGCTGGAGCGCGGCGACCGCTGGCTGGCGATCCTGCATGTGCGCGCGCTCCAGGCGGCGGCGAAAGCCGCTAAAGGGAAGGCGAAATGAACCCGCGAAGGCTCCTGCTCGTCACCTCCGTTCTGGGCGCTGCGGCTCTGATCTTCGGAGGTTTCCCGGAAACTAGGAAGCTTTACCCGTCGCTGCTGCTTGTAGGGTTCTTCCCTTTGAGCCTCACACTTGGCGCCGGTGTCTTCATTGCCATAGACTACCTTACCGGCGCCAGGTGGAGCGCCGGTCTGCGTCCGCTGGCGGTCGCGATGACCCGCTGCTACTGGCCGGCCGCGCTGGCGCTGCTGGCCGCCCTCGTCCTCGGGCACAAGGAGTTATACGGCTGGGTTCACGCCACGGGCGCGCATGTCGCGCCCGCCCAACAGGCCTGGCTGGCGCCGGGTTTCATGCTGGCGCGCGCGGCGGTCTATCTGGCGGTCTGGGGCGGGCTGCTGGGAAGGATCCGCGGCCAGGGCTCGGCGGCCGCCTTCCTGGTGGTTTTCGCGGTCACGGTGTCTTTGGCGGGCTTCGACTGGTTCATGGCCCTGGAGCCGGGCTGGGCAAGCACCATGTTCGGGGTCTACATCTTCGCCGGGCTGTTCCTGGCGACGCTTTCGGCCCTGGCCGTCGGGACGGTCATGACCGACGGCGCCGGAGAACCGGCCCTGAACGACGACCAGCTCCACTGCCTGGGCAAACTGCTATTCGCCTTCGGCACGTTCTGGGCCTATATCTGGTATTGTCAGTACATGCTCATCTGGTACACGAACATCCCGGAGGAGATCACTTATTTCCTCCGCCGCCACAGCGGCGGCTGGGCGGTGCTGTCCATAACGAATGTCGGGCTGAACTGGCTGGTCCCCTTTCTGGCGCTCCTGCCCCAATGGACCAAGACCAGCCGCAAGATACTCCCGCGCGTCGGCCTGGCCGTCCTGGCGGGGCATTGGCTGGATCTCTATATCATGGCGCTGCCGCGCTTCTCGGGCGCGGGCGCCTCTTTCGGCGTCCGGGAGGGCTTGCTCTTCCTGTGGGTGGCCGCCGCCTTCGGAACGCTGGCGCTAAGGCAGTTTAACCGGCTGCGGGAGCGGTAAAAACTGCCGCTGTTTTCTCCGGATCGATATTCAGCGGCCGGTATACCGGTGGAATGGTTCTCAGGCGGAGAACCTTGAGATCCAGATGCTTAATTCATACAAGACCACCATAGGAGCGGCAAAAAGGAACAGGTTGAAAATATCCGAGGTCGGGGTGAGTATGGCCGCCGCCGCCAGTATAACCACGATAGCGTGGCGGTATTTCCTTCTCAGGAGCCGGTGGTTCAGGATCCCAAGCTTTGTAAGGATATAGCTCAGCACCGGCATTTCAAAGACGAGCCCGGTGCCCATAACGGTCCAGGTGATAAAGGAAATATAATTCTGCGCGGAGATGACCGGCTGCAGGTCCGGCCCGGCGAAGCCCAGCAGGAACTTGACGGCCGGGGGAAGCAGGAGAAAGTAAGAGAACAGGACCCCCGCGGAGAAAGCGAGCATTACCCCGCCCACGAAGACAAAAACATTGCTTTTTAATTCGGAGCCGGCCGCCGGCTCCACGAACTTCCACGCCTGGTAGAGCAGGAAAGGCATGGAGAGTATCAGGGCGGCGGTAAAGGAGAGGTTGAGGTGGACGGCCAGGGCCTCGACCGGTGAAAAGAACACGAGCTTGTCCACGGTCCCGGCGAGGGGCCGTTTTATGAGCCTGAACAGCAGAGAGGAGTAGTTGAAGGTACCGGCGAAAGCGCAGGCGAAAAACACGAGCGAATAGATAAGCCTGCGTCTTAGCTCGTCCAGGTGGGAGGGCAGAGGAAGGCTGGGGTCCATCGCTCCTTATTTCTTTTCGTCGGTCGGCTTCTTGTCGTCGGCCGGGGTTTCCTTCATCGCTTTCTTGAATTCCTTGATCGTGGTGGCCACGGACTTCCCCAGTTCGGGCAGCTTGTTCGCCCCGAAAAGAAGGACGACTATAAGCCCTATAAAAAGCAGTTCCGGCGTATCCATTCCGAGTATCCTCATGATCCCTCCAGGGCCGCGGCCGCGGGCGCCGCGTCCATGTATATTATACCACTTATGCCGTCCCGCTCCGCCGTCAGTTAAGCCCCGAATAGACCTTCCGCAGCTTGCTCACCCAGAGCGCCAGTTCCACCAGGTCCAGGTCGGTGATCTCCGGGAAGCGCCCGGCCGCCGGCAGGGTCCTTACCGTAGCGCCCTTGCCCTCGAAGCGTATCAGGGCTATGGCCGTCCCCCCGTACTTGACCTCGTAGGCCGGCACGCCGTCGTTGTGGAAATCCGGCCATCTCAGCGCGCGGTAGATATAGGTATTAAGAGCCCCCGTCCTGCTCGCCTGGTATCCGCCCGTCAGCCATTCTTTAACGGTCCATTTCATAAAACTACCTCCAGGATCAAGAATTAAGCGCTTGAGGATTAAGTTTACTTACTACTTACCGCTTAATCGCTACTGCTTATACCAATAGCATAGCAGACCATCCCGACAAGGGGCTGTCGCGTTGCCCGCGCCAGGGCGATACGGATTTTATACAATTTAGCATCAGCCACCGGAGGTCAAATGTTCAAACTGCTTATCCCGCTCTGCGTTTTCCTGCCTTCCGCGGCTCTCGCCGCTTCCGAAGAAGCTAAAGACCCGTACATGAACGCCCTGGTCAAAGAGCTGGACCGCTCCTTCAGCGGCCTCAAAAATTCTGAGAAGACGCCGCTGTATTATCTGGGCTACGAGCTCACCGCTTCAAAATACCATTACCTCTCGGCCAAACTGGGCGCCCTGGACGGCGACAGCGCTTATGCCGGCAATAAGCTGGACATAGACCTGCGCGTGAACTCCATGGAGCTGGACAATACCCACCAGGTGAAGGGCGGCATGGCCTGGGCCGGCGCCTCGCAGTCCCAGGACCTGCCGGTGGCGCTCGAGGGGGACGAGAACGCCCTGCGGGCCCGCATCTGGGAATACACCGACAAGGCCTACAAGAGCGCGCAGGAGAGCTACACCAGGGTGCAGATGAACAAGGCCGTGACAGCCGCCGAGGACGACCCCTCGCCGGACTTCTCCCCGGCGGCGCCCGAGAAATTCTACGGTACGGCCGCCCCGCAGGAGCCCGACCTGGCCGCCTGGCGGGAGCGCCTGAAGGCGCATACGGCCAAACTGGGCGCCCACGGCTTCATCTACGATTCCGGCTTCACGCTTTCCTACGAGAACGAGAACCGCTACCTGGTGAACAGCGAGGGCGGCCGCGTCAAGGACGGGAACAATTACATCACGCTCTCGTATTACCTGACCAGCCGCACCACGGACGGCATGGACCTGAGCCGCGGCGAATATTACAACACCGATTCCTTCGACAAGCTGCCTTCGGCGGAGCGGGTGGAGGCCGACCTGGCCCGCTCCATAGCCGAGCTGAAGGCCCTGAAGGAAGCCCCCATCGTCGAGCCCTACAGCGGCCCCGCCATCCTCAAGGCCCGCGCGGCCGGCGTCTACTTCCACGAGATCATCGGCCACCGCCTGGAAGGCCACCGCCAGAAGCTGGAGGAGTCGGGCCAGACCTTCGCCAAGAAGGTGGGCCAGAAGGTCACCTCCGATATCATCACGCTTTACGACGATCCCAACCTGCGCGAGTTCAAAGGCATACCGCTGCGCGGCCATTACCTTTACGACGACGAAGGCGTCAGGTCCCGGCGCGCCAGCCT
This sequence comes from Elusimicrobiota bacterium, assembly GCA_016207645.1. Classification (GTDB taxonomy): domain Bacteria; phylum Elusimicrobiota; class Elusimicrobia; order Elusimicrobiales; family UBA9959; genus UBA9959. Next base: position 33,965 of record JACQPH010000012.1, read on the forward strand.
GGTGGAGAACGGCGTGCTGAAGGGCTTCCTGCTGAGCCGCTCGCCGGTGCGCGGCTTCCCGGCCTCCAACGGCCATGGCCGGCGCTCCTCGGGCAACCCGGTGGTGGCCCGCATGGGCAACCTGCTGATGAAGGCCTCGGTGACCAGCACTTATGCCGAACTGCGGAACCAGCTGGTAGAGGAATGCAAAAAGCAGAAAAAGCCCTTCGGCCTGGTCTTCGACGATATCTCCGGCGGCTTCACCAATACGGACCGCGGCGGCGCGCAGGCCTTCAAGGTGCTGCCGCTCCTGGTCTACAAGGTCTACGTGGACGGCCGCCCCGACGAGGCGGTGCGCGGCGTGGATATAGTGGGCACGCCCATAACCAGCTTCGCCAAGATCGCCGCCGCGGCCGACGACGACGCCGTGTTCAACGGCACCTGCGGCGCCGAGTCCGGCTGGGTGCCGGTCTCCTCCGTCTCGCCCAGCGTGCTCATCACCGAGCTGGAAGTGGAGAAGTCGCAGAAATCCCAGCAGAAGCCGCCGGTGCTCCCGCCGCCGCTGCACGATAATTAAGGATAAAGCCATGAAAAAAATATTTATAACCGCTTTAACCGTTGTTTCCGCGTTCTGCGCGGCCCGCCTGAACGCCGCCCCGCCCGCGGACGACAAGGTCTTTTCCGCCATGAGGGACGAGCTCTCCCGCTCCATGAAGAAACTGGACATGGACGGCCTGGGAAAGCCGTATTTCCTCTCCTACCAGGTAGGCGACGGCCACAGTTTCAGCGTCACGGCCGGCTTCGGCGCCGTGGAGAGCGTGAATTCCTCGGCTTACCGCCGCCTCAAGGTGGACCTGCGCGCCGGCACGCCTAAGCTGGACAACAGCAACTACGCCCCCAATATGTGGGAAGGCTACCGCGCCGAGACGGACTGGAATATCTCCCTTACCGACGATTACGACGCCCTGCGCTTCGCCGTCTGGGCCGCCACGGACAAGGCCTACAAGAAGGCGCTGGAAACATTGTCCAAGAAAAAAGCCTTCGTGGAATCCAAGAACATGGAGGAGCTCTACGACGATATGACGCCCCAGGCCCCGTACGAGCTGTTCCGCCCCTTCGCCGCGGAACGCCTGGACGAGGCTCTCTGGCGCGAGAATATCCGCAAGGTGTCGGCGGTGTTCCTGAAGTACCCCGAGGTGAAGTCCTCCTCGGTGCGCCTGAGCTTCGCTTCAGGCGGGGTGCGCTACCTCAACAGCGAGGGTTCGGCCTACAGCCAGCCCTCCTGCGCGGGAACAGTGTCCCTGGCCGTTTCCGGCTACGCGCAGGACGGCTTCCGCCTGAAGGCCTCCCATGCCGACAATTTCTGCCTGGCCAAGGACGCCCCCTCCCTGGAGAAACTCCTGGCCCGGGCGGACGAACTGGGCCGCGACCTGGCCCGGATGAGCAAGTCGGAACCCATCAAGGCCTATATCGGCCCCGTCCTTTTCGAGGACGACGCCGCCGGCAAGTTCTTCGAGACCCTGCTGGTGAACAATGTCTCCAACCCGCGCGAGGTCTGGACCGAGAAGAGCCGCTGGTCCTCCGAGACCGTGTACCGCCGGGCGGGGGAACTGGTGGAGCGCCTCGGCATGCGCGTGACCTCGCCCTTCCTCAGCGTGGTGGACGACCCCGCCGCCCGCTACCACGAGGGAGTGCCGCTTTCCGGCTTCTACGAAGTGGACGACGAGGGCGTGCCGGCCCGGAAGGTGAAGCTGGTGAGCAGGGGGAAACTGACCGAGTACTATATGTCGCGCGCCGCCACCAGGGATTTCGCCGCCTCCAACGGCCATGGCCGCGGCGATTTCAGCGAGTACGCCGCGGGCTCTCCATCCAATGTGTTCATTATCCCGGAGGATAATCCGGCGAAAGTCGTGCCCAAGCCGGAGCTGAAGAAAAAATTCCTGAACCTGTGCCGGGAGCAGGAGTTGGAATACTGTATACTGGTGAAAGGCTTCGACGGCCTCTACGGGCCTTTCTCGGCCTGGAAGGTCTACCTCGACGGCCGCGAGGAGCCGGTGCACGGCATAGAGTTCACCGGCGCCGGCCTGCGCTCGCTGCGCGATATCGCGGCCGTCTCCAAAGAGACCTATGTCTATAACCTGGCCTGGAGCACGCCCGGCACTATAGTCACGCCCTCCATACTGGTGCAGGAGATGGAGATAAAGAAGACCGAGGAGAAGCCCGAGAAGAAGCCCTATCTGCCCCATCCTTATTTCGCCGGCAGATAGCCGGAGCCGGAAGTCCATGCGCAACACCGTCCCGAGGTCCCTGTTCGCCGCCGCGGCCGCGCTCTGCCTTATCGCGCAGTGCGCGGCGGCGCGCCAGCGGGGGGACGAGCGGAACACGCTGAAGTCCTATTACACCGCGGAATACCTGGCTTTCAAGAAGCGGATAATAGGCGAATTCGCCCAGGCCGGCGCCGGGCGCTTCAGCGAATTCGTGAAGCGCGCCAAAAAAAACAGGAACAAGGCCGGCGACAAGGAACAGAAGGTCCTGGCCCTGACCTTCGACGCCTGCGGCGGGCGCCACAGCGGCTACAATAAAAAGCTGATAGACTACCTGCGCCGGGAACGGATCCCCGCCACGCTTTTCGTCACCGGCCTCTGGATAGAGAAGAACAGGGAGACTTTCGCGGAGCTGGCGAAGGACCCGCTCTTCGAGATCGAGAACCACGGCCTGCTGCACCGGCTCTGCTCCACCGAGGGGAAGACCAAGTACGGCGTGCGCGCCACGCGCGACATAGGCGACGTGGTGGACGAGATGGAGCTGGGCGCGCGCAAGATAGACGAGCTCACCGGCCGGCGGCCCGTCTTCTTCCGCTCCGCCACCGCCTACACCGACGAGCTTTCGCTCCGGGTGGCCGAGCGCCTCGGCATGGAAGTGGTGAGCTACGACATCCTCTCCGGCGACGCCATGCGGGCCTCCGCTAAAAAAATGAGCCGCAATATCCTCGACGGGGCGCGGCACGGCGCCGTCGTGATAATGCATTTCAACCACCCCGGCTGGCCCGGCCTGGAGGCGCTGGAACTGTCCGTCCCCGAGCTGAAGCGCCGCGGCTACCACTTCATAAAGCTGGAAGACTTCTCCGTACGGTGACCCGCCCGGAAGATCCGCAAAAAAGATTTTTGGGGAGGGGGGCTTGACAAGTCAAATTCCGTCTGTTATACTTCATTTGTAGTCCTGATCTCTTAAGAGCGCCGTCGGTGTGGTTGCGGAGGGTGGCGGGGTTGCCCCGGCCCCGGCGCGGTTTCCCCCGGTTCGTTGCCAGCGTCAGTGCCGCCGTCTTGCGGCGTCGGCGTTTCGCGGTCCGCTCGGCGCGTTCGGGGTGTGCTCCGGTCCGTCTCCCGCCCATAGGGCGGCGCGGTCGCCGGGGTCCTGGTTCGGCGGCTTCCGCCTTTCGGCGGTTGTCCAGCTCCCGGGTGGGTGTTCCGGTTCCGGCGCTTCGCGCCCGGTCTCCGGCTCGCTCCTTACGCGGTCTGCGGTATATGCGGTCCTGGCCCGTGTGCCAAATGAAGAGCCCCCGTTCACCGGGGGCTCTCACTTTTAGCGGCGGGCTACCACCCGGCCGCTTTCGCTATCGCGGCCAGGACGGCCTTCTGGTGGATAGGAGGGATCCGCGTGGTCGACAGGGTCTTCATGATGGTATCGAACCCGTAAGGGCGGAACGAAGGGAGTTTCCGGCTGCAATTGGCGCCCGCATATAACCCCGGCAGCGTATTCGCCGGCGCCGGCGGCGTTCCCAGTTTGAATACGATCGCCCCGGAGCCGGCGGCGGTGGAAACCGTAATAGGCACTCCGGACTGGATCTCGTAGAGCCAGGGAATGTCCTCACGGTGGCGGCTCCAGGCTTCGGCATCGGAGGTATAGGCTTCCTGCGCGGCAAAGGCGGTGGTATTGGGGCCTTTCAATATCCGGGAGTGGCTGCAATAAAGATCGGCCTCGTCCTGCGAGTAGATGTACTCGTCGTTCAGGTTCCAGGCATGAAGCATCTCGTGCAGCATGGCGGGCAGGGGGTAATTAAGCGATGCGACCGGGACCGTTCCGCCGGAGCCGCCGGAGCCGCGGCCGGTAAAAACCGCCGTCATATGCGCCGGCGCCGTTCCCAGGGAGAGAATATATGCCATGTCGCAGCGGATGATGCGCGGAGATTGCGGAAGATCGTTCCGGCAATTCATCAGGTCCGCGGCACCCTCGGCATATTCTATCCGGAACCGGTCCCGGATGGACGCGAACGCCTCATGGTTCAGCAAGAGGTCCGTGAAATCCTCGGCCCGCTTCATGGCCTGCGCATCCGCGACGAACCGGATGCGGTAAAAGCCGTCGACAGGTATGGGGGCTAAGCTTTTTTGATGCCGGCGCAGCAGCGACCCCAGCGCCGCGTCTTTATAAACGCCGCCGGTCAGTATGGATTCGCCGTTGGCGTCGATCTCAATGGAATCGTAGAACACCAGTTCGGGGTCGGCGGCCAGGGCGACCGCGGCCCCGAGAGCCGACAGGGTCGCAAGAAACAACGCAAGCCGTCCCACAACCTGTGAAAAGCGCCTGGTCAGGAGCGCTAAAGCGGGCCAAGATCCGCGTATCTGCATTTTTATCCCTCGACCTGTCAAAAACAAAAGATCAGCGGCTTCTCACCATAGTTTAAGTGGTATTTCAACCAGTGTCAAGTGTCCTCTAGTACCCGCGGAAACGGGAAGCCATTTTTAAGGCGACAGCCACTTGGCGGCGTAATATCGTAACTACTCAGCTACTGGAGGGGGATGCCGCGGCCACCCCCGGACCTGAGCAGTTACGTAATATCTTATAATTACCTCATGGAAAAGGCAGCCAAGGCCGCGCCGGTGCTGGAGGGGGATAAAACCCTCAAATTCCCGCACGCCCTTCTGATAAGCGCTTCGGCCGGCTCCGGCAAGACCTATACGCTCACCCAGCGCTATGTGCAGTTCCTGCTTTCCGAAAAAGTCCCGGATAACGATCTCTCGGCCATTTTGGCCGTAACTTTCACCAATAATGCCGCCAAAGAAATGAAGGCCCGCATCCTCGCCTGGCTGAAAGAGCTGGCGCTGGATAAGGATTGCCCGAAGATGGACGAGACCCTGGCCCTGGTCTCGCTCTCCCGCGAAGAAGCGCATAAGCGCGCCGGAGAACTTGTGGAGCGCATCATCGACAACTATTCCGATTTCCACATCCAGACCATAGACAGCTTCCTGGCCCGCGTGATGAGCGCCTCTGCGGACGAGCTTAACCTCCCGCTGAAGGCCGGGATCACCATGTCCTACGACGCGCTGCTCGACCTGGCGCTTTATTCCCTGTTCGTGCGCATCGGCAAGGCGGACCTCCCGGCGGAGACCGTGGACAAGTTCCTGGCCGTGCTGCCTAAATCCGGCGCCTACCCGTGGAACCCGGCGCTGAGGGTGAAAGAGAACTTCAACAGCTTCCTCAACCAGGAAGGCAAGACGGCCGGCCTGATAAAGACCCTCCCCGGCGACCACGAGGAACTGCTCAAGGTTAAATTCAAAGCGGCTCTGAAGCATTGCGAAGGGCTGATAAAGCATTTCGGGAAAGAATATCTCAAGGAAAGCTCCGCCGCCGCCATAGACGCCGGGAATCTCACCGATTTCCTGGCCGCCTACAGCTTCACTTTCGGCATTTTCAACGGCGTGAAGAAAAAGAACTTCCCCGTCTGCTGGGAAAAAGATATCGCCCTGCTCAGCGACCTGGTGATAGAGCTCACCGAGCTGAACGCCATCGCCTATTATCACCCCTACGTGGGCATCTACGACCGTTTCAAGGCCGAGCTGGAGAAGGTCAAGCGCGGCAAGACCGACGTCATCCACATCAACGACATCGCCAAAAAACTTTCGGCCTATATAAACGAGGCGAACGTCCCCGAGATCTACCTGAAACTGGGCGAGCGCATCTCGCATTTCCTGATAGACGAATTCCAGGACACCAACCGCCTGCAGTGGGACGTCATCCGCCCGCTGGTGGAGGAGGGCCTCTCCAAGACCGGCTCGCTGTTCGTGGTGGGGGACATAAAGCAGGCCATCTACATGTTCCGCAACGCCGACTACAAGATCATGCGGGACCTGCTGGACAAAGCCGAGGGGAAAAAGGAAGAGGCCGTGAATATTTCGCTGGCATCGCTGGGCGGCGAGCTGAAATACGCCAGCCTGCCGGTGAATTACCGCTCCGACGGCGAGGTGCTGGCCTATGTGGACAAGCTTTTCAAGGAGAAGCTGAAGAATACCCCAGCGCTTATTGGCGAGGATATCACCGAGCTGACCACCTACACCCAGCAGGTGCAGCCGGGCCGGTTGAAGGACGGCTACGTGAAGACCGCCGTGCTGGAACTGGAAGACCTGGACGAGCCGGAAGGCCAGAAGGACTGGCTGCTGGAAGCCGTGAAAGGCGCCGCCGAGCGCTACCCGCTGGGCGAGATAGCCATTCTGGTGGGGAAGAACAAGCGCATCGAGCCGGTGGTGGAATGGCTGACCGAGGCCGGCATACCGGTGGCTTCGCTCAGTTCCCTCGACATCCGCAAGCGCAAGGTGGTGGCCGAGCTGGTCTCCTTCCTGAAATTCCTGGAAAGCCCGACGGACGACCTCTCTTTCGCCGACTTCCTCACCGGCGCTATCTTCGCCAGACTCACCGGGCTGGAGCGCGGCGAGCTGAACGATTTCATCTTCGCCGCCCGGGTCAAAGACCGCGAGGCCCTGCTTTACGCCGCTTTCCGCAACCATCCGAAGTACGGCAAATACTGGGAGGACTTCCTCAACGAGCCTTTCCGCAAGGTGGGCTACCTGCCGCTTTACGAGCTGGTCTCGCTCCTCTACGGCAAGCTGGAGCTCTTCGAGAATTTCCCCGAGGAGGCCGCTTTCCTGTCGCGCTTCCTCGACGCCGCCTGCGCGCTGGAGGCCGAGGGCGTCACCAGCCCCCGCTCTTTCATCGAGTACGCCGCCGGCGAAGACGAGGACAAGGCCGCGGTCTTCTCCATAGCGCTCCCCGAATACATAGACGCGGTGCGCGTGATGACCTTCCACAAGAGCAAGGGCCTCGGCTTCTCCGTGGTGATAAATTTGATGTACGAGGAGAAAGCCCGGAGCGACCCGATGTACTTCGAGGAAAAGGACGGCGCCATCAACGTCTACCACATCACCAAGGCCGCCGCCGAGCATTGCGTGAACCTGGGCCGCGTCTACAGCGACCGCCGCACCGACGGGAACGTGCAGGACCTGAACCTCCTCTACGTGGTCTCCACCCGCGCCCGCCACGAGCTTTACAACCTGGTCCTCAGGAAGGCCCGCAAGACCGAAGCCAAAGAGGCCCTGCTGGACGTCTTCGAGACTTACGAGCAGGGCAAGCCCGCCGACCACAAGCCCGAGCGGCGCAAGCCTTCCCTCCCGGTGCCCATAGTCTCGGAGACCGCCCGCCCCGAGCAGCGCTTTGACGCGCAGAAGCCCACCTATAACAGCTTCTTCGAAACCGCCGAAGGCGAACTGGTGCACGGTATCTTGGCCCGCTTCATAGAACTGCCCAAAGACCTGGAGCCCGCCCTTTCCGCCGCCTACGAAGATCTGGCCCCCGCCTTCCCCTTCAAGTTCGACAAGCCCAAAGTCCTCAAAAGCCTGCTCTCTTTCCTCCAAAACCCCGAAGCCGCCTCCCTGTTCGCCCCCGCGGCGGGCCGCGAGGTGCTGGTCGAAGCCGAATTTATAGACAAAACCGGCGCCCTCTTCCGCATGGACCGCGTCCTGCTGGATAAGGACTCCGTCACCATAATAGACTTCAAAACCGGCGGCGAAAACACCGATAAATACACCGCGCAGATGAGGAATTATGTAAACATAGTCTCGGAAGTTTACGGCAAGTCTGTTAAAGGCCAACTGGCATATGTTGATTTGGTAGAAGTTATAACCCGGCAATGATATTGACAGCAATGTAGCGGATATTGTAAATTTAGCGTATAGACTAAATTTATGTGATGTACTAAGCGGGGGTTAATATGAAACAGCCTATACTAAACCCATTCAGGCCCGGGGCCGGTCACCCGCCGCCGTATTTAGCTGGTCGTGAAGAAGAAAAGCGGGAATTTATCCGCCTTCTTGACCAGGAGCCCGTGCTGACCAATTTGGTGCTGACCGGTTTAAGGGGGGTCGGGAAAACTGTTCTGCTTGAAACCCTCAAACCGCTGGCCATACAAAAAAACTGGCTATGGGCCGGCACGGATCTGTCGGAGTCGGCCGCCGTCAGCGAAGACAGTATCGCCGTGCGGATCCTGGCGGATCTGTCGCCCTTAACGGCAAACACCCTGGTTTCCGAGTCGGAAGTCCGGCGCGTAGGCTTTACGGCCACCGCGGAAAAGCAACAGACGTACCTGGATTTTTCCTTTCTCAAGTGGCTGTATGATAATACCCCCGGGCTGACATCCGATAAACTCAAGACGGTACTGGAACTGGTCTGGACCAGCCTTGGCGCTGATAATTCCGACATCCGCGGCGTTGTGCTGGCTTACGACGAAGCACAAAATTTAAGCGACCAGGCCGACAGGCAGCAGTACCCGCTTTCTCTCTTGCTGGACGTCTTCCAGTCGATCCAGAAAAAGGGGCTGCCGTTCTTTCTGGTCCTTACCGGACTTCCCACGCTGTTTCCTAAGCTGGTGGAGGCGCGCACATTTACAGAGCGCATGTTCCATATTATGACGTTGGGCCGCCTGGCCGAAGCGGAGTGCCGCGACGCGATCCTTAAGCCGATAACGCAGCATGCCTGCCCGGTCCGCTTTACCGGCGCCGCCGTGGCCGAAATAGTGAAATATTCCGGCGGCTATCCCTATTTCATTCAGTTCCTGTGCAGGGAAATGTTCGATTCATATTTGCAGCAGAAAGCGGGCGGGGAGATCAACCCGGTGGTAACGGTGGAGCAGACCATCCGGAAACTGGATTCGGATTTCTTCGCCGGCCGCTGGAACCGGGTCACCGACAGGCAGCGCGAACTTCTCTCCGTCGCGGCGCGGCTGCCTAATTGCGACGACGAGTTCACCGTCCAGGAGGTCGTCGAGCAGTCGCGGAAAGGCTCTGAAAAACCGTTCAGCCCCAGCCATGTAAACCAGATTCTCGCGAAACTGGCGGACAACGGCCTGGTCTACAAAAACAGGCACGGACGCTATGTGTTCGCGGTCCCGCTGCTCGGCGGCTTCATCCGCCGCCAGGAAGCCCTTGAGGGGGCATAAAATTATGCCGCAGGTAATTATTGTCAATTTAAGAATATCCTGGTTAGGAGGACTGTGAAAATAGGCAGTGTAAAATGTGTTAGGAGGCTTTTTTAAGGGGATAAGACCAATGAGCGAGAATCTTGAACAGATCATCAGGCAATATAAGGCTGACAAGGAATCGGTTTATAATACCTGGTTCATTAATAACGATGAAAGGCTGAAAGCTTTCCGGTCCATTCGCCGTGGCGTTGTGCAGATCATTGAGGACATTAAGCAGAATAAATTCCCGAATGATTTTAAAGGGTCGTCCCTGGAATTTGTTCTGACCTGTATTACGGAGCAGAAACAGGTCTTTGAAGGCGCGGCGCATCCGTTTTACTGGAAGCCGAAGCTGAGGATCCCCGATATTTACGAAAACCAGACGAACAAGCTGGCCTTCGGGCAGTTTCTCGAGAACTGCATGAATACGAAAACAGAGGAGCAGCTCGTAAAAGAAATACTCAAGCTCGATGCCTTAAAAATAAAGGGACTCGGTCCGGCTGTCGCAAGCATCCTCTATTTCCTGCAGCCGACGATCATTCCTCCCTTCAACACGGCTATTATCAATGGCTTCAACCGTTTATTCAATGACAAGAAGAAGCTCGGGTCCTGGACCGAGTATTTAAAGATACGTGATGTCTTGATCGAGAAAAACAATACGCACAAGTCCGAGCTTTCAAACGACTTGGGGGCGATCGCGGGCCTGCTTTTTGAGATAGGGACGCAAAAACTTATCATTGGCGGCGGCGAACATTTATCCGAGCCTGAAAAGAAGAGGCTGCAAAAACTTGTGGAAAAGCGCCATAAGACTGTTAAAGATGAAAAAGAAGATGAGAACCTGCATTCGGAAATGCAGTACCATCTGCTTAAGATCGGGAGCGCCCTGGGTTACGATGTCATCAGCGCTTCTAACGACAAGTCCAGGTCGTTTAACGGCAGTAATTTCTCATTCCTGTGTCTGCCGAAGTTCCCCGAAGTGAACCTAGATGCCGACACCGCGGCGACTATTAAGTTAATTGATGTACTATGGTTCCAGAAGGGGACCAACAGCATTGTTGCTGCGTTCGAGGTGGAGAAATCCACCAGTATTTATTCCGGTATCCTGAGGCTGACCGACTTGTCTTATACGATCGCGGCCAGCGACGGGGTATTTTACCTGGTGGCTCCGAACGACCGGGAAAAGGACGTTCAACTGCAGCTCTATCGCCCCGCTATCCGGAACAATAAGGTTAAGATCAAATATATCCTGTTTTCCGACCTGAGGCAGCATTGCGACGCGCTTTGCAAACTCGGAGACAGTCATCTGATAATGGAGAAAATAGCAAAAGAGGCGGCGCTTAGCTAAAGGTGGGGGAAAGGCGGCCTGCCATAAGCGGCACCCCGGCCTTTGTCGGTCTGGTCCTTGCCGGCGTCCCGGGCCGCAACAGGAGACTTTTTATATATAGCTGGTGCTGGCTCTCGTGCGGAACTCTCGCGCGGACAGGTTGCTGAAATGATATTTTTCATGTATACTATATCTACTTGCACCCCGCCCGATATGCTGAAAGGCCTCGGGCGGGGTTATGCATTTTATAGGGGAATTGAACTTTAGGGGAGAATTATGGCGGATAAGGCGATTGTTTTTGTAGACGGGCAAAACCTTTACCACTCCATAAGGGAAGCGTTCGGCTATACCTATCCGAACTACGATATACTGGCTTTGGCCCAAAAGATAACCGGTCAGAACAACTGGGATCTGGCGGAAACGCGTTTTTACACCGGCGTACCGGACCCTGTTGACGACCCCTTCTGGAATAATTTCTGGGCACGGAAATTTTCGGTTATGGGGCGGCAGGGGATAACAGTATTCAAGCGCAGTCTGCGCTATAGGAACCACCGCATCAAGCTGCCCGACGGCTCGGAGCAAACGGCTCTGGTGGGAGAAGAGAAGGGTATAGACGTCAGGATCTCCATTGACATTATCCGTCTGGCCCACGCCAAGGCCTATGATGTGGCCATAATCTTCAGTCAGGACCAGGACCTATCCGAAGTGGCCGCTGAAATACGCGCAATTTCCAGGGAACAGGGCCGTTGGATAAAGATTACCTCGGCCTTCCCGGTAAGTCCCACTATCCGCAATACCCGCGGGATAGATAAGACTGATTGGCTAAAATTTGACCGCGTATTTTACGACGCCTGTATAGACAGGCGCGATTATCGGCGCAAAACGCCGTAAAGGGAGCATCATTTTGTTGTGCTTAATAAAAAGAAAGTGTACCCGCTGCTGGCTGAGGATAAGGACCGCGCTTATAATTACATAGCCAGATTAGCGCTGGAGCAGGTGAATTTCAAGGGTGCGGCGGTCAGGGTAATAATGACCGTAGATAAAAGCAAATCCCGCCAGAGAGTCGTCGAGTTCAATAACTATATAATCAGCCAGATAAAATCGCTCATCGATCCGCTCGTGCCGCTGGATATTATCCATATAAATTCCCACGAAAGCCCCGGGCTGCAGGCGGTGGACATGTTCGCATGGGGGATCTTCCGTAAATACGAGAAGGCGGACCTGGAATGGTTTAACGTCTTTAAGGCCCGGGTTTGCATGGACAGGTTTTATTTGCCCTAAAAAAGAAGAAGAGCGTGCCGAGCAGGCGTACCTCCAAGTTCTTAGCCACCATCCGGCGGGAAACACTTGGTCCACCTGCAACGGACTTACCGCTCTTCATAAATAGTATACCAGAGCCCTAATATCCCGTCAACGGCTATTTTATGGTGGGATAATGGGCAGGTCCTGGATTTTAGCATCGAAAGCGGAGCCGCCGGGGAAGGCTGGCGGTTTTGTTTTGTAGAATTACGCTATGGGAAACGACAATATCGCCGGCGATGATCTTCAAAAAGGCAGCGGGGGACTTTTCCCAGTGATATTTTTTGCGGTCCTGTTCGCGGGAACGCTCTCTTTCTGCGGCTGCTCATCCTTTGGGTCGAGATTGACCTCGGCGGATCACCAGGTCCGGGCCGCGGCCCTCAAGGAAATAAAGGACCTGGACGCCAAGTCGCGGGGAAAAGCGGCTTTGCGCATGGCCGGGATAGCGGGGAATAAAAAGTCCAAAGTACGGGATTACGCCCTGGACGCGCTGGAAGAACTTGGAGCTTCCTCCGTCGCCGCCGTCCCGCGGTTGATAAACGTTTTGAACGATTATTCCGTCTCCTTCCGCGTCTCGCGCATACTCGGGAAACTCGAGCCAGCAACGCCTGAACTTGTGGCGGCGCTGAAAAATACTGATTTTGCGATCACAAACGCGGTTCAGCAAATACTTGCCGCCCGGGGAGCCCGCATGGTCCCGGCTTTGGTCGCAGCCCTTGCGGGGGCGGACCCTCTTTTGAAAAAGAATATAGCTCAGACACTTGGTTATCTCGGCCCGGCCGCGAAAGAAGCGGTGCCGGCCCTGGTCCGACTAATTAAGGAGGACAACGGGGACGCGAAAATCTGGGCGGGCATGGCCCTCGGGAAAATAGGCGACCCGGCGGTCGACTGGCTGTTGAGCGCTTTAGATGCTCCCGACCCCGCTGTCCGCGCCGACGCGGCGAAGGTCTTGTCCGGGATGTTCCCGCCGCCGACCCGGACCATAAGCCGGCTGCTTGCCGCTATGAAAGATGAGAGCGTAGAAGTGCGGAGGCTCGCCGCCGACGCGGTCGCCGTTTACGCGCTGTCGTCACAGGAACCCCTGCCGGAGAATTCCATCGCGGTCCTTCTGCCTTTTTTAAAGGATACGGACGTTAAAATGCGCTATGCGGCGATCTCCATAATGGGGAGCTTCGCTTCCGGGAACAGCGAGGCGTTCGCCGCGCTTACGGCCGCGCTGGAAGACCCTGACGCGGAAAACCGCATTTGTGCCGCCGGCCAGTTAAAGAAACTCGGCGCGTCCGCACGGGAAGCGCTGCCCGCTCTCCTGAAATCGCTCAAAAGCGAAACGCGCTGCGTGCGCGCCTGGTCCGCCCTCGCGATCATAACCATCGAGCCCGCTCTTCAAAGCAGGACGGATGTGGCTGATTCATTGCAAAAGGCGGAGCGTGAAGCCTGCCTGCGGACTATGCCTCGCATCGAACCCCTCTCTATGGAGATCCTAAGGCCCGATACCGATGAAGCAGGAAACCTGAAGATGCCCGAATAAGGCAGCCCTGCCCAAAACAACTTTAGGAAAATGCGGAGCAGAGAAAAAGGGGAAGGAGGGGCAGGTCGTGGATCTTAGCATTGAACGCGATGCCGCCGGGGAAGCCTGGCGGTCTTATTTTTTGGTATTTCAATCCCGACAGGCCCTTGTCGGGTTCGTCTGCTATGCTATTTCTGGTCAAGGAGGGCTTATGCTGTTACCGGAAAAACAGGACGAAGATCCGGAAATAGAAGAGATGATATTCATTCTCAGGGGACACAGGGTAATGATCGATAGGGACCTTGCGCGCCTCTACGGCGTTGAGACCAAATATCTTAACCGCCAGGTCAGGAGAAACTACAAACGGTTCCCGGAGGAATTCGTATTCCAGCTGTCAAAGAAGGAGGCCGGGGAACTGGTGACAAATTGGCACCGGTTCAAATCCATCAAGCACTCCTCCGTGCTCCCGACGGCATTCACTGAGCACGGAGTCGGGATGCTTGCGGGGGTCCTTAATAGCGAACAGGCCGTCCAGATGAGCGTGAGGATAATCAAAGAGTTCGTAAGGCTAAGGCGCTTAGTGTATCAGCACAGAGAGCTGGCCAGGCGGCTGGCGCAGCTTGAACGAAAGATCGTGTCCCATGACGAAAACATCAACGGTCTGCTGGAGGCCATGCACAGAATTATCGACGAACCGTTTGGAGCAAAACGAAAGATAGGATTCACTCCGGATTGAATGGAAAAGGGAAAGGCAGGCCTTTTGCCGGATAAAACCTTAGGGATACGGGACGCTGAATGCAAAATTACCGTTTATGTGGTAACTTCAAGCCGCCGGGGAAGCCTGGCGGTTTTGTTTTGTAGAATACCACTATGGGAAACGACAATATTGCCAACGATGTTTCCAACCGCACCGCCACTGACCTGAAGAGCCGCAGTCGCCGCCGGCGCTGACCTATGGCCGCCAAGCGCAAAAAGCCGCTGACCGGGCTGAAGGCCAAAGCCGAGTCCTTCATGGAGCGTACAGGTTACGCCGTTCTCGGCTTCGCGGCGGTGCTCGGTACGCCGGCCTTCCTGTACATGGTTTATTTCACCGGGCCCTCGGCGCCCGGGGACCTGGTGGAGGCGCGCGGCAGGGTGGCCTCCCTGCGCGTGGTGGAGACCAGGACCACCAAGGACAACCCGCGCGTCTACCTGGAACTGCAAGTGGAAGGGCTGGCCGTGCCGCTGCAGTTCCATCCCCCGCATTTCGACCCCGAAGACCCCGCCGCGCCGCTTAAGGCGCCTGCCCTCGCCGCGCCGGCCGGGCTGGAGGCGGCGGCGCACGTGGCCAGGAGCGACGAGGCCTCGCTGCGCAAAGCTCCGTTCTACGCCCCGCACCGCTGGGTGCAGGCCTATTCGCTGGAGATAGGCGGCAAGACCTACCTTTCACTGGAGGACGGGCTGAAGGCGACCCGCGCCACGGGCCGGATGTTCCTGTATATGGCCAACGGCTTCGTGGCCTTGATAGGCGGATTGATACTCTTCGTCCTGGTCTTCGGGCTGGAGACCTACCGGCTGGGGGCCGGGCTGCGGAGCAAAGGCCTGCCGACGGAGCTGCCCGGCACCGAGGGGCCGGCGGCCGAGAGCGCCTCGTCGTTCTACTATATCCTCATCCCCCTGCTGCTCTTCCTCAATCTCCCGGCGCTGGCTTCGCCCAAGGTCTGGGCCTGGAATTTCGACGGCAGGTTCTGGCTGGTCTTCGCCGCCGCGGCGGCCGCCCTGCAGGCGCTGTTCTATTTCCACCACCGGCGTTACCTGAGCATCATAGACTCCAAGCCGCGCCTGTACGGCGACCCGCCCGGCGGCTTCTTCGCCTACCTGGTGCTGACACTCCTTCTGCTGCTCATGCTGACCCCCATTCTACAGTTTGCGCGCGTTATGGTAGACTGAGTGCGGGGGAAGCCGGCAGGAGCTCCGGTTATGAAAATTAAGGTTTCATTGATGCTTTTCTGCCTTGCGCCCGTCCTCGCCGGCCTGGCTGGGGCCGGGAACTGGACGGTGGAGATGAAGGCCGTCAACGGCAGAGTGTCTTATGCTTACGCTCAGGCGCTCTCCGTGGGGAAACAGGCGACTTATGCCGGCAAGGCCCGCGTGCGCGGCGGGGGGCCGGCCCGCGAAATAATTTTTAATTCTTTTCTCAATCCCGACGAGGAAGGGCTCTTCAGGCTGGATTACCAGGCGGAGGTGGCCGGGGAGCAGCGGGCCCGTCCTCCTTTCCAGGCGGCGGGCAAGGTGCTGCTGCGCCCGGGCAAGCCGGTGCTGGCCGCCGAGGCCGGAGGCTGGAAATTCATCGTGGAGCTCAAAGGCACGGCCGAAGAGGAAAGCCGGAAGGAAAGGTCCGGGACCATCGAGACCGTCCTGAAGTGCGGCAGGGTCTCTTACCCCGCCAAATTCGTCTACCTGCCCGACGAGCAGTACAGCGCCGTGCTTTTCACCCAGTCGGGCGACACGGTGACCAAGTTCATGGTCGGCCTCCTGCCCAAAAGCCCCGGCATGGACGGGACTTTCCTGCTGCAATACACCCTGCAGCTCAAAGAGGGCGGCGAAACCCTGGCCGAAGGCGACGGCGAACTGATCCTGGCCCCGGGCGACGGCAAACACACCGCCTCAGCCGGCAAGGACTGCGTCTTCTCGGCGAAAGCCATTCGATAAAGGGAGGCGGAAGCCTTAATACCCGTGGCGGCCAATGGCTGCCCTTTATTTTTCCGGAAAGATTACGGCGGCCCGGTTGTATATAATATCGGGAGGAGACATGGACCAAACCGATATGCAGATAATCGACCGGGTGCTGGCCGGGGACACCGACGCCTTCGCGGAGATAGTGGCCCGCTACCAGCGGCGGCTCTACGACCTGTCCCTGCGCCTGCTGGGCGACCCCGCCGAGGCCGAGGATATAGCGCAGACCGCCTTCATAAAGATGTTCTCGTCTTTGCCTTCCTATAAGAGGGAGCTGGCTTTCGGCAACTGGGCCTATACCATAACGTTGAACCTGGCCAGGAACCGCCTCAAGCGCAGGGCTATCATCAGTTTCCTGCCTTTCTGGTCTGGCGGCGAAGAGGAGGACCCCGTTATAGAACCAGTCGAGGCAGGGGGGGACCCTCCCTCCAGGCTCGCCTCGCGCGACCTGCGCTCGGCGCTGGATGGCGCCATGGCGGCCCTGCCGCCGGACCTAAAGGAAGCCTTTGTGCTGTTCCACCTGCATAAGGTCCCGGCCAGGGATATAGCCGAGACGCTGGGCGTGACGCCCAATGCCGTGAGCCTGCGCCTCTTCAAAGCGCGCGAGCGCCTGATGAACGCGCTTTCGCCGGCCTACCCGGAGCTGAAGGAGGGAATATGAACGACGCTGAACTGGAAAAGAAATTCGACGCGGCCTGCGCCAGCCTGGAGCTTAAGGATTGCCGCGACCTGCGCCCGGCCGTGATGTCCGCCATACGCGGCGGGCAGCCGCGCCCTTCCCGGTCCCTGTGGGCGGCCGGTTTCGCGGCGGCGGCCGTGGTGGTGGTCCTGTCCATCCCCGGCGCCTCGCAGAGCATCATAAACGGCATTAAGCGCATCTTCTCCAGCGAGTACGCGGTGAAGATAGGCGGCCGGCCCGAGGTGAAGGGCACGCTGATCTCGGCCGACGGCGAGACCAGCGAGATACGCGCCGGCGACCTGCTGCTGCAGGTGCGCGTGACCTCCGTGGACGAGGCCAGGGCCAAAATACAGCTTACCGTGTCTTGCGAAGTCCGCACGGCCAAAGGCCTGGAGCGGAAGATCCTTTCGAAGCCGACCATCCTTACCATGAAAGGCAAGTCCGCCGAGATCATGGTGAGCGATAATAAGGGCGAGCCGGTATATAGGTTCAAAATGGTCCCGGTGGAAAAGGTTGGCGGCTATTCCGGCTCCCTGGAGCCGGTGAAAGACAAGTGAAGCGACAGAGAGGTCGAACCAGCGTTGCGCCAGACCGCCGGGAACCCCGCACTTTGTCCAAAGCGCCAAAGTGCGGAGCGAGAGCCCGGCGGTTTTGTTTTGGGGGCGGGAAAAGGTAGTATTTTCATTGTAGAGGCGGATTTGGGAACTAACTGATGGAATCCAACCTGACTCAAGTGCTCGCCGTCTGGAACTCGCCGGAGCTGCAGACTTTGGTGAAGCCTTTGCGGATACTGAGCAGCATCAGCGCCATGTTCTGGATGCTGGAGCGGCTGGCTAAATTGCTCATGGCCGTGCTCAAGAAGCTGCTGTTCGAGGAGGTCAGCGCCCTGCTGAGCGTGGTCTACGCCATAGCCCTCTCCGTCGTTTACGCGGCCATGATGTTCTACACGGCCCTGCAGGGGACTTGGCATCCCTCCCTGCTCTGGCGCGAGGCCTGCGGTTTCGGCTTCATGTACGTCATGCTCGGGGTGACTTTTACCGACCTCTCCACCAAGCGGCTCAAGCCTTACACCGCGCCGGCCTTTTTTTTCGGGGTCTGCGCTTTCCTCTTTTTCGTCAGGGCCCCCGGCCTGGCCCGCCATCCCGGCCTGGTGGAGTTCCACCGCGTGCTGGAGCTCTTCGCGGCCGGCGGCTGGGGGAACGTGATGACCGGGCTGACCGTGCTGGTCATGACCGGGTCGCTCGTCGCCATGACGGCCTCCGGTATCGCTTTCGGGCTGAGCCCGCTGCTGTACCGGTTGCGCCTCATCAAGCAGCTGCCGGTCCATTTCGATTTCAGCAGGCCCGGCGAGGAAGGCGGGGCGGGCCGCAGCCACGCTGCGGCGCCTTCCCTGGCCCGCTCCTGGTTTATCCTCACCCTGCTCGTCGGCGGGGCCGGCATGCTGTTCTACTGGTGGCCCAAGGTGCGCGCGGCCGGCGAGGCCGCCGCCCCGGCCCTGCAGAGCAAGGCCCAGTCCCCGGAGGCCGCCGCGGCGGCCGCCAAGCTCCGGCGCGTGCTGCCGGCAGTATCTTTCAGCGCTGTAAGCGCTTTGCCGAAACACGGGACCATGGCCGATTTCGCCGCGCCGGTTTTCCGCGGCCTGCTCGCGGCGCCGCGTGAAGCGGACCGCTGGCTGGCCGCCGCCGCCCTCGACCGCCTCGACCCGAACTTCCGCATTTCGCGGGAAGAGCTCTTCCGCTCCACGGCCCCGTCCGTGCTGCCCTGCGCCTGGAAGGGGCGCTCCTTCGACCTGCTGATGCTGCCCCTGCCTGACGACGACCCGGATAAGACCCGCACTTTCTGGCTGGCCGACGGCCGCGGCTTGCATTTTACCGGCGTGGGCCCGGGGGAAATGCGGGAAGTGGCCGGTTCCAGCGGTTGCGCTGTGGCCGCTTTCCCTTCCAGGGACGGCTCCCTGCTGCTGGCTTTCACCGAGGCGCCGCAGGAGCCCGGCGCCGCCGTTCAGCTCTGGCTGTCGGCCTATGACCCGAAGCGGCGCGAGGTCATAGCTTCCGCGCGCGCAGGGGCCAGCGCTTCGGGGGATTTCGCTCTTGCCGCCGCCGGCGAGGGGCTGGTTTTCATCGACGCGCCGGTGAGCTCGGCCGCAGCCGCCTGCAGCGGGAATTGCGGCATGGTGCTGGGCGCGCAGGCCCTGTCCATGACCACCGAGCCGCTCGCCGAATACCGCGGCGCTCTGGTGGACGGCGGCGCTATAAAGATCATGCCGCTCTCGGACCTGACCTTCGAGCACAGCGGCTTGGAGGGGAACTACAGGTCCCTGGGGATCTTCGAGGCGAATTTTCGTTTCGACCCGGCGGCCGGCTTCCTGAACCGCTGGTACCGCCTGGCCAGGCTCGCCGACGGCCGCAACTGCGTCAGCGTGGCCCTGGACCCAGCCCTCCCCGGCGTACAGGAGTCTGTCGCCTGGGCCTGCGCCCGCTGAACCCCGGGCCGGGAAAGAGTTATAATGTAAAGACGGTTTGGGTATGCATAAAACGATATTGCTTGTTATCGACGACGATGTTCATTGGCTTGCCGCGGCGGTGAAGTACTTTACCGTGTCCGGTTTCGAGGTGCGTACCGCCGCCACCTGCGCGGCCGGCATAGAACTGGCCAGTGCCGCCCGGCCGGATTGCCTGTTGCTGGATTTCCATTTGACGGACGGCGACGGCGGGGCCGTCTGCTCCCGGCTCCGGTCCGATCCCGCCCTCGGGAAGACCCCGATCATAATGGTCAGCGGGGACCTGAACCGCGAGCTGGATTCCTACAATGAATATAAAGCGGACGGCTTTATCCTGAAAGGTACGCAGTTCGCCAAGGTCCTGGCCGTTATCGAAAGTGTCCTGCGGCGGGTGCGCTGGGAGCGCGGAATATTCGAAACGGCGGACCTCCGCCTCGAGAAGGAGACCTGCCGGGTATTCAAGTGTTCCCGGCTGGCCGCCACCCTTTCGCCCGAGCAGTTCCGCTTGTTCTCCATGCTGATAGAAAAAAGCCCGGAATTCGTAAGCGAGGACTTTATCGCCAGATATGTGATAGGTACCGTGTCAGACGGCAGAACGGACGCGGTGCGCGCTTTGCTGCACCGGCTTCGCCAGAAGCTGGGCGTACAGTTGGGAAGGCGCATAAAGAGCAAACGGAACCTTGGCTGGATCTACGTTCAACCCCGTTTGAAGCCGTCCCCTGCCGCTTAGACGGACGGCCGCTCTGATCCGGATATTCCAAAAAAGTTCAGCAACCCTTTTCCATAGGGGAAAACACCGCGAACGTGACGCATCCGTATTTGACAAAACCCGTTGCGTACACTAGAGTATAACGGTATATATATATTTGAAAGTATAAACGATTATTTGACGGAAAATCGATCATTACTTGGCGGTTTTAAGATTTCTCCCTTGTTATAGTATTGAGGCGTTGCGGAAAAGCTTTGATACGGGTTAAGGCGGAGCTGAAAATGCAAGCCTGTTCCCTCGGGAAAAGTAGCGGCGGATACCGGCGCTTGGTTCCAGGCCTGGTATTCGCGGCTTTTTTATTCGTCCCGCCGGGCCAGCTCCCGGCCGGGAACGCCGGCCCGCGCCTGGAACTGGCTCCCGCGGAACTCGAAGTAAAACCAGCCTCCCCGTTCGCTGTCCCTCCTTCCCTGCCGGAATATATCCGGGATAAGTTCGGCGTCCCGGAAGTGACCGAGGCTTTTAATTATTCCGCCAGCGCGGAACTGGAGAGAACGGCCGACGGTATAGAACTGAAAGCGGCCTATCCGGCTTCGGCCGGGCCGGGTTCCGCGCTTAAGCCGGAGGAGTCGAAGGCTTTCGACGCCCTGGCCGCCAGGGACGGTCATAAGGAGGACGCCCTCCCGGTTTTTACGCTCGGCGGCGACCTGGCCGCCGGCTACGCGATCAGATACAACGGGGCGGTCCTTAAGGTGAAGCATGTCTTAAAGGACGGCCGGTCCGCCGGGGCGGTACTGGAAGACGGCGCGGTGGTCTATCCCGACGCCCACAGGGATACCAGCGTCCTTTATGTAATGTCCCCCGGCCGCTGCCAGGAAATGCTGCTGCTTAAGTCCGAAAAAGCGCCTACAAGTTTCGAATACGAATACTCCGAAGAAGTGGCGCTGAACGGGAAAGGCGAGATAGCGGCGAAAGGGCTTACGCTCTCGCGCCCGGTCGTCTTCGACGCCTCCGGCCGCCGGGTGGACGGCTTCTACCGTAAAACGGCCGGGAACAGGGTTCTGCTTTCCTTCAACAACTCCGGCCTGCGCTACCCCCTGCTGATAGACCCCACCTGGCTGCCTTCGTCCGGCTCGATGACCGCGGCGAGATATGTGCATACGGCGACGCTGCTGCCCGACGGGAAAGTGCTGATAACCGGGGGAAGAGGAAGCGGCGGCGCGGCGCTTTCCTCAGCCGAATTATACGACCCGGCCGATGGAACAGTCTCCGCCACAGGGACGATGGGCGCCGCGAGGGTTTATCATACCGCGACCTTGCTGCCTAACGGCAAAGTTCTTTTCGTCGGCGGCTTTACCAGTACCAGCACTATAGTCC
>JACQPH010000143.1 GCA_016207645.1 Elusimicrobiota bacterium
CCGCCCTCCCGCCCGCCCTGCCGGTCGTCTACACCGAGATAGACTCCAGCTACCTCTACCCGTGGAAGTATTACCTGCGGGAAACCGCGGGGTTCAAGGGCTTTTTCAAGGCCGGCGAATTTTTCAAGTCCCGCGCCTACGCCCGCAGGCATTACGGGCGTTTTACCGCCGCCACCTTCATAACGGCCAGCGACGGCCGCGACATAGCCCGCTACCTCTCCACGGAGCTGACGGCCGTAACTCCGAACGCCGTACACCCGGCGGATTTTCTCCCGCCGCCGGGCTTCGGTGTAAAGGCGGGCGAAATACTTTTTCTCGGCCACTATCCTCATTACCCCAACGAGGACGCGGCGCTGCGTCTGGCGCGCCGCATTTTCCCGCTGGTGAAGGCGGAGCTGCCCGCCGCCGCGCTTACGCTCGCCGGCTCCTGCCCCACTCCGGAAATAGCCGCCCTCGCGGGGCCGGCTATCCTGGTGCCGGGGACCGCCGCCGATATACGGCCTTTCCTCTGGCGGGCGCAGGTGTTCGCGGCGCCGGTACGCTACGGCCTGGGAGCCAAGGGCAAGATCCTGGAGGCCTTCGCCGCCGGCCTGCCGGTGGTAGCCTCCCGGGAGGCGGCCGCCGGGATCGAAGGGGCGGAGGACGGGGTACACCTGCTGACGGCCTCTTCCGACAGGGATTTCGCCGCCAAAACCGCGCTCCTGCTCAAAGGCGCCGCCTTGCGCGCCCGCCTTTCCGCCGGAGCGCTTGAACTGGTGAAGCGGAAGTTCTCCTTCGAAGGCGTGCTCTCCACCATCTCGGGAATTTACAGGAGGGTGCTTGATTAGAGACCTGCACATAGAGCTGCTGCACTCCTGCCCGCTGGCCTGCCTGGCCTGCGACCACCGGACACTGGGCGCCGCCCGGCTTAAGCCGGCGGCTGTTTCGGCGCTCTACGCCCTGCCGGAGCTGAAAGGGCTGGAACTGGTCTCTTTTTCGGGCGGCGAGCCGCTGCTGTACCCCGGCCTTGGCGCCGTAATAGCCGGCGCCGCCGCCGCGTTCCCGCGCGCGGCGCTGGTGCTGCTCAGTTCGCTTTACGACACGAAAAAGGCGCTGAGGCTGCTGCGGCGCCTGCCCCCCCCCGTCCTGCGCCGCCTGCATCTCGGCTCTTCCCTGGACGGACCGGCCGGACTTCACGACGAGATGAGGGGCCGCCCCGGGGCCTTCGCGGCGCTGAAGGCCTCGCTGGCCGCGCTCAGGGCGGAATTCCCCGGGCTTTCCGCCGGGCTGACCTTCACGGCCACCCGCAGGAACGCCGCCTCCTTCTATGAAGCCTGGACGGGGGGGCGCCTCCTCGGCGTCCCGCTGGCGCCGCAGTTCCTGGTCGCGAACGCCGGCACCGCGGGGCTGGAGCTGGATGCGGCGGCCGGCCGGGCGCTGGCGGCGGGCCTGCGCCGGGCGGCCGGCGAATGCGCTCCGGCCTCGCGGGAGGCCGCGAACCTGCGGCAGGCCCTCGATTTCCTCGCCGGCGGTCCCGCCGGGGCCTGCGGGGCCGGCGCCTCGTTCCTGATGCTCTCCCCCGAAGGAGAGTTCTACCTGTGCCCGTTCCATAAGGACATAAAGGCCCCGCTGTCCGCGCCCGGGGCGCTCCGCCCGCCGGCCGCGGGCCACCGGAGCAGGCACTGCGCCGATTGTTTCCTCCGCTGCGCTAAGCGGCAGATGATATAATTAATTCATGGGGAAAGAAGGCTTCGCAAAACTCCTGGCGCTGACGCGCGTCGAGTGGCGCCTCCGGCAGCAGAGCACCTTCCTGGGTTTTTTCTGGACGCTGCTCAACCCGGCCCTGATGTTCGCCGTGCTCTACGGCCTGTTCGTGAAATGGCTGGGCCGCGAGCGGGGCGACTACGCGGTCTTCCTCCTTATCGGCATCGTGGAATGGAACTTCTTCGCTTCCGCCACTTCGCAGGCCCTTTCAAGCCTGCTGCGCCGCGGCCCCCTGCTGAAGAGCTACCCGCTCTCACCGGAGATCCCGGCGCTGGCTTCCGTCCTCAGCGTATACTTTTCCCACCTCCTTGAGCTGGCCGCCCTGGCCGCCCTGCTGGCCTTCATGCAGGGCGGGCTTTCCGTCTCCTGGCCGTGGCTGCTGGCGATAGACCTCGCCTACCTGGCCCTGGCTGCCGGCGCGGGTCTTATCCTCGCCGGGCTTTTCGTCTTCTACTCCGACCTGGAGCGTATCTGGAGCATAATGCTCACGGCCGGATTTTTCCTGACCCCGGTCTTCTACCCGCTCTCGGTCCTCGCGCCGGAAAAAAGCCGCCTTCTCGCGCTGAGCCCGCTCACGGCCGTGCTCGAAAGTTCCCGGCTGGCCCTCTCCGGCTCCCCGCCGCACGCCGGTGCGGCGGCCTGCGCCTTTCTCTGGGGAGCCGCGGCGCTGGCCGCCGGGCTCGCTTTCCTGCGCCTGAAGCGCGCGGGCATCGAGGACGCTCTATGACCGGGCTGACGGTCAGCGGGATCGCCAAAACCTACCGGGTGGAGCTCCCGCGCGAAGACGCGCTGTCAGCCCTCGTCCGCTTCTTCAGCGGCCGCTCCCCGACCCGCCTCTTCAGCGCGCTGGAAAACATCTCCTTCTCCCTTGCGCCCGGCGCCGCGCTGGCGCTCTGCGGGCCCAACGGCTCCGGCAAGACCACGCTGCTGAAGGTCCTGGCCGGAATAACCAGGCCCTCCGGCGGAACCGTCTCTTACGACGGAAAGACGGCCTGCCTGCTGGGCTTCTCCTCTATCCTGCAGGACCGCCTCAGCGTGAAGGAGAACGCCGGGCTCTGCGCCGTTTTCTTCGAGCTGCCTGGCGCCCTCGCGGAGAACGCCGAGAAACTGATGGGCGCCGCCGGGCTCTCCCATCTGCGCAACGCCCGGACCGGCGAGCTCTCCACCGGCATGAAGCTGCGCCTCCCCTTCATGGCGGCGCTGCTGTCCGGGGCCGGCCTCTTCTTCATCGACGAGACGCTGGCGGTCGGCGACGCCGCCTTCCGCGCCAAATGCCTGGCCGAGCTGAGCGCCCTGAAGCGGCGCGGCGCGATACTGGTTTTCGCCACGCATGACATGGAGCTGGCGCGCGGACTCGCGGACGCGGCGCTGGTCCTTGACTCCGGCCGCCCGGTCTTCCTGGGGCCCATGGGAGAGATGCCGGAAGCGCCGGCCGCCGTCCCGGGCGCGGCTTTCAGGTCC
Source organism: Elusimicrobiota bacterium (assembly GCA_016207645.1). Lineage (GTDB taxonomy): Bacteria > Elusimicrobiota > Elusimicrobia > Elusimicrobiales > UBA9959 > UBA9959. The sequence goes on from JACQPH010000143.1 coordinate 3,205, forward strand.
GGGCTTGAGCGCTACGCGCTGCTTTATGAGAAGCTGAAGGCCGCCGGCTTCAGCCTGGCCGGATCCCCGCCCGCCTCCGACGAAGATATACTTCTTGTCCATTCGCGCTCCTGGCTTGACCGCCTGAAGGCCAACGACCTGACCCCGCAGGAGGAGAAGTCGCAGGCGCTCCCCTATTCCAGGCAGATCCTGCCGCTCTCCTGGCGCATGGCCGGGGGCACCCTGGCCGCCGCGCGCACCGCGGCTTCTACGGGCCGCCTGGGCGTTTTTCCCCCGGGCGGCGGACATCACGCCTTTCCCGACCGGGGAGAGGGCTTCTGCCCGGTCAACGACCTGGCTATAGCCGCCCGCGTCCTGCTCGGGGAGGGCCTGGTGAAGAATCCGGCCGTGATAGACCTGGACGCGCACCAGGGCAACGGTACGGCCTTCATTTTCTCCGGCGGAGAAGTTAAGACTTTTTCCGCGCATAAGGCCGTCGGCTACCCGCGCAGCCGCGTGCGCTCGTCGATGGACGCCGATATCCCGGCCGGGGCCGCCGACGGGGTTTACCTGGAAGCCGTGAAGAAAGGCGTGAAGGATTTCCTGGAGCTGGCGAAGCCCGACTTTGTTTTCGCCCTCTGCTCCGCGGACGCTTATGAAAAGGACGCTCTGGGCGGGCTTAAGGTCTCCATCGAGGGGCTCAGGGAAAGAGATGAATTCCTGTTCAAAACGCTGGCCGGCCTGAAAATACCGGTCTGCCTGGCGCTGGGCGGGGCTTACGGCCCGCCCGACGACTCCGCCCTGATAAATTTCAACACTATCATGGCCGCGGCCGGAGCTTTCGGGCATGCCGGCGGGGTGATACAGACTTAAGTTCCTTTGACCCTGCCGCGGGCCGCGTAAGCGTCCCTGAGCAGGGCGTCGCCGGCCCGCGCCCCCAGGTCCTTCCCCCGTCTCCGGACTACCGCCTCCACTATCCTGCCGAGTTCGCCTTCGTCATTAATGAACAGGCTGGTCCTTGAACCGGATATCCGGCCGGGCCGCAGCAAAGTGAGCTTCGCCCGCCATTCCTCTATTATCTCCGCGAGGGCGGGACGGGAAAGATGCGTCCCGAGATACAGGGCCGGGCTCCCGCCGCCGCTGAACTGGGACCAGTCCATATCCGCTGCGACGATGCCCCTTTCCAGGGCCTGCTCCCAGGTCCTGGTACCGGGGTAAGGCGTCAGCAGGCCCCAGTACGCGTCGCCGATCTTTCCCGCCGCGACGTTGCTGAAGATCCGCTCCAGGGTGAAGTGCACGTCCCCCGCCGTCTCGGCCGCAGTTCCGAAGATGAACAGCGCCAGCACGCCGATGCCGTGCCGCGCCAGCAGGTCCAGCGCCCTCTGGTTCGCCTCGCTGCTCGCGCCGGCTTTATTAAGGGAGCGCAGCACCCTGTCGCTGAAGGTTTCCAGCCCTATCGCCACGCGGTCCATCCCGAGGCGGTTCAACTGCCGGCAGGTCTCCTCGTCGACAAGGTCGGCGCGCACGGCACCGGTGAACCGGGCTTTTCCGAGCAGGCCGCGGCCGTCCAGCCGCGAGATAAGGTTACCGAGCCTGCGCTTATCCGAGATGAAGAGATCGTCGTAAAAGATGATGGGGCCTGAATGTCCCCCGGAAACGAGGTATTCGATGTCGTCGGCGATGACGTCCGGCGAGTGCGGGCGGTACCGCGAGAACATCCGGGAGGAAGCGCAGAAATCGCAGCGATAGGGGCAGCCGCGGGCGGAGAAGATGTGGCGCCCGCTCCTGGTTTGATAATAGGGCGCCAGTTCCTCGCGCGGCCGGGCCAGTTGGTCCAGGTCCCCGGCCAGCGGCCGCTCCGGGGCGAGATACAAGCCGCCCTCCCTTAAGAAGGCCACGCCGGGGATCTTCCCCAGCGCGGGGTAGTCAAATCCGCCGCGGCTCAGATAGGAGCGAAGCACCTCTACGATCGTGACCTCCCCCTCGCCGATGACGGCCAGGTCGAAGCAGCCGGCCAGGGACCCTGGCGCCAGCGAGATATGAATGCCGCCGAGAATTACGGGCACGCCGGGCCCGGCCTTGATCGCGCGGGCCCAGTTAACGGCGAGGGCATAGGTCTCCGTGGTCGCGCTGATGCCTATCAGGTCCGGCGCTTCCTTAAGAAGGTCTTCTAGCCTTTCTCTAAGCAACACCTCGACTTCGGGCAGGGAGCGCTTTATGTTCGCCGCCAGAAATCCCAGGCCGAGCGGCGGCAGGTCGGTCAGGTCCCCTTCAGCCGCGACTATCAGTCCTAATTTCATCGTATACCTTCGGCCGCCGCTGGCCGCTCCCGGCCGGAATGTAATTAAAGTGTTTTTTCCAAAGAGTAGCGTTCCTGCCAAGCTCTGAATTCAGCGGTAAATGCTTTCTCTTTATACGACTCCGCTAGTCCCGGAGGTATTTTCTTATATTTAGCGACAGGGACTTCTTCGCTCATCAACAGCTTGTCATACTGCGAATTATCCAGTTTCGACAGCAAAAAGCGGCGGTATAAGCCGGTTTCAAGTTCCTCGCCGAATTCGGCCGTCCATAAGGAATCAAAATCTTTCCTCTCGATTATCGACCGCGCCGCGAGCAAGCCGGAAAGTATCGAATATTTTATCCCGAACCCCCTTGAGGCTTCGACAAAGCCTCCGGCGGCGCCCGTGAACAATTTACCTTTTATTCTGGCGGTTTTCGGATAATTGCAATAGCCGTAGCCGCTGAAAACCTCTTTTTTAGATCTCCCTTCCGTTAATTTCCCGGCGATCGCGTTGCTTTCCAGGAACCTGTCCAGCAAAACTTTTAATTCGACAGCAAGATCGAACGAAACAGCCCCGACGCTTAAGGTCCTGCCGCCAAAAGGCGCAATATAAATATACCCGTCGGGCGCATAGTTATTATCCATGAACAAATGTATCTCTTCCGGGTTCGCGTCTACCCCTTCAAAGGTATACCCGAGACCGGATACATTTCTTAGAAGAGGGCCTGTCGCGACAATATCTCCGGACAGGGCATCGACATTGCTGTTGAACTCTATCGACAAATTAGGCTTATGGATCGAATCAAAGAGCTGATTATCAAGAGAATCTTCCGAGCCCCCTCTTCGAACGACATAGAACAGAGGCTCGCCGCCCCCGACTACGGACATCGACTTCCCGGAGGGAGCATGCTTGATTATTCTCGAGATCGGATGCCTATGCCCGATGTCGATCTTATAGTCTTTTAAAGAATCGCAGAATCCGGCGTCTTTGCCGTAGTTCCTTATGATCTGAAGGTCCTCTCCGCGACAATGCCCGATGCCGGCCCCCCTTTCAATGAGCTTGACCTGAAAACCGTTATTTGACAGCCAGGAAGCAGCTGCAAGCCCGGAAAGACCCGCGCCGACTATTACTGTTCTTTTGTTCATGCCGTTATTTATGAACTTTCAGGTCGCCGGGCTTCAGACCAGCAGCGCGGCCATGCAGGCGGCGTCCTCGATCGATATCACATGGTTGTAATAATCACGGCCGGGGCCGCGCAGCGCGCCGGCCGAGGCCGCCGAGAGAAAAAGGGAAAAGGCCGCCGGGGCCGCGGCCCCGCGCGCAAAAAGAGCGGCGGCCAGAACGGCGCATGCCGCCGAGAGCAGGACGGCCGCGCGGCCCGCGCCCAGCGCCGCCGGCAGGGTAGCTACCCCGGCCAGCGCGTCGCCGCGCTCGTCGCGCAGGTCCAGGAAAACGGTGTTCAGGAAAAAAATGGCGGCCAGCGGCCAGTTGGCATACAGCAGCGCCGGGATGCCGCGCCAGCCCGGGAAGGCGCCGGGCGCGGCCAGAGAGAACGGGAGGTAAAAAGACATGAGGAAAGCTCCGGCGGCGATCGAAAGCGGCTTGAAGATCATGAAGCGCTTCAGGGGCAGGCGGGGCCAGCTGTAAAGGGGAATGACCACCAGGCTGTAAACGGCGACAGGCCGCGAGGCGGGGTGGAAATACATGGCCAGGCCCGCCAGCAGCGCGAATGCCGCCGCCAGGGAAGCCTTCGCCGCGCGCCGCAGCCCCGGGGCCAGGCGGAGCACGTCGCCGTTGAGCTCGTCCTCGGCTTGGTCTTCCAGCCTGTTGAAAAGATAAGCGGCCTGCATCGCGAGGTATACCCCGCCGCCCCAGACCAGGCCCCGGGAGGAAAAAGGGCTTCCGCCGGCGGCCTTGTAAACGCAAAGGAACACGAGCGCGTAAAGAAGGCAGACATGGGAGCGCAGGGAATACGCCGCGGCGAGTGTGCGCATGAACTAAATTGTATAAAATATAGAAAGTACATAACTGCTCAGGTGGTGGAGGGTTGGCCGGGGTTTTGTTTCGCGAACCCCTTGCGGAAGGGGGGCCCCGCTTCGGGGGGAAACCGACGCAAGGGTTTCCCTCTTCCGGGGTTCGCGGGGCAAGGCTATGCC
>JACQPH010000145.1 GCA_016207645.1 Elusimicrobiota bacterium
GGCATAGCCTTGCCCCGCGAACCCCGGAAGAGGCCGTCTGAGGGGCATAGCCCTTTGATACGGCACTAGCATAGCTTCGGAAACCCTTGCGTCGGTTTCCCCCCGAAGCGGGGCCCCCCTTCCGCAAGGGGTTCGCGAAACAAAACCCCGGCCAGCCCTCCAATACCGGGCAGTTACCATTATTCCGCCTTACCAGCGCAAATTAGGCTGCCGGGCGGCCTGCACTTCGTCCAGCCGTTTTACCGGCATGGTGCGGGGGGCGTCCTTGAGCTTCTGCGGGTCGGCTACGCCCTCGTCGTGCACGTTCCTCATGGCGGCGATGAACTCGTCCAGGGTTTCTTTGGATTCGGTCTCGGTCGGCTCTATCATTATCGCCTCGCGCACGATCAGCGGGAAGTATATCGTCGGGGCGTGGAAGCCCCGGTCCAGGAGGCCTTTGGCCACGTCCAGGGTTTTGAGGCCTTTGGAGGTCATGTCCCGGCCGGGGGTCAGGACGCATTCGTGCATGCAGTATTCATCGGAGTACGGCGGGTAGAGGTCCTTGAGCTTCGCCGCCACGTAGTTGGCGTTGATGACGGAGCAGGCGGCTATCTCGCCGAACTCCTCCGCCGAGTGGGCCAGCATGTAGGCGTAGGCTTTCACCAGCACGCCGGTGTTGCCGAAGAAGGCCTTCACCTTGCCGATGCTGCGGGCGTCGCCGGAATCGGAGGCGTAGCCGCCGGCCGCCTTTCTGACCAGCGGCACGGGCAGGAAGGGGATCAGGTGTTTTTTTACGGCTATCGCGCCGGCGCCGGGGCCGCCGCCGCCGTGCGGGGTGGAGAAGGTCTTATGGAAGTTCAGGTGCATCATGTCGATGCCCAGGTCGCCGGGTTTCACCAGGCCTATCAGCGCGTTGAAGTTGGCGCCGTCCAGGTAAAGGAGCGCGCCGGCTTCATGCACGGCCTCGGCGATGGCCTCGATGTTGCTCTCGAAGATGCCGACGGTGTTGGGTACCGTCAGCATCAGCGCGGCCGTCTTCGGGCCGATATGAGCTTTCAGCTGCTCCACGTCCAGGCGGCCGTCCGGCCGGGAGGCGATATTGACGGTGGTGAAGCCCATCATCGACGCCGTGGCCGGGTTGGTGCCGTGCGCGGAATCGGGGACCACTATCTCGCTGCGGCCCTTCTCGCCCTTGTCCTCGAAGTAAGCCTTGGCCAGCAGCAGGCCGGTGAACTCGCTGTGCGCGCCGGCGGCCGGCTGCAGGGTTATCGCGTCCATGCCGGCCAGCTCGTTCAGGCGGGCGGAGAGGTCGTGGAGCAGTTCCAGCGTGCCCTGCGCGCAGGTGTCGTGCGCGAGGGGGTGCAGGGCGGAGAAGCCCTCGAGAGCGGCGGCCTCCTCGTTGAAGCGCGGGTTGTACTTCATCGTGCAGGAGCCCAGCGGGTAGAAGTGGGTGTCCACCGAGAAGTTCAGGCGGGACAGGCGCGTGTAGTGCCGCACGACGTCGAACTCCGAAAGCTCGGGCAGGCGCGGGGGGGATCTTCGGCGGAGGGCCGCCGGCACGTTCGCTTTAGCGCGCAGGGGGTTTTTGCAGTACAGGCCGCGGCGGCCCGGGTCCGATTTTTCGATGCTCAGCTTGTTGTCGGTAACGGAGCAGATCATAGGGCCTCCTTTATGGCGGCTTCAAGTTTCAGGATGTCGGCTTCCGTCTTGGTCCCGGTGGCGCAGACCAGCAGGGTTTCGCCGAGCTCGGGGTAGAGGGGGGCCAGCGGCAGGCCGATGTCCACGCCGCGCGCGGACAGGACCTTCCCGCGCAGCTTCGCGGCGCTTACGGGCAGGGAGAGGACGAACTCGTTGAAGAAAGGGCCCTTGAACTTGAGCGAGCAGCCCTTTATCGACGAAAGGCGCTCGGCGGCGAAGGCCGCGGCGCCGGCGTCGGCCTCGGCCAGTTCCCTGAGGCCCTCCGGGCCGTAGAGCGAGGCGTAGATGGTGGCGGCCAGGGCGCACAGCGCCTCGTTCGAGCAGATGTTGGAGGCGGCCTTGTCGCGGCGGATATGCTGCTCGCGGGCCTGCAGCGTCAGCACGAAACCGCGCTTGCCGTCCTTATCCTTCGTAAGCCCGCAGATGCGGCCGGGCATCTGGCGCACGTGCTCCTTTTTGCAGGAGAACAGGCCCAGGTAGGGGCCGCCGTAGGCCAGCGGCAGGCCCAGGCTCTGGCCCTCGCCGACGGCGAAGTCCGCGCCGTACTCGCCGGGAGTCGCCAGCAGGCCGAGGCTGACCGGGTCGGCCGCGGCCACCAGCAGGGCGCCGGCTTTCCCCGCCGTTCCGGCGACTCCGTTCATGTCCTCCAGCATGCCCAGGAAGTTGGGGGTCTGCACGGCCAGACAGGCCGCGCCCTCGAGCAGGGCGGGCAGGGCGGCCTTGTCCATCACGCCGTCCTTCAGCGGGACTTTCACGCAGGCGTATTCGGGCGAATGGGCGAAATAGGTCCTGAGCGTGTCCATGTACTGCGGGTTAACTCCGGCGGAGTAGACCAGCTTCCTGCGGCCGGTCACGCGCACCGCCGCGCGCACGGCCTCGGCGAAGGAGCTCGCCCCGTCGTACATGGAGGCGTTGGCGCAGTCCATGCCGTACAGCGCGCAGACCGTGCTCTGGAATTCGTAGATGGCCTGCAGCGTGCCCTGGCTGGCCTCGGGCTGGTAGGGGGTGTAAGCGGTCAGGAACTCGGTGCGGGAAGTGAGGGCCTTCACCGCGGCCGGGGCGTAGCGCTCGTAGGCGCCGGCGCCGAGGAAGCTCAGCGGGCGGCAGTTCCTGCCGGCCAGCGCGGCGAGCTTCGCCGCGGCCTGGGCTTCGTCCAGGCTTTCGCCCGGCAGGTCGAACCCGGGCCGGAGGAATTTGGAGGGGACCTGCTTCACGAGGTCCTCGAACGAGGAGGCGCCGATGGCCTTGAGCATCTCCTCCTTGTCTTTCCTGGTGTGCGGGATATACATGGGCGCTCCTGTAAGGGGGAACTGAGGGCTGCGGGAACCGGCGGTCCGCGCCCGGGGAGGTCCGGCGTCGCCGTCCTTTCCCGGGCCGGTACGCGGCGGAACGGCTTAATGCGCCGACTGCTTCACGAAGTCCTGGTAGGCGGTCCAGTCCATCAGGGCGCCGCCCTCGGCGGGGGCCGAGGGTTTCATTTTGAACAGCCAGCCGTTGTCCAGCGGGGACTGGTTGAGCAGGGCCGGGTCGCTGGTGACGGCCTCGTTCACGGCGGTGACTTCCCCGGAGACCGGGGCGTAGATGTCGAAAGCCGACTTGACCGATTCCACTACGGCGCAGGGTTTTTCTTTCTCGAGCTTCTGGCCGACTTTAGGCAGTTCCACGAACACCACGTCGCCCATCTCGTGCTGGGCGTGGTCGGAGATGCCCACGGCGGCTTCGGCGGCCAGGTGCACCCACTCGTGGGTCTTGGTGTATTTCACTTCTTCGGGTTTAGGCATGAGAGTCTCCTTCGTGATTTGAAAGATCGGCAAATTGAACGATCAGGCCCCTATCCCCTTGTTGAAGGCGGTGCCTTTGTGGAACGGCACACGGGCGACTTCGGCTTTCACCCGCCTGCCGTGGATCTCCACTTCCAGCGGGGTGCCGGGCTTCAGGTCCGGCGGCGCCATATAGCCCACGCCTATGCCCTTCTTCAGGGTGGGGGAATAGGTCGCGCTGGCTAGCTCCCCGATCTGTTTTCCGTCCAGGAAGACTTTGCAGCCGGAGCGCGGCACGCCGCCGGTAAGCGTCAGCCCGGTAAGGCGGCGCTTCACGCCTTCGGCCTTCTGCCTGGCCAGCACGTCGCGGCCTATGAAATCGCCCTTGTCGAGGGAGACCACCCAGCCGTAGCCGGCCTCGTAGGTGGTATGGAAATCGTCCACGTCCTGGCCGTAAAGCAGGTAGCCGGACTCCAGGCGCAGCGTGTCGCGCGCGCCCAGGCCGCAGGGCACTATGCCGTAAGGCTTTCCCAGCTCCATCAGCTTCTCCCAGAGCTGGTCGATGATGGAATGCGGCGCGGTCACTTCGAAGCCGTCCTCGCCGGTATAACCGGTGCGGCTCACGTAGCAATGCTCGCCCAGGATGTCCTTCTCGACGATGCCGAAGCGGGGAAGTTTCAGCGCTTCCGGGGCGAAGGTCTCGAACATCCCGGGCACGTTCGGACCCTGGGCCGCTATCATCGAAAGATCGTCGCTCCTGTTCTCCACCTTGACCCGCATCTTGCCGGCCTGCTCCCTGAACCATTCGTAATCCTTGGCGGAGGTGGTGGCGTTCACTATGACCAGGTAGCGGTCGGCGGCCAGGCAGAAAGCTATGATATCGTCGACGAGGCCGGCGTTGGGGTTGGTGACGTGGGAGTAGACGCCCTTGCCGGGGACGGCCTTGCGCAGGTCGTTGGTGTTTATTTTCTGCAGCAGCTTGAAGGCGTCGGCGCCGGTCACGAAGACCTGGCCCATGTGGGAAACGTCGAAGAGGCCGGCGGACTTGCGCACAGCCTCGTGTTCCTTCAGGATGCCCGCGAACTGGATGGGCATCTCCCAGCCGTGGAAGTCCACCATCCTGCCGCCGTATTTCCTCATGGTCCCGTTCAATGCGGTGCGGCGGATGGTGGTTGCGGTGGACATATTGCCTCCTGGAGGAAATTTTAACGGAAAGGTACATAAATTTATAACAAATATGAAAGGGCCGGGCAAGGTAACTGCTCAGGTTCGGGGGCATGCCACGGCCGCCCCCTCCGGTAGCTGAGTGGTTGCCGGCAAGGCTGCTTGAATATTGATTTGGCGGGGATTCAATGTTATCATTATGGAAATATTCAGAGCGGCCATGCGGGGGGGCTATGAGCAGGGCATTCATCAAAGAGGACGGCGAGGACCCGGGCGAACCGGTCAAAAGGCGGCCCAGCGGCAGGCCGAACTACGTCACGCCGGCGGGGCTGGAGAGCCTTAAGGCCAGGGCGGCCGAACTGGCCTGGCTGCGCGCGGAGCTGGTGTCGAAGAAGCGCCCCGACGAGGCGCGCAGCCTGCCGCTGCGCCAGGCGGAAATGGACCTGGAATATTACGAGACCCAGCTAAAGCGCGCCATCCTTGTGGACAACCGCGGCCTGGCGGCGGAAGACGTGCGTTTCGGCGCCGCCGTGGCCGTAAGGGAACGGGACGGGGCGGTGAAGGAATACAGGATAGTGGGCGAGGACGAGGCCGACGCCGCTTCGGGAAAGCTGAACTGGGGCTCGCCGCTGGCCGGCGCGCTGCTGGGAGCGGCTCCCGGCGCCCGGGTGGCCCTGCCGCGTAACGGCGGCGCCATCCAGCTCGAGATAGTCTCGGTCGGCTATCCCAAAGAATAAGTAACTACGCAGGTCCCATAGGGTCCGGGTTGTCCGTGGTTTTGCCCCGCGAACCCCGAAAAGATGGCCGTCTGAGGGGCATAGCCCTTTGATACGGCACTAGCATAGCTTCGGAAACCCTTGCGTCGGTTTCCCCCCGCCGGGCGGGGCCCCCCCTTCCGCAAGGGGTTCGCGAAGCAAAACCCCGGCCAACCCTCCACTGCCCCGAGTAGTTACAGGAATAAACCGTCTACAGGTCCAGCGTAAGCCCCACGGGGCAATGGTCGGAGCCCTGCACGTCGGGCAGGATGAAGGCGTCTTTCACCAGGGACGCTTTTTCCACGTTGATGAAGAAATAGTCCAGGCGCCAGCCCACGTTCCTTTCGCGGGCGCGGGTCTTGAGGTCCCACCAGGTGTACTGCGCGGGCTCCGGGTGCCTGTCGCGGAAAGTGTCCAGCCAGCCTTTGGCCGTTATCTTGTCCAGCCAGGCGCGCTCCACCGGCATGAAGCCGGAGTTCCCGACGTTCTCCTTCGGGCGGGCCAGGTCTATCTCGTTGTGGGCGGTGTTCACGTCGCCGCAGAAGATCACGGCCTTGCCGCTCTTGCGCAGGGCTTCGATGCGGTCCAGGAAAGCCTCGTAGAAAGCCAGCTTGTAAGCCAGGCGCTCAGGGCCCTGGCCCCCGTTGGGGAAATAGACGTTCAATAAATAGAAGTCCGGGTATTCGAGCGTTATGACCCGCCCCTCGCCGTCGAAGCGCGGCTCGCCCAGGCCGTTCGAGACCGAGAGCGGCTGCCTGGCGCAGAAAGCGGCCACGCCGCTGTAGCCTTTCCTCTCCGCGGCGTTCCAGAACGGCTTATAGCCGTGGAAAGACAGGTCCTTCGCGCCCAGCTGGTCCGGGCTGGCCTTGACCTCCTGCAGGCCGAGTACGGCCGGCCTGGCCGACAGCAGGAAACCGCCGAAGCCCTTCTTCAGTACGGCCCGGTAGCCGTTCACGTTCCAGGAGAGGAGTTTTATCGCCATTATTTATACAGCGCCTCGTGTATCGCTTCCGCCATCGTCGGGTGCGCGTAGATCAATTCCTTCAGGTCGGCGCGCTTGAGCTTCAGCTTCACGGCCAGGGCCAGGAAGTGTATCAGCTCGGTGGCCGGCCCGCCCACCAGCTGCGCGCCCAGCACGGTCCCGTCCGCCGCGTCGAAGACGAGCTGCGCGAAGCCTTCCGTCTCGCCGGCGGCCGCCGCCCTGCCGATGCCGAGGTGGAAAGCCCTGGCGGTCTTCACCGCGAACCCCCTGGCTTCGGCCTGCGCCTTGTTCAGCCCGACGGAGCCGACTTCCGGCCAGGCGTAGACGCAGCGGGGCACTATATCGGCGTCGAAAGTCCTGTCGCCGCCCATGATGTTCTCGGCGGCTATTTCGCCCTGCCGGCTGGCGGAATGGGCCAGCGGCGAGATGCCGTTCACGTCGCCCACGGCGTAGATGTTCGGCACGGAGGTGCGCATCCCGGCGTCGGCCTTCACGCCTTTCCTGTCCCAGGCCAGGCCCAGTATTTCCAGGCCCATGCCCGTCAGGTCGGCGGCGCGGCCGGCGCCCACCAGTATTTCCCCGGCCTGCAGTCTCGCGCCGTCCTCCAGCTCCACCGTCCTGAGGCCGCCCGAGACGGTCAGCGCCGAAGTCCTTTTGCCGAGATGGAACTTCACCCCGCGCTTCTCGAAGGAGGAGCGGACCGCGCGGGCCACCTGTGGGTCCTCGCCGGCCAGTATCTCCGGCAAGAGCTCCAGCACGCCGACCTCCGTCCCCATGGCGTTGAAGAAACAGGCGAACTCCAGCCCTATCACGCCGCCGCCGACTATCAGCAGCGACTTCGGGAGGCTCGGCAGGTCGAACACGCGGTCCGAGTCCGTCAGTTCCGCGTGGAAATCCCTGAACGGAGGGGGGAAGGCCGGCCTGGTGCCGGAGGCCAGGATGGCCGCGTCGAAATTCTTTTTCACCGCGCCCCGCGGCCCGGTTATGGCGACCTCGCCGGGCCCGGTGAAGGCGGCTTTCCCGCGTATGACCTCTATCTTCTTCGCCAGGAACAGCTTCTCCAGCGAGGTCCTCAGGCCGGTTATCACCCCGGCGCGGCGGGCCTTGACCTTTTCCCAGTCCAGCATGTCCGGCGAGAAGGCGGCGCCGGAGCCGTCCCTGAGCAGCTTGCGCAGCCCGTCGAAGGCGTGGACCCGGTGCCCGGTGTCCAGGAAGGCCTTGGAGGGGATGCAGCCGCGGTTGAGGCAGGTCCCGCCGAACTCCCGGGCTTCGACGATGGCGACTTCGGCGCCCAGTTCCCCGAGGCGCAGCGCCGCTGGGTAACCGCCGGGGCCCGCGCCTATGATGATGACTTTTTTGGGCATAATATCATTCTCCGGTGACGGGGAAGGTCTCGAGGAGGCGGTTCTCCAGGGCCAGGAGCGATCTCCTGAAGCTGGCCGAGAGCGTGGCGGAAAGCGCCGGGAGTATCCGGGGCGAGGCCATGGGCCCCGAAGCGGACAGCCTGATCTTATTGGCGCCTATAGCCGCGTCCAGCGACGCCTCCGCCGTTCTGCCGGGCCCGTCGATGGACAGACCGGCGTTGAGGTCCATGAAATTGGTGCACAGGGCCAGGTCGCTGAAAGCGATCGCCGAATTATCCAGCTTGAAAGCCGCTTTCAGCGAGGACATCTCTATGTCCTCTATTTTAGGCACGGGCCGGCCCATGGCGGCCGAGAACAGCGCCAGGCTTTTCGAGACCCCGTCCCTCATGGAATTCTCGCGGGCCGGGATGAACAGCTTCTCGGCCGTGAGAGTGGCGCAGTAATTCTTGTCCGCCACCGGCCTGCGGAGGTTGAAAAGGTTCCAGTCCGTTTTAAGGCTTTCCAGGGTTATCGCCCCGTAGGAAATGTTCTCCGCGCTGAGCTCGCCCCTGGTGGAGGCCAGGCCGCCGTAGTCGAAGTTGGCGCCGGTCCGCAGTTTCACGCCGGCGGAAAGGAGCCGGCCTTTCAGGACGGTCTTCACGAGGCCTTTCGCGGAAAGGGTGTAGTTGCCGCCGAAGGAAGAGTGGTGCTCCAGCGCTATATCCGCGTCCTCCAGCGCCAGCGACAGGCCCGAGGTCTCCAGGTCCGCTTCCACCACGGCGTCCTTCAGGACGAGCTCGCCGGCGTTCCAGGTCAGGTGCAGTCCTTTGTTCGTCTCCGGCAGCAGGGCCAGCAGGTCGGCGAAGTCCCAGGCCCCGCCCCTCTCCCGCACTTTCAGCACGGGTTTTTCGAAGGTCACTCTGGAGAAGTACAAGCGGTTCCTGAGCAGCGCCGAGAACTTCGGGCGGATGACGGCCTTCGCGGCGCAGAAGAAGCTGCCTTTCGAGAAATCCGGGCGCCGCGAGACGCAGGCTTCCGTTATCACTATGCCTTCCAGGGGGGAGAACGAGACGCTCTTGAACTTCACCTGGCGGCCGAATTTCACGGAAGTCAGGCCGCCGATCCGGTTTACGAGATAGCCGGAGAGCTGCCTGTACTTGAAATAGGAGAAGACCCCGCCGCCCGCGAACAGCAACAGGAGCGCGGCCAGTATGCGTTGGCGCGTAGATCGCATGATTAGATTATAACCCTAATTTCGCCCGTTGGCAAAATCCAGGTAACTACCCAGCAGCCGGAGGGGGCATGCCGCGGCTGCCCCCGAACCCGGGTTGCAAATCTAGAACTTATGCCAGAGCATCTGGGTCGTCACGTCGTGGTGAAAAAGGACCTCCGAGGTCTTGACGATGCTCCCGAGCTCCTTGGGGCTCCGGTCCGCCGAGGCCTGCTTGTGAAAGACGTATTTCTCGTGCGAGGACTCCCCCAGGACCTTCCTGATGAATTCGCTGCCCCGGAAGAGGCGTATAGCGTCGTAGACGTTCCCGGGCAGGTAGCGCACGCGGTCGCGCTTGCCGTCGTCCTTCGTGAGCGGCTCCCCGTCGATGGCGGTGCGCAGCAGCGCGTACAGGGAAAGATAGGGGTTGGCGTCCGGGCCGACCGAGCGTATCTCTATCCGGGCGGACCTTTCGTTCCCGGCCGGGATCCGGATCATCGAGCCGCGGTCCACCGACGAGACCTTTATCTGGTTCGGGGCCTCGAAGTGCGGGTCCAGGCGGCGGTAGGCGTTCACGCTGGAGTTCAGGATGAGGGAGAGTTCCTGCGCGTGGTTGAGCAGCCTGGAGATGGCGTCCCAGGCCGTTTTGGAGAGGCCGTCCTCGCCTTTCTTATCGTAGAAGACGTTCTTCCCGTCCTTGAAGAAGGAAAGGTTCAGGTGCATGCCGCTCCCGTTCACGCCGGAGACCGGCTTGGGCAGGAAGGTCGCGGTCATGCCCATGTTGGCGGCCACCTGGCGGCAGACCAGCTTGTAGAGCTGGATCAGGTCGCAGGCGCGCACGACGCCGGCGTAGGAGAAGTTGAGCTCGAACTGCGAGGGCGCCACTTCGGGGTGGTCCTTTTCGTTCCTGAAGCCCATAGCCCGCTGCGCCTCGGCCGCGGTGTCGATGAACGCTTTCAGCGGGTCCAGGGGGAGGGAATGGAAATACCCGCCCGCGGAGATCAGGCTGAACCCGACGCTCTCGTTATAGGCCTGCTCGGAGTTGGAGCCCTTCACTACGAACCCTTCCACTTCGGCGGCCACGTTCGCGGTGAGGCCGCGGGTCTTTTTCAGTTCCCGCGCCAGCTGGGCGAGGCGGGTGCGGAAATCGGATTCGTAGGGGGTCTTGTCGCGGTTGAGGACGGTGCCGAAAAGTATCACCTTGCCCGGGCCGAAGACGTCGGAAGGGAGCCAGAAGATGCTCTTCCAGTCCGTGCCGAGCCGGAGGTCGGATTCCTTCTGCGAGGAAAAGCCGCGTATGGAGGAGCCGTCGAAAGTTAGGTTGTCGCTCGCGTTCAGGAAGAAGTGCTTGTCGTAGTCCAGCATGTGGAAGCGCCCCTCGATGTCCGAGAAGCAGAGCGTCACGGCTTTCAGGCGCTTTTCGTTCCGGAGGTAGGCGCGGTACTTCTTCTCCAGCTCCGCGGCCGGCAGCTTTTCGGCTGCTTCCGCGGCCTCCAGGTTCATGGCTTCGAGCTCATCGTAGGGTATCTCGAGGAAATTTTTCAGGATGACGGGGGCGGCCGGTATCGCTTTTGGCATATTTTACCTCTTTTCTTTGAGCATTGAATACTAGTGTAAATATAGCATAAAGTATAATAAAA
>JACQPH010000146.1 GCA_016207645.1 Elusimicrobiota bacterium
CCGCGCCCAAAGGCCGCGGCGCCCAGATGAACGCCGGCGCGAAGAAAGCCGCCGGGGAGATCCTTTTATTCCTGCACGCCGATACCCGCCTGCCGGAGAACGCCTTCGGGGCCATCGCCGGGGCGCTGGACTCCGGGACATACGGCGCCGGGGCCTTCAGGCTGGAGATCGACTCCCCCGATCCCTGGCTCCGGTTCGTGGCCTGGACGGCCAATATCCGCAATTTTTTCACCAAGACTCCTTACGGGGACCAGGCCATCTTCGTCAGGAAAGAGCTCTTCGACAAGCTCGGGGGCTACCGCGAGCTCCCGCTGATGGAAGACCTGGACTTTATGGAGAGGGTAAAGGCCGGCGGCGGCAGAATAGTCATACTCGCCGAGGCGGTCCGCACTTCCCCCCGGCGCTGGGAAACGGAAGGGCTGTTCTATACAACTTTAATGCATAACGCGCTGCGGCTGCTCCGTCTTTCCGGCGCCGGACCAGAAAAGATAGCCGCTTTCAGGCGGGCCGCGGGACTTGGAGGCAAAATTAAAGTCCTATGCTCCCGCGGGACTGCTCCATGAGAAAAGAGCTGAGGACCGGCAAAGCGCTGATATTTTTCTGCCGCAAGCCCGCGGCGGGCAAAGTGAAGACCCGGCTGGCCGCCTCTATCGGCGGGGGCCTGGCGGCCGGGCTCTATTCCTGTTTTCTAAAAGACCTGTCGAAGGCCGCCCGGAGAAGCGGGGCGGAAGTCTTCCTCTTCCACACTCCCCCCGCCCGCGACGGCCGCGCTCTGAAGCGTCTTCTGAAAGAGGATTTCAAATACCTGCCGCAGCGCGGCGCGGACCTGGGAGAGCGCATGCTGAACGCTTTTGCTTACGTCTTCGGGGCCGGCTTCCGTAAAGCCGTTATAATCGGCAGCGACACCCCGGACCTCCGGGCCGCGGACCTCAGGGAAGCTTTCGCGGCGCTGGCGAAGAAACCGGCGGTGATCGGCCCCGCGCATGACGGCGGCTATTACCTGCTCGGTTTCGAACGCTCGAATTTTCTGCCGGAAGTGTTCGCCGGCATAACCTGGAGCGGGGCCGATGTTTTTTCGCGGACCATGCAGCGCTTTAAGAAGGCCGGCCGCGGGCCCTGCCGCCTTAAGAAGCGCCATGACATAGACACGCTGAAAGACCTGCTTTCTTTCTACCGCCGACAGCGCCGCGCCGGCGGCAAATCGCTGGCCTTCCGCGAAATACGCCTGAACCTCGGTGAAGTAAGAGCGGCGGAGCGCCGGCGCGTGGCTTAAGGCTCCCCCCGCTTCAGCAGCAGCTTCCGCCGCCGCCCGTCCCTCCATCCTTTTGAGGGGCGGGGCCGCAGGGGAAAGCGCCATAATCCACCGCCGTATCGCCCACGACCCTGAAAGGTTCGTATGCTTGACGGCGGCTATGTCATAGTGTATAATTATCGCTGGTATGATCGATCAAAATGCCGGAAAAACTTGGTGGGGGTACTGGCCGCTGTGCGGACGGGTTGCGCTTTGATCTGATAAAATAAGGGATTTTTAAGAAGGTGCGGCCCGCCTAAAGGAAGGCGGGTTTTTATTTCTATCTTAACGGAACGGATAAATGAGACACAGACGTCAGAAAACACTGAGCCAGGTGAAACAGGCGTTCAGGAAGGGTTATAACGCGGTCCCTCTCATCCGCGAGCTGGCGGTGGACACGTTCACCCCGGTTGAAGCCTTCCTGCGCCTGACCCGCGGCGGCGGACCGTCTTTCCTGCTTGAAAGTGTGGACGGCGGCGAGCGTGTGGCGCGCTATTCCTTCCTTGGCTACCGGCCCTTTGAGAGCATCTCGGTCCGCGACGGGAAGCTTTTTCCGGAAGGCCGGCGGTATTCCGGCGGGCCGTTCCGCGAACTGGGCCGGCGGCTGACGCGGTTCCGCGCTCCCAGGGAGCCGGGCCTGCCGCGTTTCTGCGGCGGGGCGGTGGGCTATGCCGGCTACGAGATGTTCCGTCATCTGGAACCTTCGGTGCCGCTGGTACCGCCGCCGGACGACGAGGCGCGCTTCATGCTTTTCTCCAATATAGTGGTCTTTGACCGGGTGCGGCAAAGCATGTTCCTCATCGCCAATGTGCTGGACGGCCCTCGGCCCGCGGACCGCTACCGCGCCGCCGTTTCGGCCCTGGACGAGATGGAAAGACGCTTGCTGCGGCCGGTCCGGGCGGTCCGGCCCGCGGCGGCGGCCGCGGGGCCGGGATCCGTCGCGCGGGCCATACTGGGCCGGAGAGCTTTCTGCGAAGGCGTGCGCCGGATTAAACGCCATATCCGGGCCGGCGACATATTCCAGGCGGTGTTGTCCGACCGTTTTGCGTTGGACCTGAAGGTTCCGCCTTTCTCGGTCTACCGGGCGCTGCGCGCCATCAATCCTTCTCCTTATATGTTTTATATGGATTTCGGGGACAGGGTGGCGCTGGGCGCCTCCCCCGAGATGTTGCTGCGGCTGGAGGACGGCGCTATCGAGACCCGGCCCATAGCCGGCACCCGCCCGCGCGGACTGTCCGAAAAAGAGGACGAACGGCAGAAAAAAAACCTGCTGGCCAGCGTCAAGGAACGGGCCGAGCATGTGATGCTGGTGGACCTGGGCAGGAACGATATCGGCCGGGTCGCCAGGCCCGGCAGTGTGCGGGTGCCCTCCTTTATGCAGGTGGAACGCTACTCCCATGTGATGCATCTGGTCTCCAGCGTGCGCGGCCGGCTGAAGGCCGGTATGCCGCCATGGGAGGCCTTCGCCTCCTGCTTTCCGGCGGGCACCGTAACCGGCGCGCCGAAGATACGCGCCATGCAGATACTGTCCGGCATAGAGCCGGTCCCGCGCGGGCTTTATGCCGGGGCGGCCGTTTACTGCGATTTCGGCGGCAATATAGATTCGGCCATAGCTATACGCTCGCTGTACGTCCGGCGCCGGGGCGGGAAGCGGACCGCTTTCATACAGGCCGGAGCCGGCATTGTGGCCGATTCCAAACCGGAACTGGAATATCGGGAAGTACGGAACAAGGCGAGGGCTATGCTGGAGGCTATACGCCGCGCCGGAGGCGGCCCGTGATCCTGCTTATCGACAACTACGACTCTTTTACTTATAACCTGTACCAGGCGTTTTGCGCCCTGGGCGCCAGGGTAAAGGTATGCCGCAACGACGCTTTGACGCTGGCCGGCGCGGCGGCTCTGCGACCGGAGAGTATAGTGCTTTCGCCGGGGCCGGGCCGGCCGGAGGAGGCGGGTATCTGCCTTGAGCTTGTAAGGAAATTCGCGCCGAAGATACCGGTATTGGGCGTCTGTCTGGGCCATCAGACGCTGGCGCAGGCCTTCGGCGGCCGGGTGGTGCGCGCGCCTAAAATGATGCACGGTAAGATCAGCCGCGTACGCCACGACGGACACGGTCTGTTCCGCGGCCTTGGGAACCCTTTCACCGCGGCCCGGTACCACTCCCTGATGGTGGAGAGGCGCTCCCTGCCCGGCTGTTTCAAGGCGAGCGCGGTATCGGAGGACGGGGTATTGATGGCCATCCGGCATCGCCGCTGGCCGGCCGAGGGCGTGCAGTTCCATCCCGAATCCATAATGACGCCGGAGGGAACGCGTATTATCAAAAATTTCCTGGAGGGTTATGACCGGCGGATTTAAACGTTTCCTGGACAAGGCGTTGAGCGGCGAGCCGCTGGGCCGCGCGGGCGCGCGCGAGGCCATGGGTTTTCTCATTTCCGGAGAGCTGGAACCGGCGCAGATAGCCGGCTTCCTGAAGGCCGTCGGCCCCGGCCAGCTCGGCGCCGGGGAACTGGCCGGCTTCGCCGAGACCATGCGGGCCCACGCCGTCTCCCTCAGTATAGACCGGCGGCCGCTGGTGGATACCTGCGGTACCGGCGGGGACGGGCTGGGGACCTTCAATTTCTCGACGGCGGCGGCGCTGGTAGTGGCGGGGGCCGGGGTGGCGGTGGCCAAGCACGGCAATCGCGCGGTCTCCAGCCGCTCGGGCAGCGCGGACGTGCTGGAGGCGCTGGGAATAGCCGTGGATCTGGAGCCGGAAGCGACGCGCGAATCCATTGAACAGGATGGTTTTGGATTCTTATTCGCGCAACGCTATCATCCGGCCATGCGCCATGTGGCGCCGGTGCGGAAGGCGCTGGGTATCAGGACGGTGTTCAACCTGCTGGGACCGCTCGCCAACCCGGCTCCGGTAAAACGCCAGGTGATAGGCCTTTACGACCGGAACCTGATGGAGATATATACCGAAACCCTGCTTTTGCTGGGCGCCGAGCGCGTGATGGTGGTCCGCGGCGAGGACGGGATGGACGAGTTCACTTTGACCGGCGCCACCCTCGTCTGCCACGGAGACCAGGCCGGCGGGGTACGCACAGAACGCATAACTCCGGAGGATGCCGGGCTGAAGCGCGCGGAGCCCGGAAGCCTGACCGGCGGCGACGCGGCCGCCAATGCCGGAACGCTTATCGCGGTGCTGGAAGGCGCGGAAGGCCCCATCCCGGACGGGACCTGCTTCAACGCGGCCGCGGCTTTGCTGGTAGCCGGCACGGTCTCGACGCTTAAGGACGGCGTGGCGGCCGCGCGGGAGAGCATTTCGTCCGGCCGCGCGCGGGCCGTCCTTGAAAAACTGCGCCGCCGCGGAAAGAGGAGCGCTTCATGAGCGGGCATGCGCTGAAGGGAACGGTGCTTGAAAAGATCGCCGCCTCGGTCCGCGGGCGCATTGCGAGGGAAAAGCTGCGTGTTCCGGCCGAGGCCCTGAGGGCCCGCGCCGCGCGCAGGCAGCCCGCGCTGGACCTTGCGGCGGCTTTCGCCGGCAAAGGCCCGGGCATCATAGCGGAGGTCAAGCTGCGCTCCCCGTCCGACCCCGCGCTGGGGCTTGGGCTGGATCCGGTGGCGGCGGCGCTGGCTTACGCGCGTAACGGCGCCCGCGCGCTTTCGATACTGACCGAGCCGGAATTCTTCGGCGGCAGCCTGGAGATATTTTCAGCCGTGCGCGGGAAAACGGGGCTGCCGCTGCTGATGAAGGATTTTTTCGTCGATGTCTATCAGTTCGCGCAGGCCCGCGCCCGCGGCGCGGACGCGGTGCTGCTTATCGCGGCGCTTCTCGGCAAAGAACTCGGGGGAATGATGAAGGAGGCTTCCGCGCTCGGTCTGTCCGTCCTGGTCGAGACGCACACCGAAGCTGAAATGGAGGCCGCGCTGGGAGCGGGGGCGCGGCTGATCGGGATAAATAACCGGGACCTGAAAACGCTGGAAGTGGACCTCGCGGTGACCCGCCGCCTTGCCCCTATGGCGCGGGGGAACGATATTACGCTTATCTCCGAAAGCGGCATCAGGAACCGGACCGATATAAAAGAGCTGGCCGCGCTGGGCTGCCGGGGTTTTCTCATAGGCACGGCTTTCCTCAAAACCGGGCGGCCCGGCGCCGCGCTCGCGGAAATCCTAGGGAGGCGGTATGACCCGGGTTAAGATATGCGGCATAACCCGTCCCGAGGACGCGCGGCTGGCCGCCGAGGCCGGGGTCTGGGCGATAGGCCTGAATTTTTGCGGCCGCGGTCCGCGTTCTGTGACGGTCGGCGCGGCGCTGCGGATAGTAGCGGCCCTGCCGGGAAAAGTGCTGCGTGTAGGGGTTTTTATGGATCAGCCGCTGTCAGAGATACGCCGCATAGAGGGGCAGGTCCCGCTGGACCTCATACAACTGCACGGCCATGAACCGGCTGAATTATGCCGGGAGCTGGGCCCGGACCGCTGTATGAAGACGGTGGTCCTGAAAACCGCGGCGGGCGTAGAACAGGCGCTGGATATCCCGGCGGCATTCCTGCTGGCCGACCGCGCCAGGTCCGGGCCGGAGGCCGGGGCCGAGCCGGGGACGGCCGACTGGGAACTGGCCGGGCGGCTGGCGCGGCGGCGGACCAGGACTATGCTGGCCGGGGGGCTTACCCCGGAGATGTTAAACGCCTGCCCCATGACCGGCTCCGCCGGCTGCGTGCGTTGCGCCATGCCGCCAAACGCCGCCGCCGCCAATCCCGTCAATTCCA
>JACQPH010000149.1 GCA_016207645.1 Elusimicrobiota bacterium
CGAAGGACCTGAGCGCTGTGTGCCGCTACCTCAAGAGCAGCGAGCCGTTCGCCATGGACTACCTGGCGGATCTAACCGCCGTCGATTATCCGCCGGACCGCATGGACGTGGTGTACCAGCTCTATTCGATGTCAAAGAAGCACGGCCCTGTGGCGCTCAAAGTGAAGCTGCCGCGCGCCAATCCCGTCGTGGCTTCAGTCACCCCGATCTGGCGCGGCGCCGAATTTCAGGAGCGGGAAGTCTACGACCTGTTCGGCATACTTTTCGAAGGCCATCCCAACCTGAAGAGGATACTGACCCCCGAGTGGCAGCAGGGGCATCCTTTAAGGAAGGATTACGAGCATACCCCGGATAAATTCGACTGACATGACCAACCACGCTCCGCCAGCCGGCTTAAGATCCGACCAGATGTTCATCAACTTCGGGCCTCAGCACCCGAGCACGCACGGCGTGCTCAGGATAGCCCTGACCGTGGAAGGCGAAGTGGTGGTGAAGGGCGATCCCGATATCGGCTACCTGCACCGGGGGATGGAGAAACTTTTCGAGGCCCGGACCTACAGTCAGGGCCTGATGCTCACCGACAGGTTCGACTATATCTCCGCGATGCACAATAACCTGGGCTACTGCCTGGCCGTGGAGCGCCTGGCCGGCATCCAGGCCCCGCTGCGCGCCCAGTACCTCAGGGTGCTGGTCGCCGAGCTGAACAGGATAGCGAGCCATCTCGTTTTCTTCGGCACCTTCGCCGTCGACATGGGCGCCTTCACCCCTTTCCTTTACGCTTTCCGCGAAAGGGAAATGATCATGGACCTTTTCGAGGAACTCTGCGGCGGCCGCCTGCTTTATACCTATATGCGCTTCGGCGGCGTCAGCGCCGATCTGCCCGCCGGCTGGGCCGGGAAATGCACGGAGTTCCTGAACTTCTTCGAGCCCAGGCTCAAGGAATACGACACTCTGCTGAGCGGCAACCCTATTTTTAAGAGCAGGACGGAAGGCGTGGGCGTGATCAGCGCCGAACGCGCGGTTTCCTGGGGCCTTTCCGGGCCCATCCTCCGGGCCAGCGGCGTGAATTACGACGTGCGCAAGAACGATCCGTACTGCGTCTACGACAAGCTGGATTTCAAGGCGGTCGTGCTGCAGAACGGCTCCTGCTGGGACCGCTATTACTGCAGGATGCTGGAGATGGGTGAATCCCTGAAGATCTCCAGGCAGTGCCTCGCGGCGCTGGCCTCGGCCGAGCTCACGCCCGGCGAGATCGTGGCCAAGGGCGTGCCCAAGATGTTCAAGGCGGCCCCCGGCCAGGCCTATGCCCACGTGGAAGCTTCCCGCGGCGACCTCGGCTTCTACGCCGTTTCCGACGGCGGCATGAATCCCTTCCGTATGCACGTGCGCGGCCCCTCTTTCATCAACGTGGCCATCCTGCAGGAGATGCTGGGCGGCTGCAAGATCGCCGACGTGGTGGCCATACTGGGTTCGCTGGACATAGTCCTCGGCGAAGTGGACAGGTAAGCGCGCAATGACCGAAGAAACCATAAAGCCCCTCTCCGAACCGGTCTATAACCACGCCCACGGCAGGCTGCTGCTGCCGGGCACCCGCTACTGGCCCACCGACATGTGGAAGAGCCCGTGGAGCCTGCCCACCTACCGGCGCGGCGCGGCGGTGCTGGCCGGCCTGATCACCGGCGGCGCGGCGGCGGCCTGGTTCGTCGGCGAGATCGGCCCCAGGCTGGCTCCCCTTTACGCCGCGGCCGAGGCTTTCGCGCTTTCGCACGATATTCCCGCTTTCTGGATCTCGGTCGTCTGGACCTTCATAAAGGGCGCGATACTCCTGCTCGCACCGCTGGTGAACGCTCTGTTCGCGGTCTGGTGGGAGCGGAAGATCTCGGCGCATATCCAGTCCCGCCTCGGCCCGATGTACGTCGGCTGGTGGCACGGCGCGCTGCAGACCCTGGCGGACGGCATCAAGCTTTTTCTTAAAGAGGACATCATCCCCGACTGCGCCGACAAGCTGGTGCACACGCTGGCCCCGATAGTCGTGGTCATCCCCGCGATAATCGTTTTCGCCCCGGTGCCCTTCGGCAGCGGGCTGGTCTTCGCCGATATCGACATCGGCACCGTTTACGTTTTCGCCGTCGGCGGCGTCTCCGTGATGGGCATCATCATGGCCGGCTGGTCCAGCGGCAACAAGTTCTCCCTGCTGGGCGGCCTGCGCTCCGCCGCGCAGCTGGTCTCCTACGAACTGCCGCGCACCTTCGCCGTGCTCCCCGTGATCATGCTGGCCGGCACGCTGAATATCGCCGAGATAGCCTCCTCCCAGGCCGGCTACTGGGGCGGCTTCGTTCCCCGCTGGTTCATTTTCTACCCGGTAGTGGGCCAGGTGGCCTTCATAGTCTTTCTGATAGCCTCCGTCGCCGAGACCAACCGCGTCCCTTTCGACATCCCCGAGGCCGAGTCGGAGCTGGTGGCCGGCTTCAATACCGAGTACTCCGGCATGAAGTTCGCCCTTTTCTTCCTGAGCGAGTTCGCTTATGTCCTGCTCTCCTGCCTGCTGATGGCCTCCTTCTTCTTCGGCGGCGGCGCGGCCCCGCTGCCTTTCCTGGACTTCCTGCCCAGCTGGGCCTGGTTCCTCTCCAAGACGCTGCTCCTGATGTTCTGCTTCCTGTGGTTCAGGTGGACCTTCCCGCGCTTCCGCGTGGACAGGCTGATGGATTTTAACTGGAAATTCCTGCTGCCGGTCAGCCTGCTGAACATAGCTGCCGGCGGCCTGCTGATCTGGCTCATATCATGAAGAACTACATCGATTTTGTGGCCGACGCTTCCTGGAACACGCTCAAAGGCCTCTGGGTCACCCTCAAGTTCCTGTTCCTGCCGTCCATCACCGTGCAGTACCCGACGGAAAAGATAGTCCCTTATCCCCGGTTCCGCGGCATGCTGGCCTATGACGCCGAGCTCTGCATAGCCTGCGGGATGTGCGTCAGGGCCTGCCCCTCCAGGTGCATCGCCCTCGCCAAGGCCGCGCCCCCGCCGGCCCCGCCCCCGGCCGCTGACGGCCAGCCCGCGGCCCCCGCCGTCAAGGCCGGGCCCAAGATAGAGTGGTATACCATCGATTACGGCCGCTGCAATTTCTGCGGGCTCTGCGAGGAGTCCTGCCCTACCAAGCCCAAAGCCGTCTGGCATTCGCTGGACTACGAGGCGGTCTTCAGCACCAGGGAAGAAATGGTGCGCCGCTGGAAGAGGGGGGACGGCCCCTGGGGCACAGTGAAGCGCTCCGCCGACGCCCAGCCTTCCGCGATCTCGGACCAGATACATATTCAGGACATGCCGGTGAGGAAATGACCGAAACCATAATATTTTATATGCTGTCGGCGGTCATCCTCCTCTCGGCCCTGGGCGTGGTGCTGCTGCCCGGCCTGATGCACAGCGCGCTGTGCCTCGGCCTGTGCCTGGCCGGCGTGGCCGGCATCTTCGCCTCTCTCGGCTCGGATTTCATCTTCGCCGCGCAGATCCTGGTCTACGTGGGCGGCATCGCCGTGCTGATACTTTTCGTGGTGCTGCTGGCCGCCAACGCCTCCGAAAAAATGACCCGCCAGATCAGCGAGGCGTGGCTGCCCTCGCTGCTGATCTGCTCCGCTTTCTTCTGGGCCTTCCTCAAGGTGACCCGCTACTTCTCGGGCCTCTCCGCCCAGACCGCGCCTTCGCCGTCGGTGAAGGCCATCGCCGCCCTGCTGCTGGGCGAGTACGCCGTGCCTTTCGAGCTTATCTCCATCGTGCTCCTCGCTTCCATGACCGGGGCCGTGCTCTTCGGCAGGAGGAAAGCGGAATGACCCTCTCCCATTACCTCGTGCTCTCCGGCCTCGTTTTCACCATCGGCCTTTTCGGCGTGCTCACCCGCCGCAACATCATCGGCATCCTGATGTCCATAGAGCTGATGCTCAACGCGGCGAACATCAATTTCGTCGCCTTCAACCGCTTCCTCTACCCCGGCCAGTATATCGGGCACACCACCGTCATTTTCATCATCACGCTGGCCGCCGCGGAAGTGGTGGTCGGCCTGGCCCTGGTGATGGCCATCTATAAGAACCTGAAGAGCGTATACGTAGAAGATTACAATATCCTTAAGGGATAATCGGGAATCGGGAATCGTGGATTTTGGACCAAAGGTGTTTTAAATGCTGGAATACGTTTACATACTTCCCCTTTTAAGTTTCGCCGTCGCCGGCCTGATCCTCGCTTTCGGCAGGTGGCTGCCGCTGAAGGGCGCCTCCGCCGGCATAGCCG
>JACQPH010000150.1 GCA_016207645.1 Elusimicrobiota bacterium
ACCGGGAGGTGGATATGCATCACGCTACCAAGAACTCTCCAGCGCCCAAAGTCCTAAGAGCGGTATTTTCAGCCGCCCTTTTCCTCTCAGCCGTATTCCATTTTGCCCCCTGCTCCGCCGGCACGCAGGCTTTCGACCAGCTCATTACCGGCGCCCCCGCCGTAGAGATACCGCTCGCCACCCCGCCGCAAGACGCCACCCTCTTCGCCATAGCCCCGGGCCTTAATGTATATTTCCTCAATGTCGGCCAGGGCGATTCCATCTATATCGAACTGCCCGGCGGCAGGAACGCGCTGATAGACGGCGGGCCCTCCCGCTCCGCCTCCGGCCCGCTCCCGAAATTCCTCGCCGCCAAGAACGTCACCAGGATAGACCAGGTGCTGCTCACCCACCCCCACAGCGACCATTACAACGGCCTGCCCTATGTCTTCTCCAATTTTACCGTGGGCAATTTTTACGACACGCGCGTGGACAATACCGGCGCCACCGGCGACAATATCCTCCGCGAGCAGGTCAGGGCCCTGGGGGTGAACACCATCTATCCCGCGGCGGGTGACCATCTGGACTGGAGCGTCCCAGGCCTGGACGTGAAAGTCTTCAACGCCTGCTCCGGGACCAGGGCCAGCTCCGACAACAAGACCGTCAACAACTGCTCCATAACCTTCAAGCTCAGCTACCGCGATTCCTCCCTCCTTTTCACCGGGGACCTGCAGGACGACATGGAGAAAGTGCTGGTGGAGCGCTACGGCGACGAGCTCAAGGCCGACGTGCTCAAGGTCGGGCACCACGGCAGCAAGTATTCCTCCACCAAGGTTTTCCTGGACACCGTAAAGCCCGACAGGGCCTATATTGAAGTAGGCAAGAACAATTACGGCCACCCCACGCAGGAGGCGCTCGGCCGCCTTATAGCGGCGGGCGCGCGGGTGTTCCGCACCGACCTCGACGACACGCAGGAATTCTCCATGACCGGAGACGAGGCCGGAACCCAGGCCGATTAAACCACGGCAGAAGGCTTTCATGCAAATAGCATAGCAGACGAACCCGACAAGGGCGTGTCGGGTTCGTTTTCGCTATTTTCGGTTTTTTCCTGGACCGGGGAGGGCTCTTACCAGTTCTTCCGGGCTTTGCCCAGCTCTCTCACCAGCTGGCGGACCACGTCCTCGGATTCCGGGTATAAAGGGTTGTCCATGAGGTTCTCCACGGCCTTGTTCGCGTAACCCTTGATAAGCACGTTCTTGGCGGCCGTTTTTGAAAGCCCCAGTTCGGAATTGGCCTTGCTCTTCACGGTCTCCCAAAGCTTTTTTCCGGTCCTGGCGTCCACGAGCAGAAGCGTGACCTTTACCGTGCGCGAGGCGTATACGCCTACATTCGCGTTATTGAAGGTCTCTATGTCGCCGTAGAGCAGGGCGTCGGCCTCCAGGAGCGCGCCTATTTTCTGCGGGGTGACGGCGTTGAGCTGGCCGCCTTCCATGATGCCTATGCCGCGGAGCTTCTCCTCGGCCTCTTTGACGTCGGTAAGGTTGAAATTAGCGGCGGAAAGATAGGTGTCCAGCAGGTCGCGCAGGATCTCCGGCGCGCGCAGGTCCAGGGATTCGTTCTCGAAAGGCAGCAGGGCTATGGCGGCGGGGAAGGCCGAGTTATGCCTGGGGGCGGTGGGAGCCGTGGAGGCGCAGCCGCCAAAAACAGCGAAGAGAACGATGAAAGGGATATGGCGCCGCATAAAACCTCCGTATCTTCCGCCCGCTTCCAAGATTTTAGTACATTTATCGGCGGCGGAACAGCGGTTGTAAACGCCGGTTATTAATGATAAAATTGACCGGAGACAATGACATTCGGCCAGGGGGTATTTCTCATGCGGAAAAAAATATTACTGCCGCTTTTCACCGCGCTGCTCTTCACCGCGGCCGGAAAGGCCGGGGCGGGCGAGACGTTTCAGTTCGCTCCCCCTCCTTTCCCGGTCCTGAACCTGCGCTCGGTGGACATAGAAAAGAACAGCGGCTTCGACTATATCAATATGAAGGTAGGGGATTTCAGCTTCAACGCCCTTAACTTCGGCGGCAGCCGCGCCATCAAGTACTGGGACCGCGGCGGCTTCAGCCTCGGCGGGAACCTGATGCTGATCCTGGGAACCGGGAAATTCAGCGGCACCAGCACGACGCTGTTCGGCGAGGGCCTCGGCCTCCAGCCCAACTGGTATTTCGACCTGAGGGGCGACGAGGAGGACGACTTCAGCCTGCCGGTCTACTTCGGCCCGCACGTCTCCGCCAATTTCATGGCGGGGTCGTTCTCGCAGACCGTCTTCGGCACCAGTTATACCACCTACATAACGGTCGCCACTATAATGTACGGCTGGCAGGCCGGTATCCAGGCGGGCGTGAACCTGAACGACTCAATCAAGTTCATCCCGTACGTGGACTTCTCGCAGGAGATAGGCGGCGCGGTAGGGACCTCCATCACTTCCTCCGGCTACAGCTCGAGCACCTCCGTCAGCGTCAAAGCGCTGCCGGTGACCATGTCCCCCGGCTTCGACTTCAAGTTGCGGAAGATCAACCTCAGCCTCGGCGGCGCGATACAGAACTCGAAGAGCGCCAGCGGCACGGGCGAGAAGACCAGGACCACGGTCATCCACGCCCGCTTTCAGACCAAATTCCGCTCCATCTGCGGTATTTAAAGGAGGAACGACCATATGAAAAACAATCTACTTACCTTCGCGTTGCTGGGCGCCGCGGCGCTCATGATGGGCGGCTGCCAGACCTCCCGCACCGCCTCCTTCCCGAACCACGACTACAACACGGTGTTCAAGGGCGCCGTCAACGGCCTCTGTTCGGAAAAGAAACTGCTGGTCTATAAGGCCGACAAGCAGAAAGGCATTATCTGGCTGCAGGGCAGGGGCATGTTCGCCAACCCGCCGGAAACGCCCGTTTACCTGACCAAGGCCCACGACGGCTCCGCCAATGCCAGCGTGACCATACAGGGCATGAACAACCCCTGGGCGGACCGCATCATGAACCTCATCTCGGACGGACTGCCGGCGCAGAAGCAGGGCGTCTCCAAGTCCCGCGGCAAAAAATCCCTGGACGAGGGGTCGGACACCGACCTGGAAAGGCAGCAGCTGGAACTGGAGAGGGAAAAGCTGAAGCTGGAAAAGGAAAAGTTCGAGTTCGAAAAACAGAAGCGGAAAACCCGCAAGCCGCAGCCTAAGCCCGAACCGGAACCCGAGCCCGAGCCCGCGGCGGACGAGGAACCGGTCGAATAGCCGGAAGGCCCGTTCGCGCCTGAAGAAAGGACCCGGCGGCATCGCCGGGTCCTTTCTTTTTCCGGCTCAGTCAGTCAGCGCGGAGGGGTCGTTGAAGCGGTCCCGCATCTGCCCGGCTTCGGCCAGGGCGCCGTCGAAGCCGTCGCCGGAACCGAAAGCGGAATAGGTCCGGGTGACGTCCTCTTCGCCCTCCACGTTCTTTTCGGTGTGGACATAAAGCTGGGCCGAAATATCTTTCACGTCCACCAGTTGTATCATTACCTTGAGGCAATTCTCGTAGCCGAGCCCGCTCCTCCACGTGCCCGCGCCGGCATCGGCCAGCCGCTCCGAGCGGGCTTTCCAACCGGCCTCGTTCCTGACGCCCAGGAGGTCCTTGATGAAACCGGAGGCGCAGGAGGCCAGCGTCCTGACTATCTCCAGCGGGTTGGCGGTGTGGTCCATTTCCCGGCCGGTCCCCAGCCGTTTCGCCGCCTCTCTGTAATCGCAGGTTACGCCGCCGTTCTCGGTCACCTCGAAGAGGTCCAGGACCTTATCCACTATGAGCGGCTGGGTCTCGCGCATCACGTTCATATAGGCCGCCAGGATGGCCTGGGGCGCGGCGAAAATTATATCCTGGACCGCTTTTTCGTTGAACAGCAGTTTAAAGGACATTACGGCGGCTTTGTAGAACTTTACCGCTTCCGGCGGCGGAGGAGGGAAGATGGAACCCGAAGGGAAAAAGCCGCCGGGACCGGCGGGGCCGCCGTGGACGCCGGCGTACCTGAGGATGCCGTCGGCCTTCTCCAGCATCCCGCGCGCCGCGGCGTCGTTGGCCCGGACGAAACCCTCGTAATGCTGGTAAAGCAGCGCCGGCCCCGAGACCTCGCCGGAAGGGGACTCTTTGTTCACGACGTAAAGATTCCTCTGCGTATTGTACTTGTACATATGCCCGAGGACGGGGATATTGATGGATTCCCCGTAGGACGCGCCGGTCCTCTGCTGGACATGGAGGACGCCGCCGTCGTCCTGCGAGCGGTAGCGGTGATAGACCGAGGCGCTGGCGCTCTGGTGGTAGTGTATTACGGGGATATTGACGCCCAGGTTATTGCTGTGGCCGCTGTAGTGGTCCGCGCCGGCGAAGCTGTGCTCCGCGCCGAGCTCCGCGCCGGCGGCCCCGGCCTGGGCGTTCAGGTCGTCCCCGGCTTCGGAGAAATCGCCGTGCCTGACGCCCATCTCCACCAGTTTCCTGATGATGCCGATATTGCCTTTCAGGAATTCCGCCAGCTTCCCCATCTGTTCCGGGTTATCGGGGTCCAGGTAGTATTCGAGCAGCAGCTTCCTGCCTTTGGCCCTGGACTGGCCCAGCGCCAGCTGGAAGGCGATGAATTTGTTTATTTCCCCGGCCAGGCTCTTGTCTACCTGCGCGGCCAGGATGTTCTCCGCGCCCGGAAGGCCGAGCTCGCCGGCCGGGATCCGCACCGTCGCCGCCGACGCCCCGAAGGTCCTGACGGTAAGATGGTCCAGTCTCAGGCGCAGCCTTAAAGTATTTTCGTCCAGCCGGTAAAGGGTTACGGAGGGCCTCCCCTCCTTCGCGTAGCTCGCCCCTATAGTAATGTTGACCAGCTCTCCCACAGGCATGCTAACGCCGCCGCCGATGCCGTAGCGGACTATGAAGGGGACTTTCCAGATCTCCCCCTTCTCCATCCCGGCTATCCTCCCGGCGCTGGCGGGGAGGACGGTCTTCACCTCATAAAGCTTCGCCAACGTACCCAGCTCTTTGCAATAGCGCTTGCTTTCCAGCGGCCGGACCACCATAGACCTGCCTTCCACCCCGCCGAAGACGTTCACCGTCAGAACGGCGGCGTTCGGAACCTGAAGCGCCTGGATGCCGAAATTGGCGCCCAGCTTGAGCCGTATCTCGTCTATAAGAGCTATCCGGTTGTCGGGGAACTGCCTGAGGTACCGCTTCAGCCCGCCTTCCAGCCCGACGACGTCCGAGATGACGGCGTGGGCGTTCAGGTCCGCCTGGGCGCTCTTGCAGAGACCGTCGCCCATGGCGCCGAGCTTCAGGTCTTCCCAGAAGCGGGTCAGCTCGTTAGAAGGGGTAACGGCGGGCGGCGGGTCCGGCTCCAGGAAACCTTTTGACCGTTCCTTGAGGTCCAGCACGGTTTCAGAGAGGGCGCCGTTCCCGTAAGGAGCGTCGAAGGAAAAGCCGGAGGCGGCTGCGGGAGCGGCGGAGAGCGATATAACCATGGCCGCCAGGCCGGCCCCGAACGTTCCCTTAAAGGACAACATATATAAAGTATGACTTAAAGGAGCCGCTTCCGTAAGTATCTAACTACCCAGCCGGGGAATATTTTTAATCCCAGACGCAGCTGGGCCCTTTAGGCCCGGGAAAATAAAAACCGCCGGTCTCGCCGGCGGTCTTTATTCTGCCTTATAAGTCTTTTACAGGCCGAGCAGCTGTTCCACCGAAGTGGAGCCGCCGCCGTTGGTCAGCGGGGCCAGAGGCACGGTCACTTCCATATCCGTGAACACGGGGAGGTCCGTCAGGCTCACGCTCTTGCCCGGCTCGCCGGGGATGGTCTGAGTGACGCAGTGGATGGAGCCGCCGGAGCGTATGCTGTCGTCGGAGAGCACTGGAACCACGGTGTAGCCGGCGGCTTCGTAGGCGGCCCTGGCGTTGCCTTCCTCCGCGGAGCCGGAATAGGAAGGTATGATCGCCACGTTGTTGACCACCACGGAGTTAGTGTAAGTGTACCAGGCGCCGTTAGCCCAGGCCTTCACGGTGACGATCTTGTAGGGCCGGCCGTTGGGGGCCTTGTTGGCCTTGAACCAGGCCAGGGCCTTGTCGCAGGCCGCCTTGAAAGGCTCGTCCTCGGTCACCGCCAGCAGCACGGTGTTGTCGTCGAGCAGTTTTATGAACATGTCGATATGGCCGGTGCCGTCCGCGGGTTCGCCGGGGTAGCCCGCGTAGTCGAAGGTGACTATGTTCTTGACCTTCAGGTAGTTCTTAAGGTGGGTGTTGACCTCGTCCTCGCTCATATTGGAGTTCCAGAGGTAGGTGCGCCTGGTCATGAACAGGGTGCCCTTGCTGTCCACCATCAGGTTGCCGCCGTCCATGATGATAGGCATGCCGTACACGCCGATGTTCTTGGCCTGGCCGAGCACGCCGGGGACGGCGTCGTCGTTGCGGCGGTACTGGTAGTGGCGGTAGATGGAATCGACTATGCCGGGCTTGCCGGCCGAAACGCCGAAGGGACCGTAGTCGCGCATCCAGACGGTGTCGAGCGGGGCGGAGATGCGGGAATACTTGGCGGCGGGCACGCCCGAAATAGAGGAAGGACCGGCCACGGCCCAGAGCTGCGCCCTGCCGGGGCCGGTGACGGCTCTGGCTACGCCGGTCAGCATTGGCGTATAAGCGGCCCAGCCGATGGCTACCGCGCTGACGGGCTCGTATTCGGCCGGCATGCGGAAATCGGAAGGAGTGACGCCCTTGCGGGTAGCCGAGATAACGGGCCCCCTGCCGTCGGCCTTTTCGCGGCTGTGGTCTATCCAGTTAGGAAGGGGTTTATCCAGGTCCAGGGCGAAAGCCCCGGTGGTAAGGACGCTTAAGAACGACAGAGCGAGGAAACCGTTGATCTTTTTCATTAGTGTCCGCCTTGTTTAAGTTGCACAACTATCTGTCTCAATTATAGCGATATAACCTTATAACCGCACGGGCCATATAGGGTAAGCCGGCCTGGGTCTAAAGACCTACTTCCCCTCTTCCGCCGGCTGTACCTGCCAGGAATTCAGCAGGGCCAGGAGCATGGCCGCCACTATGGGCCCGAAAATAACGCCCAGGATGCCGAACATACGTATGCCGGCGAAGATGGAGATAAGAGCCAGCAGCGGGTGCATATCCCCGTGGCCTTTCATCACTATAGGCCGCACGACATTGTCCATCAAGCCGGCCACCACGGCCACCAGGCCCAGCAGGGCCAGCTTGAAGAGGGAGCCGCTGAAATACAGGTAGACCGCCCCGGCGAGGCAGACCGGCAGGCTGCCCAGTATGGGTATCCAGGCGAAGATGAAAGTGGCGCCTCCGGCGAGGAAGACATTCGGCACGCCGAGGAGCAGGAAGCCCAGCATGACCACCAGCGCCTGGGCCGCCGCCGCCGCCGCCGTAGCCCAGACCGTGGAGGCCGCGGTGGCGCGGAAAGAATCGGCGAGCCTGCGGCGCAGCCCCGGGTCCATATTGACCCTCCCCATCAGCCATTTAAGGAAATCCTCCCCCTCGAAAAGCAGGAAGAACCAGGCCAGCAGGGAGATCACTATCTTGAGCGCCAGGTCGGGCAGGGCCGCCGCCTGCACTAAAATAACGCGGCTCAGCGCCGCGCCGGCGCTCTGCGCGAATTCCAGGCCTTTGGCCTGCAGGTCGGCCGGGCTTTCTATCACCCACTGCACGGGCTTCAGCGCGGTTACGGCGGCCACGGCGGCCCGTATAAACTCCGCGCCGCGCTCGTCGGCCAGGTAGGCGGCCAGGGCTATGGCCTGCTTCACGGCGGTGACGGCGAAGACGGTCAGCGGCGCGATTATGGCCAGCAGAATGACGGTCATCCCGAAGCCGGCGGCGGCGCGCGGGCCCAGCCCGCGCCTGGACAACAGGTCGTAAAGCGGCCTGCTGAGTATGGCCAGCAGCAGGCCCATCAGCAGGGCCACCAGATAGGGCCAGACCATGGCCAGGAAAAGGGAAAGGAAAACAGCCAGCAGCACCCACAGCGTCAGGTCGGAAGACCTTTTTTCCATTGTCGTCATTTTTCAATTCTACTATTTTACGGACGAAAAAGGCCTCCCCGCGGAGGCCCTTTCCCATGTTCATAGCTTTTATTGCGCCGGCGGCGGCAGGACCGGCAGCGCGGGCAAGCCCGGCACTACCGGCGGAACCGGCGGCGCCGGCGGGTTGCCGCCCTGGTTCCCCATCCTCGTCATCCACGCCGCGCCCAGGCCCAGCATGGTCCCAAAAGCGAGCAGCATGAAGCCGATAAGGGAAAGCACCCCGCCCACCAGCGGGATGACCTTCCCGAAGAACATCAGGCCCGCCATCAGGGCGTAGCCGGCGAACACTTTCCCCGGCAGCCCGGCGGGGCCGGTCTTCTTTATCCCGTCGAAGAACCTGGCCTGCAGCACCAGGCTGAAAGCGCTCAGGCCCAGCGCGGCCGCGGCCGCGTAGAGCATCAGCGCGAACGGCACCAGCGGTATGCCCAGGACGGAAACTATCACCATCAGCAGGCCGGGGAAAAAGCCCACCACCAGCAGCGCCCCTATGCCGCAGGCGCGCCACATATCTACGGAGATAGCGGCCGCGGCGTTCTCCACGTTCTTCGGGAAGAAGACGGCCGGCAGCAGCAGCAGCACCGCGCCGGTGGCCAGCAGGGAAAGGAAGACCAGCAGCCCGAGCCCCAGCAGGCCGCCCAGCAGCCAGGGGTTGGCGCCGTCCTGGTCCCGGCCGGAGTAGCGCGCGAGCCTGAGGACGCGCGGCAGCATCTTGCGCGCCGCCCTGGCGTCGAAGCTGTGCACCTCCCCTTTATGGGTGGCTTTCTCGCCTTTGATGAAAGAGCCTCCGAGCGCCGAGATGTCGCCGAGCACGTTCGCGGTTCCGGAGAGTTCTATGCTGCCGCCCATGCTGGCCACGTCGCCCATGACCGAGCCGCTTATGTTTACCGGTCCGCCCATGCTGGCCACGTCGCCCTTTACAAAGCCCGGGACGAAGACCGCCCCGCCGATGGAGGCGATGTCCCCGGTGACTTCCCCGTTCACCGTTACCGAGGCGCCGCCGACGGAAACCGCGTCTCCGTACAGCGCGCCGTTCACGGTTATGGACTTCTCGGTGGCCACGTCCTCGCGCAGGGTCCGGCCTTTTTCCACCACCACGTCCTCGTGGCGCAGTTCGGAACGGCGAGCCTGGGCCGCCTGCCCCAGGCACAGCAGCGCAAAAGCCGCCAGCGCGTAATTTTTAATGTTTTTCATTTTCTTCTCCTCCATGATTCAGACCGCCTGGCGGGCAAGGCGCCCGCCTTTTGAAAAAGCCGCTATGGCCGCGGAGCAGACCAGCGCCGCCGCCGCCGTTTCGTACCAGGCCGGCAGCCCGCCGGCCGCCGCCGAGAGCAAACCGGAAAAGGCGGGCAAAGCCGCCGTCAGTTTCGCCAGTATGAGCCCGGCGCGCGCCGCCGCCAGGTTCAGCGCCTCCGCTATGCCTCCGGGCTGTATAAGGAGAGCGGCCAGCTCGCCGAAATTAGCGTAAAGCAGCTTCGCCGAAACGAAGGCGAGGCCGGCGCCCCAGGCCGCCACCAGCAGGCCCGCAGCCTTCAATAAGCGCGCCTCCCAGGCCGGCTGCGCTTCGGCGGCTATGCCGGCCAGCACCCTGGCGCTGAAGCCGGCCGAAGGCCTGCGGTAAGGCAGGGCGGCTATGGCCCTGGCTATAAGTTCTTCGGTCTTGTCGCTTTGCATATGTCCTCTCAGGTAATACGGACGGAGCGCCTAAACGGTTGCGCCCCCTTTCCTGAAGATCTTCACTTTTACGAGCTCCCGCCCGCGGGACAGCCTGGCCTTCACCGTGCCTTCCGGCGCGCCTATCACGCGGGCTATCTCCGAGGAGCCCATGTTCTCCCTGTAAGCCAGCAGCAGCACTTCGCTGTAGATAGGCGGCAGGGAAGCCAGCATGGCCTCTATCCTTTCCGAATCCAGCGAATCCGAAACGCTCGCGTCCACCCCGGCCGAGGGGTCGGGCAGCTCGGTAAAATCTTCTTCGTCCATAGAAACGTTCTTAGAGCCGGCGCGCAGGGCGTCCATGCAGGCATTGTGCGTTATGCGGAAAAGCCAGGAGGAAAAAGGATAGGCCGGATTATAAGAGGAAAGGCCTTTGAAGGCTTTTACGAAGGCTTCCTGCGCGGCCTCTTCGGCGGCGACGGGGTCTTTGAGCAGGCGCAGGGCGAAGCTGTAGATCCTGTCCTGGTAAATTTCGAGGAGGCCGGCGAAAGCGGTATTGTCCCCCCCGAGGCAGCGGCTTACCAGGTCTGTTTCGGTCTCAGCCATCATTGTAATACGTGCGGGGCCCCGTCCCGGTTGCGCGAAATACGGCGACATAATACTTAAATCGGTGAAATAGGTATTATGTCGCCGTATTCTCCGTATTCTTTACGGCTCGCAGAGGAAGGCGGTCAGGGGTTTGGCCTTGCCCTTGAGGGCCACCACTTTTTCCGAAGCCGAGCCGAAGACGGAGCCGGCTTCAGCGTGGACCCCGGCCGAAAGCAGGACCTTCCCCGGCTCGCAGTTGCTCTCCAGGCGCTGGGCCGTGTTCACCGCGTCGCCGATGAAAGTGTATTCCCGGCGGTTCGGCGCGCCCACGTTGGCGCGCACGGCGCGGCCGCCGTTCAGGCCTATCCGCACGTCGAAGGGATTCCCCTTCGCCTTCAGCTCCCGGAACAGCAGCAGAATGGCTCTGGCCGCGCGCGCAGCCTCCTCCGCCGATGGGAAGCAGGCGAAGATGCAGTCGCCGATATATTTATCCACGTCCCCGCCGTGCTTGTAGATCAGCCCGGTGGCCGGGGAGAAGATCTCGTTCAGGGCCTTCACGACCTCGGCGGAAGTATGCGCCTCGGTATAGGGCGTGAAGCCTTTCACGTCCATGAACATGAATACGCCGGTGAACTCGGCGTCCTTCAGCTCCTGCCCGCCGGCGGAGGCCACCGCGCCCACCTCGTCCCAGACCCCGTGCGGGGTATAGGCGTGGATCATCTCGTGCTGGCGGCGGAGCAGCTCTCCGTCCTTGTAAGACTTGCGGCTCAGATTCGCCAGGAAGCTTTCGGTGGTGTCCAGCATTTCCTCGCTGCGGGCCAGCAGGACCTTGTCGGTCCCCGCCGGCTGGGTCTCAGAGCGCCTCTCTTTCGGCACCGAGAACTTCACCGCGCCGTCCGCGTAAAGCGCCATCAGCGCCACCGTCGTGGCGTGGTAGAAGGAGCCGCAGCCGCCGGCCGGGGCGCAGCTATTCAGCCAGGGCACTATCTCCCCGCCTGAGTAGAAACCGAACACCGGGATGGCCTTGCCGAAAACGGAGCGCACCGCGTCCACTTCGTCGTTCTCCCTGCTGTGCAGGATATGGGAGCGGGAGCAGCAGCTGACCATGAAGACCAGCGCCGGTTTTTTGCCGGGGCGGGCCGCGGCGCATTCCTTGGCGGCCTCGCGCGCCCCTTCGACGAGGCTGCGGCGGCTGGCCTGGATCAGGCGCACTTTTTTGCCCCGCATATCCTCGGCCGGGAAATAGCGGATGGAGCCTTTCTTGAAATCGCAGGCGACGGGCAGCTTTATCAGAGTCTTGCCCGCGCCCGGCGCGACGATGGAGAAACCGTAGCGCTGCAGCATCAGCTCGAAGAACTTGTCCCCGGCGTCGCGCCCCAGGAACTGCCGGTAGAACTCTATCACCGGCAACCCGTTCAGTTCGAAGACCTCGGGGCCTTCGGCGCGGGTTATCTCCAGCTCCTCCCCCACCGGCTCCCAGCCGTGGCCGTAGCCGAAAGCCAGTTTCGTGCCCGCAGGCAGCTCCAGCGCGGCCAGCCTGGCCCCGGTCCTGGAGAGATCGCAGCCGCAGAACTGGTAATTGGTCCAGAAATCCGGGTGGCTCATCCCCAGGTCGTATTGCCCGCAGGTGAGCCCGCCGAAGACCGGCGCCGGGGCGAGCTTTTCCGTGATCGCGTCCACCATCCGCTGCTCGTAACCGGTCTTGATGGAGCCGAAGAGCAGCGCCAGCTTCCGGGCCCCGGAGTCTGCCGGCGGCAGACCGGCGGCGAGCGCCAGGCCTGTCATGCGGCAGTCCTCGAAAACCTCGGAGACGCTGAAAGACGCCTTAAGCCCTTCGCCGGAGAGCAGCAGCACGGCCACGCTGTGCTTCGAAACCCCGGCATTGGTGATCTCGGCGTAGCAGGAGCCCCCGGTAAGCACGGCGGGGTCCAGATAGCGGCAGAGCGCCTTATGCACTTTCTTCTGGTCGTAGTGTATGGAAGCGAAAGCCACCGCCAGGCCGGGTTTAGGCACGGTTTTAAGCGCCTGCTTCACCGCTTCCGAGACAGCCTTCTCCGGGTTCTTATCCAGTCCGAGTCCTATGGCTATTTTCATATTAATATCACGGTTAGGAAGTTCCGGTCTTCTTTTGAACGTATGCTTCTATTATAACGTCTATTTTAGAAGTAGTTAAGCTTTTTTAGCTACTCCACCCATTGTCTGCCGCAGAGATCTTTGAAGGAGCAGAGAGCGCATGGCTTTTCGTCCGGGGACGGGGCGAAAGGCAGGTCTTTGTCCAGTATCTCCTCCACCAGGGCCGTGATGGCCGCCTTGTAGTTCGCGAAAACCGCGGTCTTGTCGGGGGACTTCTTATAGCGCTCTTTGTAAAGCGTTTCCTCGGAGATATTCTCCGCGCCGAGCAGCATCAGAGAGGCGTCCATGTTTCGCGCCTCCGCGCCCTTATTCCCGGAGAGGTAAGCCAGGATATAGAAAGGGAGCTGGGTGGACTTCAGAGTATCGGGCCAGTCTTCGCGCGCGGCCGGGTCGAACTTCCGCCAGTTGGGCACGCCGGCGCGGGCGCCGGTCTTGTAATCCAAAATGTGGACCACCCCGCCGCGCTGGTCCACCCGGTCGGCCCGGCCTTTCAGTTTTACCGCGCCATACCTGGTGGGAAGTTCGGCGGTCAGTTCGGTCTCGCAGCCCAGTATAGTGATGCCGGGCAGGTTGTCCCGGTGATAGTCGAGGATCTCGCGCAGCCGGCGCTCCACCTGCCGCTTTATCAGGTATTCGAAGCCCGCGTTATGGCCTTTCAGCCGCTCGTCGAAGACCCTGCCTGCCTCTTCCAGGACCCGCTTGTAATCCGCCTCTTTTATGTTCAGCGGCTTCCCCGTCCCGGCCTTGAAGAAATTCTCCAGCACCTCGTGCACGATAACGCCTATGTCGCGCTGCTCTATGTCGTCGGAGAGCTCGTCCTTTTCGCTCAGGCGCAGGGCGTAGCGGTAATAGAACTGAAGGCCGCAGCGCAAATAGGCGTCCAGGGCCGAGGGCGAGAATTCCCGGGCCTTCAGCGAGGCTGTCAGCTCCGGGGTTTTAGCCGCCGGCCCCGGCTCGGCCTGCGAGAAATCTATGCGCAGGTGCACGTCCGTCTCGTCCGGCTTTTCCCCCCGCCGCTCCAGGTCCCAGGCCAGCTTCTCCACGAAAGGGCTCCGCTCGCTGGCGGCGCTGTCTTTGTAAAAGATATGCGCCTCGCCCGCCCCGGCGAGCAGGGCGCTGAAATAATACCGGGAAAGCCGCTCGCGGGTCTTATAGGTGGACAGGCCCAGGCCTTCGCGCACGAAATGCGAAAGGATGGTGTCCTCCTTGCGGGAAGCGGGCAGGATATCGGCGTTAGCGTCCAGGAAATAGACGCGTTTGAACTTCAGGCAGCGGGTCTCCAGGAAGCCCAGCACCTGCAGGCCCTTCAGCGGCGTGCCTGGGAAAGGGTAAGCGGCGCCCTGGAGAAAGGTCATGAAGAACTTGAAATAACCGGCGGGGCCATTGAAGCTTTCCCCGGCCAGCCTGGAGTTCTTCAACTCGATTATCCGCTCCATCGTTTTTTCCACGAAAGGCGCCCAGTAAGGGTGCAGCGGCGCGGTGCTGCTCTCCGAGATCCGCGAGATCAGGTCCAGCAGCTTGCCGGAGAAGTCCGCCAGGTCCTTGATCTCCTCGAAAGGGGCGAGGAGGGCCTTATGCAGGGCGGCCAGATGCGCTTTCACGTCGGCGGGGCCGAGGCTTTCGCCGTGATCCTTCAGTTTCGCGGCGGCTTCCCTCAGCAGTTGTACGTCCTCCTCTATATCCCGGAGCGTGACGTATTTGTTCATCCGGCCGGAAAGCCGCTCTTCCACGGTCTGGAAGATCACGCGGCCGGGCTCGGCCGCGCCCTTGAGGTAGAAGTTCTTGATGTACGGGTGGAAGACGAACTTCAGATAATCCGGCGCGAAATAGCCGGCCTCGCCTTTCCCGTCCAGCAGGTCGCCCAGCGCGTCCAGCAGGGCGCAGACCGGCGTGGCGGCCAGCGGGTAGCCCATCGAGATATTGTAATCCCCGGCCGCGGGCAGCACGTTCTCCAGCAGCGGGAAAAGGGTCCGCGCCTCCGGCAGCACTATCACGTCGCCGGGGGCCGGGTCCTTCAGCACCCGCGCCAGCTTGAAGACCTCGCCGTGGGTATCTGAGGCTTTATAAAAGTGAAGCCTGGGCTGCTTATGGGCGGCCGCCGGCGGAGGCGATTTGCCTAGAAAGGCGAACTGCTCCTCCAAGCCGGGCCCGGCTTCAAGCAGCACGTGCGCGCCGCGGGCGGAGAGGTGTTTCAGAACGGCCTTCTCGGAATTGGTGAGGGCGAAAAAGCCGGCGAAAACGATGTTCTCGTACTTCGACAGGTCCAGTTTCCCGATCTCCCCGGCCACCCGGGCGTATTTCATGGAGCGGGTCAGCAGTTCCTCTTTTTCCAATTCGTCGTAGAAATCCCCGTAGAGGCGGCTGAAGCTCTCCAGCTTCTTTATGTAGGAAGCGGAACGCAGGTCTTCGGGCAGGATAGAATCGTAGCCGGACAGGTCTTTCCGGGTCTTCAGCTCTATCTTCAGCTCCTCGAAATCCCCGGCCAGCTTCAGCGCCCAGGGCAGGAAGGAATCCAGGGAAAGCTCGCCGGGTGAGCGCGCTATCAGTTGGCAAAGTTCCTTCTTGAGGCGCCCGTACAGCACTTCGGCCAGGTCCAGGGAAGAGGCTTCCCGGCCTTTTATCCCGAGCTCTTCCGCCGCCAGGTCGATGAAACCGTCCATCGAGGTTATGACCGGCGCCCTCAGCGCCCCCCCGCTCTTCTCCGCCAGGTATTTCCGCAGGAAATGCGCCGGCCGCTTGCCGGGGAAAACCACGAGGTTGCCGGGCAGCGACCTGGAGGAAAGCAGGAGCTCCCCCGCTTTCTCCACCAGGTTCTCGTCGGGGCCGATAATTTCGACTTTCATGGTTTATAGTCAGCCGATATGTGAGTAAGCAAGGCTGCCCGGCAGTCCGGGAGCGGCCCGGCCCGCGGCGGGCTGGGCCGCTGGTTTTTCTTGTTTCTGCTCGCTCAATTGATTTCCTTTATAAACATTACCCCTACGCTGCCGGGGTCTGTCCTACTAAATCCGCTGTTTAATTTAGTTCTTCCACCCGGATTTCGACTTCCCTGTTGCTGCGATCATTTCCTTGACCCCAGTTCTTTTTCTATTTCTTTGATGCTCGGCAGGCTGGATTTAATGCTCTTGGGCAGCGACTGCGTTAATTTATACTCGGAAACGCCTATAGGTTTGAGGATGTCGCTTAAGGCGTATTCGGCGATGATTCCATCTTTCTTCTTGCATATAATTATGCCTATGGTAGGGTTATCCTGCTCGGAGCGGACCTGCCTGTCTACCGCTGTCAGATAAAAATTCAGCTTGCCGGCGAATTCCGGTTCGAACGCAGTTGTTTTCAACTCGATAACCACATAACTGCGGAGTTTCAGATGATAAAAAAGCAGATCAATATAAAAATCACTTTCCCCGACCCGCAAGGGAACCTGCCTGCCGACATAAGCGAAACCGGCTCCCAATTCCAGGAGGAACTTCGTTATATGTTCAACAAGAGCGTTTTCCAGCTCTCTCTCGTCATGTTCCTGTGTAAGGTTCAGGAAGTCGAAAATGTAAGGGTCTTTCAGCGTCTGTTTCGCCAGATCGGACTGCGGCTTAGGCAGGGCTGCGGCGAAATTATTTGGAGCCATTCCTTCCCGGTTATAAAGTCCGCTTTCCATCTGGTGGACGAGAACGCTCCTGCTCCAGTTATATTTAACGGTATTATGAACATAAAAAAGCGCTTCTTTCACGCTTTCGCAACTAGTAATTATTTCCCTGTTATGTCCCCAGGGAATTTTAAAAATCCCGGCCAAGGCTGCCCCGCGCGTTTGTCCCACAAGCTGTGGGACAATTAGATTCCCGCCGCTATAGAACACACACCACTTTTTTACGTACAGAAGGTTGGTGCGCGAAAATCCTTTCATCTCAGGAAATTCCGACATTAAATCCCTGCTCAACTGTTCTACCAGCCCGTCGCCCCATTTCGCGTTTTTCTGTTTTTCAATTAGGTCCGCGCCAAGCTCCCAATAGAATTCAAGAAGCTGCGTGTTTACAGCTACGGCGGCCTTAAGCTGGGCGCCAAGGATTCTCCCTTTTAGCTCCGCAAGCCAGGCCTTGTAGGTTTTATCGTGTATAAGGCTGTGTTTCATAACTCTTGTCCTCGGATTTGGCCTCAAGAACAATAAACGGGAAACCTTTGGCGTCCAGCAGCAGGAAGTCAATGAAGCCTTTACCGGTTTTCTCGAAGTTTTCGCCGAGCGCTTCAAGTCCGGCCGGTTTGAGCGTCACACCGGGCTCAAGAAGGATAGTGGCCGGGGCGCTTCCTTCCGGAAAAAAGCGCCAGCCAGCCGCTTCAAGCAGCTTATTGATCTTGATACGCGCCGCGGCTTCTTTATTTTCCATCGGATTTTCAGCGTCAACTCTTTAATTGACCTTATACAGTATATTTTACGATACTTCGCGCTGTTTTAAGTCCGCATAGGGTTCCCGGTCTTGAAAGCCGGCCACGGCGGACCGGCCCGGCAAGGGACGCAGGCAGAAAAAGCTCTGACTTTATGAATAATGGCCCGCTGCCTGCCCCTGCTATGGCGCCTTTCCGTAAAAAGCGCTTATGGCGGCGGCGGCCGGGCGTTTTTCCCAGCCGCTGAAATCCAGGAAATAGCCGTCCAGAAGCCCGGAGGTCCTGGAAAAAAGCTGGCCGTAGAACCGCGCCTCTTCTTCAGCCGAATATTCATGGCCGCTGCCGACAAAGCCCCTGACCGGCGAACTTTCGGCTTTCACCATCACGGCGGCCAGGAGGACCTTTTCGATACCGCTTTTCGCGGCTATTTTCCTGGCCGCTTCGGCGGAGGCCGCCGCGTACTCGATAAGCCCGTCCGGGGTCATCGAGGGATCGGGATGCGGGTTTATCGTCAGGAAATCGTAGCCGCGCGCGTCCAGCCCGCCGGCATGCGGATTTTCCGCGAAGCCGCCGGCAGGGTCCCGCCTTATCAAATTGGTAAAGCCCACCCCTATCAGGCCCGAATAATGTTTCTTGGCCTCTTTCAGCAGAACGGCGTTGGTCCGGTTGAGCGCGTCGGCCGAATCGCCGGCCTCCGGGTAACGGGCGTCGCCTTCCCAGTTTATAAGTATCATCTGCGCTTTGAGTTCCTCGGCGAGCTTGAGCCATTTCGGAGAAACGGGCAGAACGAGATTAACCACCAGGCCGAGCGCGTGCGCGCCCTCCGCGAGCTCCCTGACCTCTTTTTCCGTTTTTACGTCGGGCGGCGGGAAGCAGTCGGCCTGCCCGTCAACGCCCTCTTCGCCAAGGCCCAGCAGCCGGTTCTGGTCAAGGGCGCCGGCCAGGTCCTCCACCATTATATTGACGGTATTCGCGCCCCAGTCCCTGAGTTTACCTATATCCGGCCTGTATTTTTCTTCGTAATAGTACGGGGTGAACCCGAAGAACTTACGGACGGAACGCGCCGGGACCGGCGGCGCCGCCGTCCTGCCCGCCATTACGGCAGGGGCCGGCGCAGGCCCCTGCCCGCTCTTCACGGGCCCGGGACGCGGGGAAGAGGAGGCCTGTACGGGGAAACCTCTCGGGAATTTTCCGGTGATGAAATAATGGACGAACGGCGCGACAAAAACACCGCAAAAGACCAGGACCGAAACCGCGGTTATGATCCTGGATCTTATTGTCATTTTATCGGCGCCTCTTAAGAAGCGTCCTTAGATTTAGAACGAAACCCCCGCAGTAAGCTGCAGCAGGAGTTTTGCTCCGGAGAAAGTGTATTCGCCATTGGCGGGGCCCAGGGGCGCGAGGACAAGGCAGCCGGCGGTGAAATCGTTCAGATTCTTATAATTGACGCCGGCCGAGAGCGCGCCGGTAGCGTCGTTGAAATTGTGGATGTAGTTGGTGTTGAGCGTAAGGTCCGTAATGACGAAGCGGCTGACGCTCAGGAACACCGCCCCGTAATAGCGGGCGAGGTAGTTGGGCGTGTAGAGGCCGTTGCCGAGCAGGAAGAGGCCTTTGGTGCCGGCTGGCAGCGCCGAGGAAAGAGGTCCGGAGAAGAG
Source organism: Elusimicrobiota bacterium (assembly GCA_016207645.1). Taxonomy (GTDB): domain Bacteria; phylum Elusimicrobiota; class Elusimicrobia; order Elusimicrobiales; family UBA9959; genus UBA9959. Next base: position 18,454 of record JACQPH010000150.1, read on the forward strand.
ATAAAGGTTCTTGTCCCTGAACGGGCTTTTGACGTAGCCGCCCTGGTTGTAGAAGAACTCGGTGGTCACGGTGAGCCTGTCTTTGAAATTGCCCAGCCGGAAGCCCTTGCTGAAGTCCACGGCGGCCTTGGAGACCCACTCCTGGTCCTTGCGGAAGGTCTCGAGCGTGCCGTTATTGTTCCGGACGAACCGGTCGTTGTCGCGGCGCGCTACGCTGACCTCGCCGGCTATATCCACGTCCCCCAGGCGGCTGGACAGGTCGTAGCCGAAAACGGGCCGGCGGTTGCGCTTCGCCCAGCCGGAGAAGGCCATCTCGGTGCGGCCCGTCAGCAGCTCGAACTTGAGCGCGCCGCCCAGGTCGCGGTCCGTGGCGGCGCTGCCGGTGTCCAGGAAGCCGTAGATATTGTACCTGGTGCCGAAAGGCACGTGGAACTTCAGGCCGTAGGCGCCTTCGCGCGAGCCTATCTTGGGGACGAAAGGGATCTTCTCGACGTTCACCAGGTCGGTGGGGTTCCAAAGGTAGCACCGGCCCCACTGCAGCACCTGCTTGCCGGTGCGGAAATAGACGCGGTCGCCTATATTAAAATCCAGGAAGATCTCGCGCAGCGTGGCGGTGGTCTGGCGGACTTTGGGATAGTAGCTGGTCTCCAGGTTGGCGAAGGCCTTCACGCCGTTCTTCAGGCGCGCGTCCAGCAGGAGGCTGCCCAGGATATAGGTATTGAGCGGGTCGGCGGTGGAGGAGCTGTAGACCACGTCCTCCATGACGCTCACCACGCTGCCGGAGACGCCGAGGGTCTTCTTTTCCTCGGCCCGGCCGGGCGCGGCGGCGGCCTGCGTGACCACTTCGGAGCTGGAGAACAGCTCCTCTTCGGAAGGGTCGGCGGCTACCCCGAAGGTCATACCCAGCCTCGTGGGGGGGTCCTCCGCGAAAACCGCGGCGGTAAAAATGGAAGAGAGCGCGGCCACGATAAGCAGTCTTTTCATGTTCATTTGCTCAGGTTCTCGAGGTAAGCCTTGGTGAAGAGTTTGTCGTCCAGTTTGCCGGGGACCAGGTTCGAGATCTCGACCACGGTCTTATTGCCTTTCTCGAACTCGTCTATGAAGAGCTGCTTCACGGGCACGAAGCGCCCCTCCACCTCGGTGAACTTCAGGAAATAGGCCGTCTGCATCAGCGTGCCCGACAGGGAATAGGATTCCTGCTTGAGCAGCAGATTATTGTCGCGGCGGGTCCAGAAGATCTGCTTGGGATAATCCACGTCGTTGACCCTGGCCCGCACCTCGAACTTATTGACTTCCACCTTGCCCAGCAGCTCCAGCGAGAATTTCTCGGCGCCGGAGGGATCCAAGGCCGGCCCGTAGAGCTCCTCCAGCTTGCGGGTCTCGAAATCGTCGCTGTGCGCGTCCGTGCCGCCTATGCTCTCGTCCCGGTTCACGTGCTGGAAGGTGCGTGTGTTCTTGCGGTACATCCAGAAATTGTCGCCCACCCGCAGGTAACCGTTCCCCTTCTCGTTCTCCGGCGCGTTCATGGCTATCAGGAAGGCGTCGTCCGAGTCCCGGCGGAAATAGGCCATGTCTATTATCTTGGTCCCCTGTCCCGCCCTCTGCTGGGTCATGGTCACGTCGGCCCTGATGTCCTTGCGCATCTTGTAATTGGCGTCTATGGCCTTCAGGACGGGGACTACGCGGCTTTCGGCGCGCAGGCCGGCCGCCGGGAAGACGAGGAGCGAACACAATAGAAGTTTTTTCATAGATCAAGTGAAATGTCCCAGCGCCTGCGCCGGAGGCATGTTCGCCGCGCGGCGCGCCGGGAACCAGGCCGTGACCGCGGCTATCGCTATTATCAGCAGCACGCTGCCGGCTATGCCGAAGAAAGTGGGCAGGAAGTACAGATGCCCGTTCACCAGCAGCATCCCCAGCGGGTTGTCCTGCGGGTGGAAAGTGATGAGCGAGACGAGCTTCATGGCCGCGAAGCCCGTCAGCACCCCGGCGATGGAAGAGAAAAGGGTCAGGAAGAAGGTCTCGAGCAGGAACATAGCGTGCACGTCGTTGCGCTGCATGCCGATGGCGCGCACGGTGCCTATCTCCCGGGTGCGCTCCCGGATGGTCATGCGCAGGGTGTTCACCACGCCCAGCAAGATGATGAAGAAGAGCACCAGCACGGCCGAAAGCGTGATGATGTTCAGCACGGATTCCAGCTTGAGGATATCGCTGGCCGTCTCGTACATGGTGGAGACGTCTATGGTGGTGCCTTTCCACTTGTTGCGGGCTATTTCCTGGTACTTCAGCTTGTACTCGTCGGTATTGTAGGTGCGCTTAAGCAGCACCCATTCCGGCGCCGCCAGGGCGCCCCAGGGGCCCTCCGCCGTGTAAGGCTTCGCGCCCGGTCCGGGGCCGGCCGGCAGGTCGTCGTAATAAAGGTCGTAGAAGCCGGAGTCGTACAGCAGCACCACGTCCTGGCCGGGATAAGCCCCGGCGCCGCAGACCGCGCTTACCTCGAGCCTGGCTTCACGCGGCGTTCTCTCGAATTTCCTGTCATAGCGCACCGTAAACTTGTCGCCGGCGCTCACGCCCAGGGCGCGGGCCAGGGGGACCGGGAGTATGACGCCTTCCTTCCTGAAGGCTTTCTCGAAGCTGCCCGAAGAGAGCTTGAGCAGCTCCGAGAGCTTCTTTCTGGACCCGTCGTCGCTCTTGAAGCCGATAAGCGTCACCGGCCTGCGCCCGGCGCGCCCGGCGGCGGAGGCGTAGATGGCGGCGGTGCCGGGCTTGAGGCGGTCGTGGATGCGGTCGGCCAGGGCCGCGGCGTTCTTCTGCGGGTCCTTTATCTTGAGGCTCAGGCTGGGCGTCTCGTAAGGCCGGAAGCCCAGCAATTCCTTCGTCCTGCCCAGCTCGAGGAAAACGACCGGCTGCATGAAGATATTGTCGTTCTTCATTATCCCGACTATGGTCAGCCTGGCGGCCTGGTCCTGCCCGAACATATTGCGGAAGCGCACCCGCAGCACGTCGTTCATCTTCACGTTGAGGTACTGGGCTTTCTCGGCCGAGATCACCACCGGGTTCTCGGCCTTCTCCCCGTTCACATCGTCCCAGCTGCCTTCCACCAGCCTGAACGATTCCTCCAGCTCCCGCAGGCCTTCCCTGCTGACGGGCTTCTTCGTATCCGCCCCCACCAGGATTATATTGTCGGAGCGGCCGTTGCCGATGGCGCGGGCGAACATGGCTATGGCCTCGCTGGTTTCCTCTATGTCGGGCTCGCCCTTCACGGCCTCCAGGGCGCGCGCCCGGTCGCGGAAGATCTCGCGCATCACGCCGCCGCGCTCGTTGAAGCGTATGGCCACGTGCCCGGTGACGTAGCGCATGATCTTGTTGAACATGATGTCCGAAATGCCGTGGGAGAAGGAGTTCGCGACCACCAGAATGGCCACGCCGATGGCCATGGCGGAGCCCAGCAGGATATTCCTGCGCTTCTGGCGCAGCAGATTCCTCAGGCTAAGTCGTAGCAGCAGCATTCAATCCCTCGAAACGGCGTCCAGCGGGGTTATATTCACGGCCACCCGCATCGGGTACAGGGCGGCGACCACGGTGACGAATAAAAGCTGGAGGGCCGTCAGGGCTATGTCGGGCAGGCTGAGCAGCGGGTTGAAGAAATTCCCGCCGTAAAGCAGCTGCAGCATGTCGTTCTTCGTGTTTATCTTCAGCAGCGGTATTATCTTCACCGCCGCTATGCCGGCCAGAACGCCGAGACCGCCGAAGACGGCCGAGAGCACGGCCGTCTCGCCCAGGAACATGCCGGCTATGAAGGTCTTCTGCGCGCCGATGGCCCGCATCATGCCTATCTCCGGGGCGCGCTCCAGCGCCGCCATGGTGAGCGTATTGACTATTATTATCACGGCCACGCAGAACAGCAGCATGACGAACAGGAACAGCGCGCCCTTGATTATCAGGGCCATGCCGCCTATGGGGCCGGAGGCCTTGTTCCAGGTGACGGCCCGCACGCCCTTGCCGGCGAGCGCCTTGTTCAGTTCCTTCAGCGCTTTGCCGTAGTCCTCGCCTTCGTTCAGCTTTATGAAGACGGCGTTATAGACCCCGTCCCCGGCCAGTTTGGCCTCTTTCGGCGCCTCCGCTTTCAGCTTCGGGGCTTTCTTCGCGGTGGAGACTATCATCTCCTCGCCGCCGAACATGGAGTCCAGGTCGGAACCTTCCAGCTCCAGTAATTTCTTCTCCTCCCGGGGCACCTGGGCCGCCATGTCGGCGGCGGTGAAATAGCCCAGGCATTCCCGGTAGGATTCTATGTCCACCAGGCAGAAATGGCCGAAGATCTGGTTGAGCGCGCCGTACCTGTTTATCCCGGTCACCGGGAAGCGGATGTCGTTGGTGGTGTTCAGGCCGCTGGTCATGCCCATCATCACCACGCTGGTGCTGAGGTTCAGGGTCGGAAAATTGGCCAGCGCCTCTTTCTTGAGGTTCTCTTTCACCACGCGGCCGCCGGCGGGCAGGAACCAGATATTGTAGAAATCGTAGAATTCGTCGCGCGCGAAAGTGGGGACGAGGAGGGCGCGCTCCCCGGGGGCGGGATAGCTGCCCTCCAGCACGGTGAAGTTGTCGGGGAACATCTTCCGGTATTCGCCGAAATCCGCGCCCAGGAGGTAGGCGTAGCCGGGGGCGGTGGTGCTTTCGTCCAGGACCATGGCGAGGTTCTTGCCGACGGGTAGGAAGCGCTTGACGTAAGGCTGGGCGGCGAGTATGCCCTTGATCTCCCTGTAGGCGGTTACCGGCTCGATGCTGGCGCCCATCATGGGCAGCAGGATATTGTCGCTCTTCTGGGCGTCGCTGATCAGCACCAGGTCGCCCATGAAGCCGTCTATGATATTCTTCTCTATGCCCGCGGCCATGCCGGAGATGACGCCGTTGCCGACGGTCATCAGGAAGGCGCCGGTGAACAGGATGACGCCTATCACGAGGCTTTTTCCTTTGTGGCGGAGAATGTTGCGCCAGGCTATGGTCAGGATAAGGTTCATTTTGAGATTCCGGGTTCGGTGTGAACGGGGAGTTCCCCCGCTCACCCTGGAAGATGGAAACCCTTGCGTCGGTTTCCCCCCGCCAGGCGGGGCCCCCCCTTCCGCAAAGGGTGATCGGGGGAACTCCCCGTCCACACCTCCGAAAGAACTGAATTTTATATGTCTCTATGCCGGCGCGGGCTCCTTCTCTATCAGGCCGTCCTTGATCTTTACTATGCGCCTCGCGTATTTCAGCACGTTGGCGTCGTGGGTGGAGAAGATAAAGGTGGTCTTCTCGAGCTCGTTCATGCGGCGCATCAGCTCCAGGATGGAGGCGCCGGTGACGGAGTCCAGGTTGGCGGTGGGCTCGTCGGCGAGGACTATGTCCGGGTTGGTGACCAGGGCGCGGGCTATGGCCACGCGCTGGCGCTGGCCGCCGGAGAGCTCGGCCGGGCGGTGGGCGGCGTATTCCCGCAGGCCCACCTCCTCTATAAGCTTGTCGGCGCGCCCGCGCGCCTCGGCGGCGGAGCTCTTCATCAGCAGCAGCGGGAACTCTATGTTCTCGATGACGTCGAGGACGGGGATGAGGTTGAAGGTCTGGAAGATGAAGCCTATCTTGTTGAGGCGGATCTCGGTTATCTGCCTGTCGGTGAGCGCGGTTATGTCGCGCTCCCCCACCCTGACGGCGCCGGCGGTGGCGGAATCTATGCAGCCTATCACGTTGAGCAAAGTGGTCTTGCCGCTGCCGGAGGGACCGATGATGCTCATGAAGTCGCCCTCGGCCACGTCCAGGTCCACCCCGCGCAGGGCCGGGACTATGGTGTCGCCCAGGGGATAGTCCTTCTTGAGGCCTTTTATCTCTATAATATTCATAGCTGTTCCCTCAAAATCTATTTTACTGTAGCCGCAATAATATCAAACCCGGCTTTTGCAAAAAGAGCAGAAGGCGGCCGAGTCCGCCACTAGCTGCCCGCACTTCGGGCAGCGGCGGGCGGCGGCGGAGGGCCGGGAGGGTTCGTCGGAGTCTGCGGAAGGCGGGGCGGCGGGAACGGCGGCCAGGAAAGGCAGGGCGAGTTTCCAGAGCTTATAACCCAGGTAAACGGCATAAGCCAGCGCAGCCGTCCTGATCAGCGCCCGCGGCCGGCCGGCCCCGAGCATTTCCCCCAAAGGCGGCCAGACCACCGCGAGTACGGAGAGATAACCGGCCGCGCCCAGGAGCTTCCCGGCGAACTCGCGCGTCCTCTCCGGCGGCTGCGAGTACTTCTCCAGCCTGGCGGACAGTTCCGCGTGCAGCTCCCGTTTCAGCTCGAAGAGGCCGCTCACCAAAGAGATACCGAAGCCGGCCTGGATGAGCAGCGAGAAACTTAAACCGCCGTAGAAAGCGTCGCTGCCGCCCATCAGCCAGCGCGTGAAGGCGGGCACGGCGAAATAGCAGAGCAGAAGGACCCCGGAGGGCCTGAGCCTGGCTTGCCATTCGTTGAGATTCAGACAACTCTCCTGTACCGGCGGATCATTTGCTCCCCCACCTTTTCAGCTCCGAAATAAGCCAGGGATCCACCTCTTCCCCCACCAGCACGTCCCTGTAGTCGGTCTTCGCGGTCTCTATAGAGGCGCGCAGTTTCTCCAGCGAACCGCGGGAGACTATGACAGCGTCCCGCTTCACCCGGTCCGGCTCCCGGTGCCATTCTTCGGTACCATAGCCTGCCAGGATCGTCCGCGCTTCGGCGGTCTGCTCCGGTTTAAAATATCTTTTCACCCAGGACATTGGCTCTAAAATTGCGGCCCGACCTTTATACTACCTTTTCGATCTCGCCTTTAAGCGCGGCATAAAGGGCGTCGTAGACCGGGAACTGGTACTCCAGGTTCTCGTTGTCGTCCGGGTACATCAGCGAGAAGCCGCGCGCCAGCGCCTCCAGGCCGGCGGCGTACGGGTGCGCCTTAAGGTGGCCGGTATCCGCGGCGTTGACTATGTCGCCCAGCTTGTGCAGGACGGGGTCGGTAAGGTCGTATTTCTTAAGGATGGCCCGGAAGGTGCAGTCGACGCCGTGGTGCCCCAGCTCGGCGTCCTCCACGTCGAAAGGGATGGCGTTCTCTTCCCGCGCTATCTTATCCACCAGGCTGTCCGCGGCGAAGAGTATCTCGGCCCGCGAATCCACGAACCTCTCTATCAGCCAGGGGCAGGCCACCCTGTCCACGTGCACGTGAGCTCTGGTCACCCATTTCATAAAGTTCCTCCGTCCTCTGTTCCCGCCTTCTTAATTCGCCCCGGCTATCGCGTCCAGGAAGAGGGCGCCGTATTTCTCTATGCGCTTTTCGCCCAGGCCTTTCATGCCGCGGAGCTCGTCCAGGGTCCGCGGCTTTTTGGCGGCAATTTCTATAAGCACGGTGTCGTGGCAGATGACATAGGGCGGCACGCCCTGCTTGTCGGCCACGGCCCGGCGCAGGGCGCGCAGCTTCTCAAAGAGGTCTTTGTCGGTTTCCAGGAAGGCGACGCCGGCCTTTTCCGCCTTCTGGAAGGCCTTGGCTTTTTTCTTCAAGGCTTTGGGCGGCACCGGCAGGCCTAGGCGCACCGAGCCTATGCCCTGGCAGAGGGCGCGGCCCCCGGCGGTGATGCGCAGCAGCGGGTATTCGTTCTCCTCGGTCACTTCCAGGTAGTCCTGCACTATAAGCTGGTCTATCCAGGAGCGGACGGCGGGTTCCCCCGCCTCTTTAAGCAGGCCGAAGACCTTCAGCAGGTCATGGCCGTTGGCCGTCATGCGGTCGTTTATCCGGCCCAGCAGCAGGTTCACCACGTAGCCGGCGCCGTAGCGGCCCTCGGCGCGCCAGGCCGCGCTCAGCACCTTCTTGGCGGTAAGCAGGGCTTCCTCGCCGGAAAGGCCCCTGGTCTCGCCCAGGCAGACATCGCAGGCGCCGCAGCCATCCTCTGCCTGCGTCTCCACGGGATAAGGCGCGCTGAAATGGCCGGCCAACTGGCCGTGGCGGCAGACCGGGGCCACGGCGTAGCGGCCTATGTCGCGCAATTGTTTTTCCAGGGCGCGCTCGCGCTCGGCGGAAAGGGTGACGTCCTTTTTTGCCATCCAGCGGTGCATGGCCAGGTCGGCGGCGGAAAAGAGCAGCGTGCAGTCGGCGGGCAGGCCGTCGCGGCCGGCGCGGCCGCTCTCCTGCTGGTAATGCTCCACCGAGCGCGGGGTGTTGGCGTGCACCACGTAGCGCACGTTGGAGCGGTCTATGCCCATGCCGAAGGCGATGGTGGCGACTATGACGTCCAGCCGCTCGTTCACGAAATCGTCCTGCGCCAGGCGGCGCTCCTCGGCGCTGAGGCCGGCGTGGTAGGGCGCGCTGGAGACGCCTTCCTTCTTCAGATTGGCGGCCAGGCGCTCCACGTCCTTGCGGGTCTGGGCGTAAACTATGCCCCCCTCGCCGTGATGACGGCGCACCACTTCCAGCACCTGCTTCGACTGGTCCCGGCGCGGGAAGGCGCGGTAGATAAGGTTGGGCCGGTCCGGGTGGCCTATGAGTATTTCGGGGTCGCGCAGGGCCAGCTGGGTCCGGATGTCCTCCCGCACCACGGGCGTGGCCGTGGCGGTGAGGGCCATCCGGGCGGCCTTGGGGAAAAGGTCCAGGGCCGCGGTGAGGCGGCGGTACTCCGGGCGGAATTCATGGCCCCAGTGCGAGACGCAGTGCGCTTCGTCCACGGCGGCCAGTATCAGGCGCGGGGCTATCAGCCCGTAAAGGTCGCCGGCGAGCAGGCGCTCCGGGCTCACGTACAGGAGCTCGGTCCTGCCGGAGGCGAGGTTCTGGTAGGCTTCCCTTTTGGGAGAGGCTTTTAAATGGGAATGCAGGGCGTCGGCGGCGAGGCCGGCTTCGCGGGCCGCGGCCACCTGGTCGTCCATCAGGGCTATGAGCGGGGAGATCACCAGCACCAGGCCTTTGCCCGCGGCGGCGGGAAGCTGGTAGCAGAGGCTTTTGCCCCCGCCGGTAGGCAGCACTACGAGGGAGTCCCGGCCGGCCAGCGCGGCGGCTATAGCCTCTTTCTGGAGCGGCTTGAAGGTGTCGTAACCCCACCGCTTTTTCAATATTTCTTCCGGCTGCATACCTATATTATAGCAGGTGAACCCGACAAGGGCTTGTCGGGTTCGCGGAAGAGCTCATTCCGTTCTTTCCGGCTCCTGGTACTCGCACCTTTCTATCTCGCCGGAAGGGCCGTCGAAGACCAGGGTAAAACCGTCGGAGAAAGTCGCCTTGTAGAAATCGGAACGCTGGTCCGTGGCCGCCGTGAAGATGCCGGTTACCTTCTCGTCGTAAGACAGTTTCCACTTGTCCAGCTCGGTCCTGAGGGAATCGGGGTCCCGCTTTTCCGGCACCGGTACGTACTTGTAGTCCATCACTTCCCGGAACTTCACCCATTCCTCGGCTTTCACCATGTTCTGGTAGCCGCGCCGCCTGGCCAGCAGCCGCATCTTCAGCCTGGCGTAGGACCTTTCCGGGTAGTAGCAGTCCAGGATATCCCCGGCCTCGTCGAGCTGCAGCACGAAGCCGTCGGGGAAGTAGACCTTGAAATAGCCCTCGCCGCCGGCCCCGATGGCGTCGCAGTTGGCGGCGGAGCAGTAAAAGTACACCCTGTTCACGGTCTCGGCCGGGTAAGCTTTCCAGACCTCGGTCTCGAAATCGGCCAGCTTCTCCCTGCCGCCCAGCGAGACTATGGAAAGCCTCGTGGCCAGGCTGCCGGCTTTCAGCCTGGCGAATTCCGTCCATTCCGGGGTAGCAGTCACTTTAACCCGCTGTTTCGCCAGGGCCCGGAGGGCGGCGCGCACGTTGCGCGGTTCCACCGGCCCGGCCCAGTCCCGCGCCACCGTTATCCGCACCGCGGCCATTACCGCGCCTCCGTCGGTATTCACCAGCCGCGCGTTCAGCTCGGACCAGCCGTCCCCCAGGTTGGCCGTCATGCCGGTGACCAGCGCGTCCACTTCGAATTCATCATCGAGCTTCTCCGCCAGTTCGGGGCCGGCGCCGTCTTCCGGCTTGAAACCGAGTTCGCCGAGGACCTTGGAGATCCGGCCGGAGTCTATGACGGTGAACTTACCCAGGTTCACGAGCTCGGTGGTCAGGCGCTCGCCCAGCATCCGGCCGTCCATGGAAGTGCCGGTGCTCTCGGCGCAGCCGAAAGGCAGCACGGCCACGGTCTCTATTTTCTTCCCCGCCAGGGCGGAGAGCCGCTCGGCCAGGGTCCGGTACGGGCTTTCGGCGGCGGCTGCCGGCCCCGCAAGAAAGACCATGCAGGCGATAAACGAAAAGATCTTCATAATGACTTCCTACTGCGAATATATCAAAAACCCGCCGGAAAGCCAACCGTCTTAAAGATCCATGACATTTTAACTTGCTTACAACGGCGGCGGGAGCCGCTTTATTTCCCCAGGCGGTAGGTAAGGCCCAGGTGGTGGGTGGTGCCGAGCAGGCCCATGGTCCTGAAGGCGTAATCGCAGGACAGGCTGTTCAGCGCCAGGCCGAAGCCGGCCGAGAGGCCGTTGACGCCTTTAGTGTCGGCGGCGGAAGTATTGTAGCCCGCGCGCCCGATAAGCTTCCAGGCGCCTTTCCGGGCGAAAGCGTATTCGGCTCCGGCCGCCGCCCAGGCGGTGCCGTCCTTTGGGAAATTGAAATCCGCCGCGAAATTCCAGTTCTCGACGTAATGCACGTTCACCCCGAACCGCAGGTTCACCGGCAGCGGGGACTCCTCTTTATTGAACTTCAGCCCTTTGCCCATGTTCTGCGCCGTGAAACCCATCGAGAAGCTTTCATCGTACATCAGCAGCCCGAAGTCCAGGGCTGAAGTGGCCGCCAGGCCCGAGATCTTCGAACTTATATACTTCGCCGTCGCTCCGGCCATGACATCCTCGCCCAGGCTGAGGCCGTAACCGGCCGCGAAAGCGCTGTCCTTCGGCGAAAGTGTGCCGGCCGGGGCGCCGGTATTATCCAGCGACTTCATGCTGCCGTACTGCAGGTACTGCGCCCCGACGCCTATCACGCCCCCGCTCTTCAAAGGCAAAGCCAGGCCCAGCACGTCGTAGGAGATATCCTCCACCAGCAGAGAGTGGCTGAAGGAAAAAGCGACGGTTTTATTGGAAACGAGCCCGGCCGGGTTCTGAAATAAAGCCATAGGCCCCGAAGCCGCTCCGGCCACGGCCTCGCCCATGCCGGCGCCGCGCGCTTCCACCGGCAGCTTGAGGAAAGGGACGGCGCCCGTGCCCGAGGTATTGGCGCAGTACCCCTGGCGCGCGGCGGCGCACAGCAGCAGGGTCAGAATTATCCGCAGGGTCTTTTTCATCTTTCTACCGCTATCTTGAGTATCTTAATGCTCGACCCGGACTTGATATGCGCCAGGTAGACGCCGCTGGCCGCCTTCACGCCGGCCGAGTTCTTCCCGTCCCACACCTTCACGCCCAGGTCCAGGGAAGTTAGTTTCAGTTCACGCACCAGCTGGCCGGTTATGGTGTAGATCTTTATTTCGGTCTTATCGGTCAGATTGTCGAAAGTTATGCCGTCCGTACCCAGCGCGGAATCGAACCTGCCGCCGGAACCGGGGCGCCAGGGCAGCGGGTAGGCCCTGGCCGAATTGATATTGGCCGCCTGCGGCGCGAACAGGGCGAAGAAGCTGAAATGCGTGGTATGGCCGGTCACTTTCTTGCCGGCCAGGTCCACCACCGAAGCGAGGTCGCGTTCCCAGGGCCCGGCGGCGCTGTGCGCCGAGTACATCTCCAGCTGGCTGGCCAGCATGGTGGTGCCGTCCACTATGCCGTTATTGTCCGCGTCGGGGAAGAGCAGGGTGACCGCCGCGGTCTGGCCGCCGGCGAGCACGCTCTGGTTGGAAAGGACCACCTCCGTCACTATCCCGGTGGCCGCGGCGTCGGCCGGGGCGGGCGGGACCACGGCGGGATTATTGGTCACGGCCACCGTGGCCGTGGAGGCGTCGAGGGCTCCCGCCGGTATCACCAACTTGGTGACCTGCGCCGACACGGGGTCCGCGGCCTGCAGGGTGTTGGGGACCAGATTGTTGACCTTCTGTTCCTTGGTCGCCTTGCCGCCGGAAACGTTCTCGACGATATCCGCTTCGGCGGCGTCCACCGTTATGGTCACTGAAGCCGGAGAAGGGTCTGAAACGTTCCCCAGATCGGTGGCCACGGCGCGCAGGTCGTAACCGCCGGCGGCCAGCCCCGTCACGTCCCAGTGTATGAAGTACGGGGAAGTGGGGTCCGGGTTGGGATGTTGGCCGGGGTCCTTGGGAGGTATGTTCAGCCAGGCGGCGGAGGAAGAAGGCTTGTACTGCAGCCTGACGTTCTTGGTCTCGGCTATGGCGCCGGTCACCAGTTCCGCCATCACCGTCACGCTGTTGCCGTTCACTTTCTTGCCGGTCTGCGGGATCTTTATGGAAGCGCGGACCCCGGTCAGACTGTAAATGGAAGCCGCGGCGGCCAGCACGCTGGTATTCTGTTCCTCTACGCCGCAGCGGTGCGCGGCCCGCAGGCCGAACTTATAGGCCGCGCTCGAGGCCAGCACGCCGGTGGTATAAGAGGTCTGGAGGGCCGACAGCGAGGCCAGCGGCGCAGCGTAGTCTATGCTGCCGTCGCCGGCGTCATAGTAGAGGTTATAGCCGGTTATGCCTTCAAAAGGCGCGGGTTCCCAGTCCAGGGCTATACGGCCGCCGGCCAGGGAATGCGCCGAGAGGTTGCCCGGCGGCAGGGGGATGGGGTTGCCGGTGAAGCCCGGACCCGCTTCCTCATATTGCGTGGGGATGCCGGCGCGGTTCAGGTTCCAGACGCGGAAATAATAGCTGGTGCAGCCCAGCAGCCCGGCGTCGGTATAAGTAAGGCCGGTAGTGAGGAAAGTCGTGCCGGTATTCACGCGCTGAAGCTTCGCCGTTGTTCCGGCCGGGTTGCCGTTCAGGCCCCAGATCAGGGTAGCGCTGGTGGCGTAGACCGCGGTGACAGCCGCCCCCGACGGCGGATAGGCCAGGGTGGCCACCGCGGCGGCGGCCGGCGAAACGGAGCCCTCGCCTGAGGAGTTCACACCCGACGCCACTATGCTGTAAGTAGTATTGGGGCTGAGCCCTTCCTGGATATAAGCTGGAGCCGGAGGCGAAGCCAGCAGCGCGGCCTGGGCCGTGGCGGGATAGACCTGGTAGCTGATAGCGCCGCTGACGGTCGCCCAGCTCCAGGTTATCGACGAGACGCCCAGCGCCGAGCCGGACGGCGCCGCCGGCGGAGCCGGCAGCAGGGGCTTGGTGGCGGTGGAGCTCACGGCGCTGAAATCGCTGAAGACGCCGTCGCCGTTCGCGGCGCGTACCTTGAAGTAATACTGCGTGCCGGGCGAGAGGCCGGAGACGGTGTAGGAACCGGCCGCCGAGGTAGCTATCACCGCCCCGCTGAAATCCGCGCTGGCGCCGCGCCACAGTTGGTACCCGGTACCGGAGGGATTCCCGTTGGCCGGCCAGGTTAGCCCTAATACGGTATCCGTTCTCGCGCCTATAACAGGCGCGCCGGGCGCCGTTGCGAAAGTATAGTAAGTCGCCGACTGAGCGAGCTGGCCGCAGCCTTCGGAGTTACAACCCGCTATCTTCACCGAGACCGGCGTATTGGCGGGCAGCCCTGCCTGCACATATGAAGCGCCTGCGGTACTGAAAGCTATGCTCTCCAAAAGCGCGCCGGAAGAAGAGAATACCCCGTAGCTGTCCGCGTTCGCCACGCTGCCCGCTTCCCAGGTCCAGTAAACCGAGGTGGAGCCCAGCACCGTACCGAGCAGGCCCAAAACCGAGCCTGTGGCTGGAACTACATGGACCAGAGTCACCACAGGGCCAAGGTAGACGTAGGGAGTCGGTATCCAGCCGCTGTTGTAAGCCCTGAGCCTGGCGTAGTAAGTGGTGCCTTCCGTCATACCGAGCTGCCATACTTTTAACTGGTCCTGGTGGGTTTGGTATACGGCGGGCAGAGCGGTTTCGAACGAAGAGGACACCGACATCTGGAAGAGATAATAAGTATGCGGGGGGTTCGCCCCGGTGGACCACATGACGCCGGCGCTGGAATAGGCTATGCCGATGAAGGCGGCCCCGGACGGCGTCATCGCCAGGGTGGCCTGCGCGTCCGTCAGCAGGTAGCCGAAGCCGGACGAGGTGGAGACATAGCCGAAATAAGTGGTGTTCGGCGTCAGGCCGGTCAGCGTGTACCCTGCGGCGGTGGTGCTGGCGCCTAAGACCGGCTGCGCGGCATTGGGCGCCGTGGCCAGGCGCACGTAATAGACGGTGCCGGTGCTGTAAGTGCTTTCCCAGTTCACGGTCAGCGAGCTCACAGCCACGCCGGTGAAAGGCAGCGCGTTCAGCTCCGGCGGCGGTGGCAGGATAAAGGTGAAGGTGCTGACCAGGGCTTCCGAGAGCTGCACGTTGCCGGCCAGGTCCGTGGCGCGGGAAACCGCGAAGTAAGTGGTTCCCGAAGTCAACTGCGCCTCCGGGAGGCCGTCATAAGACCAGGTGACGCTGCCGGCGGCCAGGTTCCAGGCTTGCGCTACTGTCCACTGGGAAATAGCCCCGTTCCAGTACCGGTCGTCGGAGGTGCGCTTCACCCCCACCCAGAGCTGCGCCGTGAAGGATTCAATATCCACGGCTGTTCCGCTCAACCCGGAGAAAGAAGGAATAGCGGCCCCGGAAGCGGGAACGGTAACAGCCGAATTAGGCAGCCCGGTGTCGAAATAGAAGACAGCGGTGGAATAAGCTACGGACACGCCGCCCGCGTTATCCATCGCTCTCGCCGCGACGCTGTAGGAGGCCCCGTTCACCCAGGCTGGAGTGGCCGAGAAGCTCCAGGAGGGAGATGAAACCGATGCCTCCAGCCAGCTCTGCGGCGCTGCCCAGGCCGCGCCGTTCCAATAATAACCGTCGGACAGGCGCATGATCCCCACAGCCACGCTGGACACCTGCACGTCGTCCGCCGCGGTGCCGGTCAGCGCCGTCAGCGAGTTCCGGTAGGAATAATTCTGCGGCTGCAGTATGGCTACCGTGGGCGGCGGGTTATAGTACTCCAGCAGCACTACCGGCGAGACATAGGCGTAGGAAGTCGGCACCCCGTCGCCGTTCACAGCGCGCACCCGGCCGTAATAGGCAGCACCCGGGGTAAGCCCGGTCACCCAGGCCGACGAGGCCGTCCCCGTGCCGCTGGCCGCGCTCACGCTGAAAGCTGAGGACAGGGAAATTTCATATTCGTAAAGAGTGCTTCCCGGGTTGATCCCTCCATCCCAGCTGAAAGCGACGCTGGAATAAGACGCACCGCTGAAAGCCGCCGAGGAAGGCGCGGCGGCCAGGGTATAGCGCGTCACAAACTCTGAAGCGGAAGAACCGGAGACATTGAAAGCTTCCACCCGTCGCGTATACGCGGTATTCGCCTCAAGCCCGGTTTCCATCCATGCAACCGCGTCCTGCACCAGCCCGCCCGACATATTCCCCCCGCTGGAGCTCAGCACCCTGTAGCCGGTTTCATACAACACATCGTTCCACGTCCAGGTTATCGACGAAACCCCCGCTGCGGAAGCGGAAAGCGATGGCGCCGCTGGAGGGATATAGTAAGCGAATACGCTGGTGGCATAGATCACCGACCAGTTACCGACGGGATCTCTCGCTATCGCCGCCACGGTGTACGAAGAGCCGGACACTAAGGCAGGGATATTGGCGTAGGTCCAGGACGAAGGGAATACCTCCGCGCCCAGCCAGGCCTGGCCGGCCGACCATTGCGTACCGTCCCAGAACAGGCCGGTATCCGACCGCAATATGGACAGGGCCACAGAAGAGACAACCACATTATCCACGGCGGTGCCGGCAATAGAAGCCAGCGAAGTGACGTTGGAAAGATCTGCCGGGGTTAGGATCGCAACTGTGGGCGGGTTTACGTCGCCAAACGGGCCGGAGTAGACAAAAGTGCTGCCGCCTACTTCAGTCGTCTGCACATTGTTCGCCAGGTCCAGGGCGCGCGACAGCGCGTAATAAGTGTTGCCGTTGGTCAGCAAAGCTTCGGTAAGGCCGTTATAGGTCCAGGTGAAGCTGCCGGCGGCCAGGTTCCAGGCTTCGGCAGCCCCCCAGACCGCCGAACTGCCGTGCCAGTAATAACCGTCGGAAATGCGCCGTATCCTGACCTCGGCCCGGTCGGCGAAAGATTCATTATCCCAGGCGGTCCCGGCTATGCCGCTGAAAGTGGTCAGGACCGGAGACGAGGAAGGCGCGGTTATACCGGACACCGGGAGTCCTACATCGTAGTAGAACACGGAAGTAGAATAAACCGCGGACCAATTGGAGGAACTGTCCATAGCCCTGGCGAAAACGCTGTAGGAAGCCCCGTTCAGCCACGCGGGCATATTTGAGTAACTCCAGGCGGTAGTCGAAAGCGAAGCGTCCAGCCAGGTCTGCGTCGGAACCCATACCGCGCCGTCCCAGTAATAGCCGTCGGCCATGCGCATTATCCCGGCCTGCACGCCGGTCACCAGCACATTATCCGCCGCGGTGCCGGTGAGGACGGCCAGTGAATTCCTGTACGAATAATTCACAGGCTGCAATATGGCGGCCGCTGGAGGCGTATTATCGGTATCCGGCAGCCAGTCCACGTAGCCGCCGGGATCCCTTTCATAAATGGAACCGTACTTCAGGCCAAAAGCGTCGCGCATGGTGATACGCGAGCCGGAACCGAGCAGGCTGCCGTCCACGTTCACGCCTATGTCCGCGTCGTTGAAACCTATGCCGGTGAAGGTGGAAACGAAGGCGCCGCCGAGGAAGTTTATCGCCGTGGTATTGGGCGGCAGGGAATTGAAATTAATGCCTGACACTGCAAGGACGGCCCCGGCAGCCTGGGCGTCTATGCTCAGGCCGTAAAACGCCCCGCTGACGGTATTGGAGGCGAGGGTGATAGTTCCGGTATTGCCGGTATTAAGAAATATCCCGGTTGCCGGCGCGCTTACCTCGTTACCCTCTACGGAAATGTCCCGGCTGGTATCCAGCCTCAGGCCCGTGCCGGCGGTATTGGTAGCCGCGATGATGTTGTAGGAAACGGTTGTGCCGGTAGAGTCCCGGATAAAGAGCCCGTTGGCGCCGTGCACATACGAATTCTGTACCGTGTTGTAGTCCGAGGCGTCTATGAACACGGCGTTATACGCCCAGGCGGCGCTGGTTATGGTGCTGTAGCTGACCAGGTTCCACCCGCCGAACACCGAGGTAAGCGCCACGCCGGCGGGATTGGAGATCATGTTATGCGAAACGGTATTGGAAGCCACGCTGACCAGCTTTACCGCGAAATAAGCCGCCGCCCCGCTGTTTATGGTGCCGGAGCTGATGTTGTTCCGGTCGGCGCCGTAACCAATGAAAACTCCGTAGCCGGCGGGGTTGGAGATATGGCACCGGCTGACCGTATTGGAAACCGAATTGTCGATATTAAAAGCCATGTAGGTGGAATTGGCGGTGATGGTGCTGAGGGTCACGCTATTATTATTTGAACCGCTGCCCAATTGCGCGCCATAGCCGGAGGGGTTATAAACAAAGCTGTTGTTGACATTATTGCCAGAGGACTGTAAAAGACGCAGGCCGGCGCCGGCGCCCCCGCCGGTTATCACACTTTGGGTCACGGTGTTATAGTCGGAGCCGCCGGCAAGACTCAGCCCATGACCGGCCGGATTGCTGGCCGTAACCACCTGGAAAATATTGGAAGAGGCTCCAGCCAGATGAACGGCCGCATATAGGCCGCTGTTAGACCGGGAAAGCGTGTTGGAAAGAGTATTTCCGGAGCCGTTCAGGTAAATACCGTAAGCCCCGGCCACGGCGGCCGTGGAACCTGAGACGGAACAGGCGGTGGACAGCGCTATGCCGGCCACGGATATGTTCCCGCCGGCGTCCTGCACGTCCACGTTCAAGAGCGCGGCGGCTTCGGAAGAGACCCGTATGCCGTAGGGCACGGCCGTGGAAGGAACTATCCTGAAACCTGAAATGGTGACGCTGGCGTTCAGCACCCGGAAAGCCGCGTTGGAGGCGGCCGGCGGGCTGACGGCGGGTGAGGAACTGACGAAAGCGGGATCGGCCAGGATCTTCAGCCGGTAGCCGTTGTTCTCCATCCCCTGTACCGTCACCTGCTCGGCGTAAGTCTGCGTATCGCGCACTATCACGCAGGCGTCCCCGGAGATAACGCGCGGCAGCGCGTCCACGGCGGCCTGTATCGCAGTGAAATCCCGGGACCCGTCCTGCTTCACGTTGAAACCCTGAGCGCAGCCTGCCGGCAGCTCGCTTTCGAAATGGAAAGTGCTGGTAGAATAGTTCGCCGTCCAGTTGCCCGAAGAGTCCCTGGCCCTGGCGTTGATGGTGTAGGTAGTGCCGTCGACCCAGAGCGGCATGCCGGAATAGGTCCAGGAGGAAGCGAAACCCGTCCCGTCCAGCCAGGTGCGGCCGGCGCCCCAATCGGAGCCGTCCCAGTAAAGCCCGTCGCCCAAAACGGAAACCGTCACCGAGGACACAGCCTCGTCGTCGGAAGCGGTACCGGAGACCAGGGAAAGCGCATATAGATAAGAGCCGTCGATAGGCTGCAGTATAGCCGCCGTCGGCGGCGTAGAATCGGCCAGCGTGGCGGTGGATCTTCGGTTTAAAGCGAAAGCGGCGTCGGTTTCCGTGGATAATTTGACTTCGAAATAATAGTTGGTAGCTGGGGACAGGTCAGTGAACACCTTTGAATTCGTTCCCACAGCCGATGAGGACACGATACTGCCGTAGCCGCTGTCGGACGCCAGCACGGCGATATAATTCGCTCCCGCGATAGACGTCCAGGAATAGGTCAGGCTGGAGGAATGAACGGAGCTTAAGGCGGGATCCAAAGGCGTTATGAAATCCCCGAGGTAAGTGTCGTACAGGTCGGCCGAGGAAACGGCCGCTGTGCCATTATGCCCCCCGGTAACCAATACTTTGCCGTCAGGCAGCAGGGTGGCGGCATGCGAGCCCCTGCCTACGCTCATTGAACCTGCGGCGGTAAAGGTGCCGGCGGCCGGGTCATATAATTCCACGGCAGACCAAATGTTTGTAGAGCCATCCGCCCCTGCGGCTACCAGCACCTTGCCGTTAGGCAGTATGGTCGCTGTAAATATCTGCCTTAACACGCCCATTGAACCCGTGGCGGAGAAAGTACCGGCGGCCGGATCGTATAATTCTACCGAGGAAAGGGTTCCGCCGGGATTAGCCCCGCCGGCGACCAAGACTTTGCCGTTCGGCAACAACGCGGCGGTATGTCTCCACCTGGCCGCGCCCATAGAACCAGTGGCTGAAAAGGTGCCGGTGGCGGGATCGTATAGCTCATTGGAGGAAAGGATCACATTATTGCTGAATCCGCCGATCACCAGCACCTTGCCGTTCGGGAGCAAGACCGCGGGACACTGCTGGCGCGCCGCGCTCATCGAACCCGTCGCTGAA
>JACQPH010000159.1 GCA_016207645.1 Elusimicrobiota bacterium
CCCCGAAGCGGGGCCCCCTTTCCGCAACGGGTGCTCAGGGGCATGCCACGGCCGCCCCCTCCAGTAGTTGAGCTAGCCGGCCAACCCGGCCCCTTGGGCTTCGATGCATGCCTGATTACTCTCCCCTGAAAAATAAATTCGGGAACTACTGCCTCTTTAACGAGCCGGCGGAGAATTTTACCACCTACCGCGCCGGGGGCAGGGCGGAAGCCCTGGTGAAGCCCGGCGACGCGGCGGAACTCCTCTGGCTCGCGGGCTGGTGCCGCGACGTTGCCGTGCCGCTGCTGGTCCTGGGCCGCGGCTCGAATGTGCTGGTCAGCGACAAGGGCCTGCCGGGAGTTACCGCCCTTACCGAAAGGCTCACAGGCCTGGAAGTTTCAGGCCGCGCAATAACCGCGCAGGCCGGGGCGCTCTGGGACGAAGTAGCGCGCCTTTCGGCGGAGAACGGCCTGGCCGGGCTGGAGAAAACTTCCGGCATCCCCGGTTCGGTAGGCGGAGCGCTGCGCATGAATGCCGGCGCCTTCGGCCAGGAGACTTTCGACCGCCTGGTCTCCCTGGAGACTTTTAACGCGGCCGGCGAGACGGTCAGGCTGCTCAAAAAAGACATCGCTTTCGGCTATCGCCGGGCGGAGGGTCTGGGCGGCCTCACGCTGCTGTCCGCCCGGTTCGAATTCGAGAGGGCCGACCCGGCGGTGCTGAGACAGGACCGCTCCTGCGTGCTGGCGTCGCGGGCCGCGAAGCAGCCGCTGGAATTCCCGTCGGCCGGCAGCGTTTTCAAGCGCCCGCCCGGGGATTACGCGTCCCGCCTGATAGACGCGGCCGGCCTGAAAGGCCATAAGGTCGGCGGCGCCGAAGTCTCGGCCAAGCACGCCGGGTTCATCATAAATTCC
Source organism: Elusimicrobiota bacterium (assembly GCA_016207645.1). Lineage (GTDB taxonomy): Bacteria > Elusimicrobiota > Elusimicrobia > Elusimicrobiales > UBA9959 > UBA9959. The sequence continues at coordinate 891 of JACQPH010000159.1, forward strand.
GGCGGCGCCACGGCGGCGGATATCTACGCGCTGATAGGCGAAGTGAGGGCGAGGGTAAAAGAGAGGTCGGGGGTAGCGCTGGAGCTCGAGCAGATCCTGCTCGGCGAATTTTAGAGCACGGTCCGGGGGATATAATGAAGACGATCCTTGCCATTTTCCTTTTTCCTTGCCTCGCTTACGGGGGCGACCTGCAGAAGGCCGACCAATTCTTCTCGAAGAACCTGTACCAGGAAGCCCTGACGCTCTACTCCACCGCGGCTGCCTCCGGCGGGGAAGAGGGCCTGAAAGCCCTTTACCGCTCCGCTGAATGCGAAGCCCTGCTCTTCCGCTACGGCGAGGCCGCCCAGCGCCTGGCCGATATGAAACTGCCGCCGGACCCGGTGTGGCAGGGCAGGTTCCTGCTGCTCAGGGCGGAGACCGGCCGCCTGTTCCTGCAGCAGTACGGCTACTCGCTGCCGGCAGACGTGCAGAAGGGCGCCAGGGACGTGACCAGGCTGACCTCCGCCCAGTGGCGCCGCCTGATAGAGTCCGACTATGACTCGCTCTGGGACCTGAGGGGGGAACTGCTCAAGCACCGGCTCGACGGGGACGGTTATTTCATGGACCTGAAAGGGGCCGAGCTGGCTTATACCCCCACGCTCTGGGATTTCGCCGTGCTGCGCTGGACCGACTATCTCCTGCAGGAATCCGACTCCGCCGGCGCTCTCCCGCCGGCGGACCAGTTCGCGGAGCCCGTCTACAAAGCGGATTACAGCGCCCAGGCCCAGGCCGCGCTGAAAGCCGCGGCCCTTTTCGAGGACGCCGCCGGGCTAAGCTCTCCGACCATGGATTTCGCCCGCGAGTACTGGCGGCTGGAGCGCCTGATGATCCCCTTCGAGCATAGCGGCAGAACAGCGCCTTTCGACCGCGCCGCGCTGCGCGCGAAGGCCCTGCTCACCCTACAGAGCTGGGCCGCTTCCTTTAAAACGTCGCTCGCCCGGAGCTGGGCTTTCTACCGCGCCGCCGACCTGCGGCGGGAGACGTCGGAATTTTCGGCCGCCGTCGACCTGTGCAAAAAAGCGGAGATAGAGGTCCCCAAGTCGAAACCAGCCGCGCTCTGCGCCAAAATACGCGCCGAGATAGAGCTGCCGGTGCTGCAACTCTACGCCTCCTTCGCCCCGCCGCCCGGCGCCAGGACGCTCAGGGTCAACGCGCGAAACCTGCCGGTAGTGTACTTCAGGGCGTACAGGACCTCGCCTCAGGAACTGGCCTCCCTCGGCCAGTACGGCGACCAGGCCTGGGGCCGGGTGAAGTATCTGCAGCAGGGGGCGGTGCGCGCCTTCCTCGGCAGGACCGCCGAACTCGAATGGCAGCAGAAGGTTACCTATCCCGGGCCCTACCAGTACAAGGACCAGGAGGTCTCCGCGCCGCCCTTCAAGAAAGGGCTTTACGTGGTCATCGCCTCCGGCGACAGCGGTTTCGAGGACGGCTCCTCCCTGCTGAAGGCCGTTACTCTGAATATCACCGATATCTTCCTGCTGGGCACGGCCGGCGTGAACGGGGACCCGGAGGCCTTTCTCTACGATCCCGCCGCGCCCGGGCGCCAGGCCTCCACCGACGTGTTCCGTCTCTACGCCGTGAACGCGCTTACCGGCAGGCCGCTGCCCGGCGCCGGGATCGACGCCTTTTATCACAGGTCCAGCCGCGGCTCCTGGGAGAGGACCTCGCTCAAGGCCGGTCCCGACGGCGCCGCGCCTTTCACCCAGACTTTCCCGGTCACCTACCCGTCGCACGAATATTTCTCCCTCGACCCGCTGCTAAGCCACGACGGGGCCTACGCGTACTGGAACTCCCAGGCTTCGGCCGGCCTTCAGGTGCCGCAGCCGGTGAGCGTTTTCGTCGAAACCGACCGCCCGGTCTACAGGCCCGGACAGGAGGTGAAATTCAAAGCCACCGCCCTCCTCCGCGAGCCCCGCGGTTTCAGGGTTTACGACGGGAAAGGCAGGCTGACCGTCACCGCGCGCGATCCGAACTGGCAGGAGGTCTATAAAAAGGTCCTTCCCTTTACCGGCCTGGGCAGCGCGGCCGGCTCCTTCAAAGTGCCGGAAGGCCGCCTCCTCGGCAATTACTCGGTCACCGCGCAGATAACGGAATACGGCTATAATTTCAGCGGCGCGGCCGGCTTCGGGGTAGAGGAATACAAGAGGCCCGAGTTCGAGGTCAAGCTGGGCGAGGCGAAGAAGCCTTACCGCTACGGCGAGAAAGCGGAGGTCTCCGGAGAGGTTAAATACTATTTCGGCTCGCCGGTGCCCGGCGCGGCCGTCAAGTACCGCGTCACCCGCTCCCGCTATCTCCCCTGGTACTGCCGCTACTGGGCCTGGTTCTACGGCCCCTCCGGCTCTTCCGAGGCGGCGTCGGGCGAAATAAAAACAGGTGATGACGGAAAGTTTAGTTTTAGTTTTACTCCGGAAGCTGAAAGCGCGGCTTACAAGGATTACCCGGCCACCTACGAGGTCGAGGCCGAGGCCCGCGACGCCGGGGGGCGGACCATAACCGACTCCCGCTCCTACAGGGCCGGCTCCAAAGCCTATCTATTCGACATGAAAGCGGACGCCGGCTTCTTTACTCCCGAAAGACCGGCCCTGCTGACCGCCAGGCTGCTGGACCTCAACGACGTGCAGCAGGAGGGGGCGGCGGAATATTCTCTCTACAGGCTGGAGAAAGCCCCGGCCGAAGAGGGCGGGCGCCGTGAGTGGGGGCATTTCGGCAATAATCCCTCACTAGAGCAGGCCTTCAGCCAGGTCCCCGACGGGCCGCAGGCCGGCAAAGGCCGGGTCGAATTCCGGAAGGAAGGCTCGGCCAGGATCAACCTGAAGAACCTGTCCCCCGGCGTTTACCGGCTCAAGCTGAAAGCGAGCGATCCCTGGGGCGGCGAGAGCGCCTCGGAGCTGATAGTCGTCTCGGCCTCGCCGGAGAACCGGAAGAACGCGGCCCTCAAGCTGCCGCCGGTAGCCCTGTTCGAACACGATTCCTACCAGGCCGGCGAAACGGCCAGGGCGCTCATAGGCGCCTCGTCGCTGAAAGGCGTTAAATTCGCGGAGGTCCTGGCCGGAAGTTATCTGCTTTCCCGCGAGACGCTGCGGGAGGGCGGGCTTTCGCTGTACAGCGTGAAAGTCGGGGCCGCGCACCGCGGCGGTTTCGGCCTCCGCTGGCTGGGCGCCGGCGACTTCAAGGTTTATTCCGCCATGGACGGCGCCGACGTACCGCTCAAGGACAAGAATATCTCGCTCTCGCTCGACTACGAGAAGGTCCTGGCCCCCGGGCAGAAAGCCTCCTGGCTCCTCAAGGCGAAGGATGCGGCGGGCAGGCCCGCTTACGGCGAGGCGCTGGTCAAGATCTTCGACCGCTCGCTGGAATATTACGGCCGCGACGCCGGCTTCTGGGGCGACTCGCTTTACCCCGCGAGGCGCTCCACCGGCGAAGGCTGGGGCTCGCTGTTCACGCCGTATGCCGTGGATCTGCCTATACGAACGGGGCTCATCCAGCGCATGCTGGACGCTTTCAGGCAGGCCGTCGGCGAAGAGCGCCTGGCCTCGCTGCGGATCGGCTCCTCCGGCTTTTACGGCCGGAATTCCTTCCGCGGCGGAGCCATGGGCGGCTTCGCCAAAAGCCTGGCTTTCGAGAGTGAGAGCGACGGGGTGATGACGGGGGCCGCCGCGCCGGCCGCGCTGGCCGAAGAGAAGCCGGCCGCGCCCGGGAAGAGAGAAATGGCAGGTCGAAAGGACAAGTCCGGCCCGCTTCCCGCCGCTCCTCCGCAGGAGCGCGCCGAGCCCGAAGTAAAGGCCCGCACGGATTTCTCCGAGACGGCCTATTATAACCCCCAGTTGAAAGTGTCCAAGGGCGCCGGCAGATTCTCTTTTACCATCCCCGAGCGGCTCACGTCGTGGAAGATCAGTTCCTACCTGCTCACCAAGAGCGCGCGGCGCGGCTCTTTCAGCGCCGAGACCGTCACCAAAAAAGACCTGATGGTCCGGCTGGATATACCCAGGTTCTTCCGCGAGGGGGACCTCTCGCGGCTGACGGCCGTCATCACCAACGATACAGCCGGGGAGCTCTCCGGCGACGTGGCGCTGTCGGTGACGCTGGACGGGGAGCCCTCCCAGGACAAGTTCGGCCTGAAGGACCTCTCGCGGCCCTTTACGGTCAAGCCGAAGGGGACGGTCCCGGTATACTGGGAGATCCGGGCGCCGCGCGGCACCGGAGCCTATAAAGTGCGGGCCGTGGCCAGGGCCGGCGCGCTGGCCGACGCGCAGGAGAACGACCTGCCGGTGCTGCCCTCGCGGGAGCGGCTGATAGCCTCGGGCGTGGCCTCTCTCGACGGGGATTCCTCCAAAACGTTCAAACTGCCCGAGCTGGAGGCCGCGGACCCCACGCGGGAAGTGGAATCGCTGCACCTGGAGATCCAGCCGCAGCTCATCCTGACGGTGCTGAACAGCCTGCCCTTCCTGGTGCATTATCCGTACGAGTGCACTGAGCAGCTGCTTAACCGGTATGTACCCCTCGCTATAACCAACAGCTTCTACAATAAATACCCGGAGCTGCGCGCCTCCGTCGCGAAGATACCGAAGCGCGCCACGCTTACCCCGGAGTGGGAGCGCGACAACCCGGTGCGGCTGATGAGCCTGATGGAAACGCCCTGGGAGCAGGAGTCCGGCCGCAAGTCTTACTGGCCGGTGGTGGATATGCTGGACCCGAAAGTGGTGGCGGAAGAGAAGGCCGACGCTATAGGCAAGCTGAAAGCCTACCAGCATTCCGACGGTTCCTTCCCGTGGTTCCCTGGAGGGCGTCCCAACCTCCACATGACGCTTTACGTGCTTGAAGGCCTGGCGGAGGCCGCGCGCTACGGCGTGGATATACCGCAGGATACGGCCAGGAAGGCGCTGGCCTACGTGCTGGGCGAGGTCCCCGCGCATCTGAAGCCGGAGGAGGACCAGACTTCCCTGGTGCTTTACGCGGCCTATGTCGCGACCTCTTTCCCGGCTTCCTGGCCGGAGAGCAAAACCGCGCTGACCTATGCGAAGGCCTGGGCGGATTACGCGGACAAGCATTCGAACGCCCTGACCGCCTTCGGGAAGGCTTACGCCGCCTACGTCTACCTGCGCCTCGGCGACAGGGTCAAAGCGGAAAGCTACCTGGCGCGCGCCATGGACGGGGCCCGCTCCGACGATATAGCCGGGGTCTATTGGACGCCGGAGAAGCTCTCCTGGCTCTGGTACAACGATACGGTGGAGAAGCACGCCTTCATCCTGAGGACGCTGCTGGCGGTGCGGCCCAAGGACCAGAAAATACCGGGCCTGGTGCGCTGGCTGCTTTTCAACCGTAAGGCCAACGAGTGGAAGTCCACCAGGACTTCCGCGGCGGCCATCTATTCGCTGCTGGACGTGATGAAGGCGAAGGGCGCGCTGGACAAGCCGGAGAACTTCGAGCTCAAATGGGGAAATACGGCGGAGACCGTGGAACTGAAGCCTTTCGACTGGGTGGCGAGGCCGCTGCGCTGGTCGAAATACGGAGCGGAGATAACGAAGAAGGACCTGGCGCCTGTCGTGGAGAAGAAAGGGCCGGGACTGGCTTTCGCGGCTTTTACCGGCATCTACACCACGGATAAAACCGCCGGGGAATCCCCGGCCGGCATGATGAACGTTTCCAGGAAGTATTTCCTGCGGGCGAAGGAGGGGACAGGCTATACGCTGAAGCCGCTCTCCGACGGCGATACGGTGGCGGTGGGGGACCAGGTGGAGGTGCAGCTGACGGTGAACACGCGCAGCCAGTTCGAATATGTGCACCTGAAGGACCCTAAGGCGGCGGGCTTCGAGGCGGAGACGCTGAACAGCGGCTGGCAGTGGGACCAGCTGGGGCGCTACGAGGAGCCGAGGGATTCGCTGACCAACTTCTTCATGGAATGGCTGCCGCACGGCGAGTACGTCCTCAAGTACCGCCTCCGCCCGACGACCCCCGGCACCTTCAAGGCCGGCGCCGCCGTCCTCCAGTCCATGTACGCCCCCGAGTTCGCCGCCCACTCCGCGGGGATAACTTTGAACGTGAAATAGTGAAAAATAGTAACTACTCAGGTAGTGGAGGGCTGGCCGGGGTTTTGTTTCGCGAACCCCTTGCGGAAGGGGGGCCCC
>JACQPH010000147.1 GCA_016207645.1 Elusimicrobiota bacterium
GCCCCGGGCGAGAAGAAGGGGTAAAGGGGCGCCAGCAGCAGGTGGCAGGTGGTCTTGGTGCGCGCCTCTGACTCCACCCGCACGGTCGAAGCGGCCGTCTGTGGGCCAGAGGCCTTTGATACGGCGCTTGCAACAGCTTCGGAGACGGCGAAATCGGCCGTGAGGTAATAGTTGACCCGCAGCGAAGCGGGGATTATGAAGATGAACCCGGTGTCCACCAGGAAGGAATGGAAAAGGTCGCCGTAGGTCCAGCGCCCGAAGCTGGTGAGCTCCAGCCGCAGGGTGCCGCGGCCGCGCGCCTTGTCGTAAAGGCCCGCTTTCCCGAAGACTTCCCTGGCCCTGCGGGCGAAAGCGGCTGCGTCGCCGGGTTCGACCGGCAGAGGTTTTATTTTCTTCGGCCTGGTGGAGCCTTCTCCTATTGAATCGGTGGGGGCGCGGTAGGGGAAATACTCCCAGTAAACCTCGATTTCGGAGAACGGGACTATCTCCTTATCCTCGAGCATGGCCCGCGCGGTGTTACGCTCCACCCGGATATCCCCGGAATTAAAGGAGGCGCAGCCCTGGAAAGCGGGCAGGAGAGCGAGGAGCAGAAAGAGCCTGGTTTTCATTCTTTTTCCCTGATATCCGTCATTCGGCAACCGGAGGGTCTTTTTATATACTATATTATACCGTTGCAGCCGGCAAGGGGGAGGCGGGGAGCATATGGCGCTTAAAAAGATAGAAAAGATAATCAAGACCGAGGGCAGGCCCGATATCGTCATCAGGCTGGCCAGGGTGCAGGACATGCGCCGCATCCAGATGCTCTACGCCGAGATCTACGGCGGCAGCTACTCCGTGCCTATAGTCACGGACAAAGAGAAGATGCGCAGCGCCATAGAGCACGACGACTATTACTGGATAGTGGCCGAATGCCAGGACCGCGTGGTGGGCAGCCTCGTCTACGCGCTGGACCTGACCTACCGCAACTCCAAGGCCTTCGGCGCCGTGGTGAGCCAGGAATACCGCAAGCTGGACCTCGCCTTCACGATGATGAAGCTGGTCCTGGAGGATATCACCGCCAACAAGGACCTGGTGGACCTGGTCTACGCCACCACCCGCACGGCGAACTACGCCCCGCAGAAGCTGACGGAAAGCCTGGGCTTCATCAAGCTCGGTATTTTCCCCAACACCCATAAAGTGCAGGACAACGAGACCCACTGCCTCACCGCCTACCTTACCGAAGGGGCCTTGCAGCGCCGCAGGCATAAACCCCGCATCATCCCCGAGATCGTGCCTTTCTACGAGATAGTCCGTCGGCAGGTGGACCTGGACAAGCCGCAGGTGAAGGATGTGACGGGCGAGTACAGCGACCATGCGCGGAAGATCCCGCTGCTCAACTTCGAGGCCATCACCGCCCCCGAGTTCATCAAGCACCGGTACAAGAAGATCAAGCAGACCAGTTTCTTCGAGCATACCGTGATGCCTTTCCACGAGCCGAACCTGCTGCTGATCACCCCGGACCAGGGCACCGAGGTCTATATGACCTACAACGCCAAGGACAAGTACAGCGTGGTGGTGGCCGGCATGACCGACGAGAAAAGCTTCGCCGTGGTGCTGGAGAGCATAGCCCGCAAGGTCAGCGAGCTGGGCATGGCCTATGTCGAGGTCATCATAGACGCCTACTCCCCGGCCATCCAGCGGGACGCTCTGGACGCGCGCTACATCCCCAGCGCCTATTTCCCCTGCGCCAAGCGCATGGGCGGCAAGCGCTACGACTGCGTGATCTTCTCCCGCACCTTCGAAGTGCTGGACTTCCGCAACGTCAAGATCATCTCCCTCTACAAGAACTTCCTGCGCGAATACCTGAAGCTCTGGCGCGAGAACTACATCGAGCTGGTCTTCAAAACGGAGCAGAAATAGTAATCACCTACCGCTTACCTTAAAAGCGGGCGCACACGCCCCGATATGTGTTGTTTGGCGCCCCCCCCGTGCCTTGATTGGGTGTTTAATTGTTTAGTATAAATACTGTACTGGACAAAATATGTATATTTCGTCCAGTATATATTAGGAATTGAACAGAAAGGGCGATAATTTATGATAAAAGAAGTGGTCATGAGGCAGAAGAAAGAAATGGAGACGCTTTTGGCAAGGCCGTATGTGGAGCGGTCGCGCACCGAGTACGCGGAAAAATTTGCGGGTGGTGAGCTTATAAAAGTGGTAACAGGCCCCAGAAGGGCGGGGAAATCCATCTTTTCGCTTCATTTTTTGAGAAAATCCGCGCCGGCCTACGCGAATTTCGACGATGAGCGCCTGATAAAACTCAGAGATTACGATGAACTTTTAAAAGAACTGCATGCCTGCTATGGGAGCAAAAAGCGGCTGCTGTTCGACGAGATCCAGAATCTGCCGGGCTGGGAGCTTTTTATCAACCGGCTGCAGCGCCAGGGGTACAACATCACGCTGACCGGCTCCAACGCCCGGCTTTTAAGCGGCGAACTGGCCACGAGCCTGACCGGGCGGCATGTGCCCATAGAAATACTGCCGTTCAGTTTCAGGGAGATTCTCGCCGCGGAGAAGATCGGGGAGCCGGGAAAAAACCTTTCACCCGAAACCAAAGGCCGGGTACTGGGTTTGCTGGAACGCTATCTTATTAACGGCGGTTTTCCCGAGGTGGTGGTTAAAAAATTGGAGCCAAAGGGGTACCTGGATACCCTTATGGATTCGCTGATCCTTAAGGATATCGTTAAAAGATATTCAGTGCGGCTGTCCAGCCAGATCTATGATCTGCATGGGTACCTGCTTAATAATTTCGCCTCCGAGTGCAGTTATCGCAGGCTGGCTGGGCGTCTGGGCTTTAAAAGCGTTACCACGCTGGAAAAATACATCGGCTATCTTGAGGAGGCCTACCTTATCCATGTTCTGCAGCGCTATTCCAATAAAGCCGCCGAGAGGGCGGGGACGTCTAAAAAAATATACCTGGTGGATAACGGCTATATAGAGGCCGCGGGGGTGCAGTTCTCTCCGGACCGGGGGCGGCTTATGGAGAATCTGATCTTTGGCGAACTGTTGAAGGCCGGGCGTCAGCCCAACAGGGATTTGTTCTATTATAAAACCCGCAATGGGCGGGAAGTTGATTTTATAACCAGAAAAGGCCGGGCTGTAGATGTTTTAATTCAGGCGGCTTACGACCTTGACGCTCCGGGGACAAAAGAGCGGGAGGTTAAAGCGCTTATAGAGGCCGGCGCGGAATTGCGGTGCGGCAACCTGTCGGTAATAACCTGGGACCATGAAGAAGTTCTGAAAGTGAACGGGGGGAAAATACATTTTACCCCGCTGTGGAAATGGCTGGTTTCCGAGGCGGAGAAGGGGCCAGGTCCTTACTTTTGACCTGACCCCTATCAGAGCAGAATCGCCGAAAAAATGTTTAAATAGAACATTGTCCAGGATAAACTATGGCAGACCTTTCAGTTGAAGACCGATTGCCGGCTTTTTATGAGCCGCTGAAGAGCCGGGCCGCGGTGGACGCTTTTTTTGAGATGCCGGCTTTTGAGTATTCTCCCCGGACCTCGAAGGCCTTCTGCGCCGCGATGCGGACCGCGCTGGCTTTTCAGGGGGGGCGCGCGCCCGTCTTGAAAGCGCTCTATAAAGCGGAAGGGTTCGACCCCGCCTCGGTTAGAACGGAGAAGGATATTGCCGATATCCCCTTCATCTTCGTCTCCGCGCTGAAAGAGCGGGACCTGACCACTTTGCCTTATTCGAAGATAGTGCTGGAGCTGAAATCCAGCGGCACTTCGGGGCAGCGCAGCCGGATGCAGTTGGACAAGGGCTCGCTGATGCGGGTGCGCCGGATGGCCTGGCAGGTTTTCGCCGGGCTGGGCCTGACCGACCTGGAGCGCGCCCACGACTATATCTGCTTCACCTACGACCCCGAAGTGGCCAAGGACCTGGGTACGGCCTGGACGGACAAGCTGCTTTCCGGTTTTACTAAGAAAGGGGAGATCTTTTACACTTTCCGCTGGAGCAGGGAGAAAAAAGATTTTTATTTCGATATAGACGGCGCGGTGCTGGCCATGAAGAGGTTCGAGGAAGCGGGCTCGCTGGTGCGGCTGGTTGGGTTCCCCGCTTTCGCGCTGAAGCTGACCGAAGAATTCAAAAAGCGCTACGGCCGCTATCCCAGGCTGAATCCCGGTTCCAGCGTGGTGACCGGCGGCGGCTGGAAGACTTTGGCCGACGAGGCTATGGACAAGAAGGTCTACCGCAAGATACTCGCGGACAACCTGGGCGTGCCGGTGGAGAATGTCAGGGACCTGTTCGGCATGGTGGAGCACGGCGTGCCTTACGTGGACTGCCGGCTGGGCAATTTCCATGTGCCCAATTACGGCCGCATCATAGCCCGCCATCCCGGCACGCTGGAACCGCTGGGCTATAACAAGACCGGCCTGCTCCAGTTCCTTACGCCTTACCTGACCAGCTATCCTTCGCTTTCCGTGCTCTCCTCCGATTTCGGCCTGCTGCGGCCTAAATGCGCCTGCGGCCTGCCGGGCCCGGTGCTGGAGATAAAAGGCCGCGCCGGCGTTACAAAACTGAAAGGCTGCGCCATTTCCGCGGCGACCATGTTATGAAGATACACAATACATATTTATTCGGCAAAGTCTCGGATAAGACAACCTGGACTCCGGGAGAGCTGGAAAAAATAGGCCTCAAGGCTCAGGCCGCCCGCGGGCTTATGCGCGGCGCCTCCCGCGAATATATCGTCAATACCCTGGTCAAAGCCGGGAAGCTCTTCGAAAAGGGCGGCAAATACCGCAGGGCCGCGCTGGCCCACCTGAAAGAACATATCACCTTCTCCGAGCCGGTCATAGATAAGAGCCTGGACGTAATACCGGAGCTGCTCAACAAGCAGGCGATGAACAAGCGCATGAGCATGGAGCTCTTCCTGCCCTACGCCCTGGAGACCACCATCGAGCGCCGCGGTTACGACGGCCTGATCCGGGCGATGCCTAAAGGCGTGGTCCTGCACGTGGGCGCGGGGAACGTCTTCCTCGGCATCCTGGACTCGCTGGTGATAGGCTTCCTGACCAAGAACGTGAACATAGTGAAGCTTTCCTCTTCGGGCTCCAACTTCATAAACATTTTCATGGACGCGCTGAAAGAGGTGGACGAAGAAGGGATACTTACAAAGTCCGCCGCGATAATCAGCTGGAAGGGCGGCAGCCAGGGGCTGGAAGAGGCCGCGCTGAAGAACGTGAACGCCGTTTTCGTCTGGGGCGGCTACGAAGCGGTGCAGTCCTACCGGCAGATAGCGCCTATCGACGTGCGGGTGGAGGGCTTCGGCCCCAAGACCAGCGTGGGCATCGTTTTCGAGAGCTGCGTGCTGAACGAAGGGATGGACGCCGTGGCCCTGCGCGCCGCCACCGACGCCTCGCTCTGGGACCAGGCCGCCTGCTCCTCGCTGCATACCCTTTATTTCATCGCCCCGGCCAAAAAGCACAAGGCCCTGGCCGCAGATTTCCTGAAGGCCGCCAAAACACATTTCACGCAGTTGGCCAAAGACCTGCCGCCGGGGAAGCTGTCCCCCGACGAGATGGTGGAGATAAACAAAGCCCGGCAGCTCGCCCGCGTGGACAGCGCCCTCGGGAACGCCTCCTATGAGAGCTCCGCGCCCAAGACCGACTGGACCGTAATTTACGAGAAGGACCCGGTCTACCGCGTCTCGCCGCTCAACCGCGTGCTTTACGTGAAGACCGTGGAGAGCCTGGAAGAGGTCAGGGACCGGCTGCTGCCTATGCGCGGCTATATCCAGACCGTGGGCGTGGGCGGCTCCATCGAGCGCAAGAAGGTGATGGAAGTCCTGGGCCCGGCCGGGATAGCCCGAATTGTGCGCCTGGGCAAGATGCTGGAGGAGTCCAACGGCTCCCCGCACGACGGGATCTTCCCGATGATGTCCCTGGTGAACTGGCTGCCCATAGAGGAGAAGCCCTCCCAGCTGGACCGGCTGAGCGAGATGGTGGAACACGCCAGGAGCCGCAGTCCTTTCTACGGCCGCCATTTCAAAAGCGCGCCGCGGATAACCAGCTTCGAGGATTTCGCGAAGGTGCCTTTCCTGGAGAAGCACCATGTCCTGGACAATACCCCGCCGGACAGCGCGGACCTGCTGACTTCGCGGGTGCAGCGCGGCATTTATTTCGCCAGCGGCGGCTCCACGGGGCAGCCGAAATATATTTTCTACGACCAGAAAGAATACGACCATACCTGCCGGATGCTGGCCTTCACGATGGAGGCGGCGGGCCTGGGCGGGAACGATACGATAGCGAACCTGTTCATCGCCGGGAATCTCTGGTCGAGCTGGCTCTCGGTCGAGAAGGCTATCTCCTACACCAAGGCTATCTCGGTGCCTGTGGGCAGCAATCTTCCGCTCGAGAATATCGTGGGCTACCTGGAGGACTTCAAGGTGACCGCTGTGATAGGCCTGCCCTCTTTCCTGGTGAAGCTGGCCGAATACGTGAAGGCGAACCGCGCCAAACACAAGGTCTACGTCAGGAAGATCTTTTACGGCGGGGAATACGTGGGCGAGGAGATGGTGAAGTTCTTCAAGGGCGTGTTTCCCGGCGTGGACGTGCGCTCGGCCGGCTATGCCACCGCGGACGCGGGAGTGGTGGGCTTCCAGTGCCCGTCCTGCGTGAAGGGGCAGCACCACCTTTTTTCTTCCAGCCAGTTCATAGAGTTCGTGGACCAGGACACGCTGCTGCCGGTGAAGGAAGGGGAGGCGGGGGAGCTGGTGGTGACCTGCCTTTCCAAGAAGAGCATGCCCATCATACGCTACCGGGTGGGGGACCTGGGGCGCTGGCTCCCTAAACCCTGCGCCTGCGGCAGGCGGGAGCCGCTGTTCGAGATCCTGGGCCGCTGCGACGACCGCATCCACGTGGGCGGGGCGCACTTATTCGTGAACGATATCCAGAACGCGCTGGGCAAGGTGCCGGACCTGAGCTTCAATTTCCAGGCGGTGATAGACAAGAAAGGCCACAGGGACACGCTGAAGGTGCGCGTGGAAGTGAAGGACGCGGCGGCCCTGCCGCGCTCGGCCGAACTGGCGAACCTGCTCTGGCTGCAGATCCAGAGCCACTGCGAGGACCTGCACGAGAGCGTGCGCCTGAAATGGCTGGACAAGCCGGTCATCGAGGTACTAAAGCCCAATACCATAGAGCGCATCCAGCGCACCGGCAAGATCCGGAAGGTCATAGATAAAAGGGTCAAGGTGTGATCGAGTCTATACCGGAAGAAATGGGAAATAGGGAAACAGAAAATGGTTATGACAAAAAGGAAATAGAAATAGGGGACAGACACCTGTTAATTTCTGTGGGATGAGTGCTTTGCCATCTGTCGTTCCGGTAAGGGCTGACCGTTGGGAGGGCTGTGGTATAATCTGGTATGGACCTTAAGAAGGCTTTGACGGCAATAGTGAGGGAGTTCGAGAAGAACGACGTCGGGTATGCCATTATCGGCGGGTTCGCGATAGGCGCGCTGGGGGTGCCGCGGAGCACTATCGATCTGGATTTCCTCGTTCCGGCGGAGGCGCTTCACAAGGTGGAGGCGATAATGCTGGCGCTCGGGTATAAGAAGGTTTTCGCTTCGGAAAACGCCTCGCAATATGTTTCGCCTTCCGCTGAAATGGGGGAAGTGGATTTCCTGCACGCTTTCAGGCCTATCTCCATGAAAATGCTGGCCGAGGCGGAAACAGTCCCGGTCTTCGGTAAGGAGGTCAGGGTAAAGGTGTTAAAGGCTGAAGATATTATCGCCCTCAAATTGCAGTCGATAAATAATAATCCAGCCAGGCTGGCGAAAGATAATTCCGATATAGAAGAGTTGATGAAAAGCCGTAAGCTGGACTGGAAGATACTTGAAACCTATTTCGAGCTCTTCGGCATGGGCGGGCGCTTCCTGGAACTGCGGGAGAAATATGGCGGAGAATAAAAAGAACCTGCTTTTCACCGCTTCCATTAACGGCGACATGGAGCAGATGGAAAAGAATAGGAAGACTTTCCAGACCGCGGACGGGAAATACGACGTCGCGGCCTGGCTGGAATTCGCGAACCAGTTCAACGCCTACATGGGGCATCCCCGCCGCCACTTCACACCGATTACCGGCAAAAATTTCAAGCTCTGAGCTCCGTTGCGGCTTTTCTGTTATCTGTTATCTATGAAACACATACTTCAACGGCTTGTTTTTCCGGCTTTATTCGTTCTCATTCTGGGTTCTCTAAGCTGTAAAAAAGGGGGTTCCGACCTGCTTGAGGGCGCCACTGAGTTTAAAGGCCCGTATCCCGCTCCGGAAGCGGTTACTTATTCGGACAAGGGTGTTTCCAGAACCGTGACGGCCTATCCGGGGCAGGTCCTCGTCTTTTTCAATATGCCGGTCAGTGAAAAGGAGGCCACGCGGCTCATAGCCGCCAGCGGCGGAACGATCCTGGCCAAGACCCCCGCGGCCGGCATGTATCTGGCCGGCGCCGAGCCGGTCAAAGTGAGCGCTTTTATTACCGCTCTCCAGGCGGACCCCCGGGTGAGTGACGCGGCGCCCAATGTGACCGGCTCGCTTTCAGGCGGCCATGGACCTTAAGATGCGGCGGGGCGGGGAAGAGACCCCGTATGAACGACTTTTTGTCCTTTCGCCGCACCTTTGCTGTGTGGCGGGTTTCGACGGTTTTTTCAAAGAGCTGAACCCCGCCTGGGAAAAGGCGCTGGGCTACACCCGTGAAGAGCTATTCGCGAAGCCCTGGCTGGAATTCGTGCACCCCGAAGACCGCCCCGCCGCCGCGGCGCTGCGCGGGCGGCTGGACGGCGGCAAGACCCCGGCCTCCGGTTTCGAGACCCGGTTCCTCTGCAAGGACGGCTCGTGCAGGCGGCTGCTGTGGCACTTCGCCAGACTGCCGGAAGACGGGCTGTTCTGCGGGGCGGCCGCCGATATAACGGAACAGAGACGGGCCGGAGAACTGCTGGCCCGGAGCGAGGCCAGGCTGAAGGAGACGCAGAGCCTCGCGCTCCTCGGGAGCTGGAGCTGGGACCCGGCCGCGGACACCGCGCTCTGGTCGGAAGAGCTCTACGCCATCCTGCGCAGGGACCCCTCGCTGCCGCCACTTTCCTTCGCCGAACTTCAGACCCTCTTCACCCCGGAAAGCCGCGCGCTGATACTGGAGCACGGCGGGCGCACGCTGGCTACCGGCGAGCCTTACAGGCTCGAGCTGGAGCAGCTGCGCTGCGACGGCGAACCGATCTGGGTCCTCGCCTGCGGCAAGGCCGAGCTGGACGCCTCTGGCAGGGTCGTCAGGATGCACGGCACCACGCAGGATATTACCGCGCGCAAAATAGCCGAGCGGGAAAAGGCGGCGCTGGAAGACAGGCTGCTGCAGGCCCAGAAGATAGAGCTGGTGGGGCGGCTGGCCGGCGGCCTGGCCCATGATTTTAATAATCTGCTGTCCAATATCAGCGGCCACGCCGAGTACCTGAAGGCCGCTCTGCCGGCGGGAGACCCCCGCCGCGAGGACGTAGAGGCGATAATGGAAGCGGGGAACAGCGGGGCCGCGCTGACGCGCCAGCTGCTCGCCTTCAGCAGACCGCAGGCGCCGGCGCCGCGGCCTCTGGACCTGAACGCCGTACTCGACGGAATGCGGGGCACCCTGCGCCGGCTCCTGGGCGATGGTTTCGAGGCGGTCTTCACGCCCGGGCCCGGCCTCGCTCCGGTCAAGGCGGACCCGAGCCAGCTGGAGCAGGTAGTAATGAACCTGGCGCTGAACGCAAGGGACTCCATGCCCGGCGGCGGCCGGATATTCTTTGAAACCTGGAACGTGCTGCTGGAAAAGGAACTACTGGAAGGCCCGCGCGCCGTCCCGGCCGGCCGTTACGTGCGCCTGGCCGTGACCGATAAGGGCTGCGGCGTGGACGCCGCCGTGCTGCCGCGTATTTTCGAGCCTTTCTTCACCACCAAGGCCAGCGGGAAGGGAACCGGGCTGGGCCTAGCCATCGTCCAATGGATAATCGGCCAGTCTAACGGGCATATCTCCGTCCGCAGCGCGCCCGGGGAAGGGACCAGCTTCAGGATCTACCTGCCGCAAGCGGAATAGCCCGCGGTGATCAATAACTTTTCTCGTGGACGTTCTTTACGGCCCGGCCCGACGGGTCCTGCATTTCCTGGAAGGACTTGTCCCAGCGGATGGCCGTCGGGGTGCTGCAGGCCACGGAAGGGCCGTCCGGCACGGTCAGGGCCGCCGACGGGTTCGGGAACAGCCCTTCGAAGATGCTCCGGTAGAGGAAGCCTTCCTTCGTGACCGGGGTCTTGTCCGGGAAGCGGTGCGCGGCGTTTTTCAGCATCCGGTCGGCGACCTCTTTTTCGGCGTGGGCCTTCAGCGAGTCTATCCAGCCGTAGCCGACGCCGTCGGAGAACTGCTCCTTCTGCCGCCAGAGGATCTCGTCCGGGATATAGCCTTCGAAAGCCTTGCGGAGCATCCACTTTTCCTTCCTGTCTTTGGTTATCATCTTCTCCGCCGGGTCCAGGTTCATCGCGGTTTCCAGGAACTCCACGTCCAGGAAAGGGACGCGGGCCTCCACGCCCCAGGCCGAGACGGCCTTATTGGCGCGCAGGCAGTCGTACATATGGAGCATCCCCAGCTTGCGCACCGTCTCCTCGTGGAATTCCTTCCTGTCCGGGGCTTTGTGAAAATAGAGGTAGCCGCCGAAGATCTCGTCCGCGCCCTCGCCCGAAAGTATCATCTTTATCCCCATGGCCCGGATCTTCCTGGCCATCAGGTACATCGGGGTAGCGGCGCGTATCGAGGTGACGTCGAAGGTCTCCAGGTGGTAGATCACGTCCGGGACGGCGTCTATGCCCTCCTGGACGGTGAAATGGATCTCGTGGTGGATGGAGCCGATATGGCCGGCCACCTTCCTGGCGTACTTCAGGTCCGGGGCGTTCTCGAGCCCTACCGAGAAAGAATGGAGCTGCGGCCACCAGGCGGGTTCCTTCCCGTCGGCCTCCACGCGCCCGGTCCTGTACTTGGCGGCTATAGCGGCGATGATGGAGGAATCAACCCCGCCAGAGATGAGCAGCCCGTAAGGGACGTCGCACATCAGCTGGCGGCGCACCGCGGCTTCCAGGGACTCGCGCAGGGCTTTCAGGTCCAGCGGGGCGGAAGGGATATGGCCCGGCTCGGCCCATTTAGGGTTGTAATACTTCACGGTCTTCTTTTCGCGCGAGAGATAGTAATGCCCGGGGGGGAACTGCTCCACCTTCAGGCAGACCTCCGAGACGGCTTTCAGCTCGGAGGCGACGTACATATGGCCTTCGGCGTCGTGGCCCCAGTAGAGCGGGACCACGCCTATGGGGTCGCGCGCTATCAGGTACTCGTCGTTCTTCGGATCGTAGAGGACGAAGGCGAAGATGCCGTTCAGCCGCTTTATGAAGTCCGGTCCCTGCTCGTCGTACAGGTAGAGGATGGGCTCGCAGTCCGAGGCGGTCCGGAAATCGTGGGGCTTTTTCAGGGTCTGAGTAAGCTCTTTGTGATTGTAGATCTCGCCGTTCACCGAAAGGACGCGGGAGGTCTTCGCGTCCACGAGGGGCTGGGCCCCGTGCTCGACGTCCACGATGGAAAGCCGCTCATGGCAGAGGATGGCGCGCTCGTCGGAATAAACGCCGCTCCAGTCGGGGCCGCGGTGGCGCAGCTTCTTCACCTGCGCGAGGGCCTTTTTCCTAAGGCCGGCGGCGTCTTCCTTAATATCCAGCACGCACAGGATACCGCACATAACTGTTTACCTTTCCGGCCTTCCGGAGCCGGGCCGCCGGTTCACCTGCCCCGCTGTTTTGTGATCTCTTTTTCGAGCGCCCGCGAAATGGAGCGGCTGGTCCTCTGCATCTGGTCCTCGGCGGAAGGCGAGATGACCGTGGCTACTATGCCTGCCGGCCAGACCAGCCAGGTGAACCAGCGTTTAAGCCCGCCGCGGGTGTCGCTGGCCGTCCATTCCACTTCCCCGGTCTTAGTGTTGATGAGGCGGGCGGTGAGCGAAACCTTGGCGGGGGGGAAAAGCAGGTAATTGCGGGGAGTATATTCGGTGACCGTGCCCAGCACCACGCCTTCGGCGCCCAGCAGCTTGCCTATTTCCACGGCTTTTTCCTGGTCTATGATCCCGGTCTGGGTGAGTTTCTGCTCTTTTATCACCTGGTCCAGGGCCCCGCGGTCTATCATGCTGTAGCCTTTGAGCCGCAGCAGGTAGGTGGAGAAGGCTTCATAGGCCAGGGCCCCGGACTCCGGGTGTTCCGGTTGGGCCTTAAAAGGCAGGACAGCCACCCTCACAGGCTTGGCCGGGTCGGGCGTGCGCCTCACTATCACGTTCGCGGCGCAGGCAGTAAGGAAAAAAGCCATGCAGGCGGCCAGGAGGCAGGGTCTTTTCATATAGAGAGATTATACAAATGCGGCCCCGGTCGTTGCCACAGGTTTATCCCGGTACGCAGGACGCAGCTTGACTCTTTTCCGGTCGAAATGTTTATATCTGGAAAAAGGCGGCAAAAAATGAAAGCTATCAGAGTGCGCGAGTTCGGCGGTCCTGAAGTCCTCAGGCTGGAGGAAGTCCCGGTGCCGGCGCCGGGGGCCGGCCAGGTGCTGGTGCGGGTCCGCGCGGCGGGCGTGAACCCCTATGAGACCTATATCCGCTCCGGGGCTTACGCCCTGCTGCCGGCATTGCCCTATACCCCCGGTTCTGACGGGGCGGGCCTGGTGGAAGCGGTGGGGGCGGGCGTCGAGAGAGCGAAGCCGGGCGACCGGGTCTATATAGCGAAATGCCTGAGCGGGACTTACGCGCAATACGCCCTGGCCCTGGAAGAGCAGGTCCACTTGCTGCCGGCCGGCCTCGGCTTCCAGCAGGGCGCCGGGATCTGGGTCCCTTACGGCACGGCCTGGCATGCCCTGGTCCATTTCGCCCGCGCGCGGGCCGGGGAGACCGTGCTCGTCCACGGGGCCAGCGGCGGCGTGGGGCTGGCCGGAGTGCAGATAGCGCGTTCTATGGGCCTTACGGTTTTCGGCACGGCCGGGACGGCGAAAGGGCTGGAACTGGCCGCGCGCGAAGGCGCGAGCCGGGTCTTCGACCACGGCAAGCCCGGCCACGCCGGAGAGATAATGGAAGCGACCGGAGGACGGGGCGTAGACATCGTATTGGAAATGCTGGCCAACGTGAACCTGGCGGCGGACACAAGAATGCTGGCGCAGAACGGCCGCGTGATAGTGATAGGCAGCCGCGGCCAGGTAACGATAGACCCGCGCGAGCTGATGGTAAGGCGCGGCTCTATCCGCGCCTTCACGCTCTGGGGGATAACTCCGGAAGAGGAAAAAGAAGTGCACGCCGGAGTAGGCTCCGGCCTTCTGGACGGCGCGCTGCGCCCCGTGGTAGGCCGGGAATACCCGCTTGCCGAAGCGGCCCGCGCCCAGAAAGAGATAATGGAGCCGGGGGCGTACGGGAAGATAGTCCTCCTCCCGCCGGAAACCTGACCCTCAGACCGGCTTTACGCCGGGCGCCGAGGAACTTCCGGCCGAAGCGAAGTCCGAGTCTATCTTGTAATACTGGTAGGTCTGTTTAGCCACGCGCGCTATGAAGTTCTTGGCGCCGGCATAGTCCGGGACGTCCCCGGTCAGCACGGCGATGATGTAGTCGCCGCGCGGCGAGTAGACCACGCCCATGTCGTGGCAGGCGCGGCGCAGCAGGCCGGTCTTGTGGCCCAGCTCCCAGCCCGGCGGCAGGCACTTGCGCAGGCGGCTGCGGCTCCTGTTATTGTGCTTGAGCATGTCCAGCATGAACTCGCTGGCTTCCTTGTCCACCACCTCTCCTTTATAGAGCCGCTCCAGCAGGCCGGCCATCTCGCGGGCGGTGGTGTAATTCTCCCTCGAGACCGGGCCGGAGGTCAGGTTCATGCCCTCCGGGTAGATCCTGGTATTGATCAGGCCCAGTTCCCCGAAGGCCCGCTGGAGGTAGTCCATGCCTGTCCGCTCTATAAGCATCCTGGTGGCGGTATTGTCGCTCTCGGTGATCATCCTGAAGACTATCTCCATCACGGTCAGCATGGTGCCTTCCCGCGCCCATTTCAGCGAGCCCGAGCCGCCGGCCCGGTCGCGCCGGGTCAGCTTCAGCCGCGTGTCCAGGGAGAGCTCGCCGCGCTTTATCTTTTCTAGGACGGAGGCCATGATGGGCACCTTGATCAGGCTGGCGGCCCTGAACAACTGGTCGGGGTTGTGTTCCCAGACCCGGTCCGTGTTCAGGTCCTTTATGTAGATGCCCGCCCGGCCTTTGTATTTACCGGACAATTTCTCCAGCGCGGCTACCATGCTCTCCCACTCCTTGTCCCTTACAGGATTCTCGACGGGCCTCTTCTGGAAAACCGGTTTTCCGGACAGGTCCAGGTCCTTCAGCAGCCGGCTGCCGTCCTGGTAAAGGAAGAAGCCCAGCAGCGGGAAGAGGGCCCAGAAGATCCTCCAGTAACAGGCCGGCGTGGCCGGCGAGACCTGGTCCGCCCGCGGTGCGGGAGGGAGAGCGGGAACGGAAGCCGCGGGGCCGGCGGGTTCCGGGAAGGCGTACTGGGCGGCCTCCCGGGCGGGAAGGGGGGGGCTGCCGGGACGCGGGCGGCGCTTTTTCGGCGCGTTTTTCATAAGATACCTCCTTGCCGCTTCTTATTACTCCCCGTATAACCTGATCACGCCGATCGGGGCTTTTAACCTGAATCCTGCAGTTCAGCCTAATTCTCATTGAGAAAATCAGGGAACAGAATTATTCTGCAGGATTCCCCGCAAAGCGGGCGGAGGGCCCAGCGCTATGCGCGCCCGGCCCGACGAGGTGTATTCCTCCCGAAGGTCGCCCGCTATGCGGGCGGAAAATTGCAACTGCAATTTTCAGGTTAAAGGAGCGCAGGTAAAAAATCTATAGGGTGATATGTCTAAAGCGGGGCGGCGGTTCAAGCCGGTACTTCAGCTTATAGTATAGGGGCGGCCGATTACATTATTGTTACAGGATCCTCAAATAAAACGCAAATCGGCCCGCCCGGTTCTCCCGCCCGAGCGGGCAGAGGCCTTTGTTCTTTCGCGTTGACTTACCAGGGTATTTTTCATAGAGTAACCGCGCTACTCATGGGGGTTGAAATGAACAGGCTCGGCCTGGAAAAAAGTCCGTACTTGCTGCAGCATGCCGGCAACCCGGTGGATTGGTATCCCTGGGGGCCGGAGGCGTTCCTGAAGGCGGAGCAGGAAGCCAGGCCGGTCTTTGTCTCTATCGGGTATTCCACCTGCCACTGGTGCCACGTGATGGAGGAGGAATCTTTTGAAAACCCGGAGGTGGCGGCGGCGCTGAACCGGGATTTCATCAGCATCAAGGTCGACCGCGAGGAAAGGCCCGACATCGACTCCGCCTATATGAACGCCGTGCACGCGATGGGCGGCGCCGGCGGCTGGCCGCTGAACGTCTTTCTTGCTCCCGACAAGCGGCCGTTCTACGGGGGCACTTATTTCACTCCGGGGCAACTGAAGGAACTCCTGCCGGCTATCTCCGACGCCTGGAAGAACAAGAGGGGAGAGCTTGCCGGCTTCTCCGCGCGGCTGCTGGAGGCGCTTTCCGGGCCGCCCGCCCCGGAAAAAGGCGCCATTGCCGGCGAGGCGGCCGGCGGCGCGTTCGGCGGGCTTCTTTCCATGTACGACCCCGCCTTCGGAGGCTTCGGCGCGGCCCGGAAATTCCCCTCGGCGCATACGCTTTCTTTCATGCTGCTCCACTACTACCGGACCGGAAGCAAAGAGGCGCTGGAGATGGCGGAGAACACTCTAGGGCATATCTCCGGCGGCGGTATCACCGACCACCTGGGCGGCGGGATCCACCGCTATTCCACCGACCGGGCCTGGTTCCTTCCGCATTTCGAAAAGATGCTCTACGACCAGGCGCTGATCGCCGGCGTCTATCTCGAGGCGTACCAGCTGACCCGGAAACGGGGCTATGCCGACGCGGCGCGGAAGGTGCTGGACTATGCGCTGCGCGGCCTGGGCCGGCCCGGGGGCGGGTTTGCCTCGGCCGAGGACGCGGACAGCGCGCCGGACCCCGCCAGGCCGGGGGAAAAGCGGGAAGGGGCGTATTATGTCTGGACGCGGGCCGGGATCCTCGACGTGCTGGGCGCCGGGCCCGGAGAGATGTTCTGCTGGCGCTACGGCGTGAAAGCGGAGGGGAACGTGAGCGCCGACCCGCGCGGCGAGTTCCCGGGAAAGAACGTGCTCTCCGTAGTGAAGACGGTGAAAGAGACGGCCGCGCGGTTCAGAAAGTCCGAAAAGGAGACGGAAAAGGCGCTGAGGGATTCCGCGGAGAAGCTTTTCCGGGCCCGGTCCCTCAGGCCGGGGCCGTACCTGGACGACAAGGTCCTGACCGACTGGAACGGGCTCATGATCTCCAGCCTCGCGAAGGCCGGCGGCATCCTGGGCGAACCGAAATACCTGGCGGCCGCCGGAAAAGCGGCGGCTTTTATCCTGGAGGAACTGAGGGCCGGCGACGGGACCCTGCTGCACCGCTACCGGGACGGCTCCGCCGGGATCCCGGGCTTCCTGGACGATTACGCTTTTTTCATCAACGGCCTGCTGGACCTGTACGAGGCCTCCTTCTCCGTTCCGTACCTCGAGCGGGCCGTTGAGCTGGGCGGGAAGCTGCTGGAACTGTTCGAGGACAAAGCCGGGGGCGGATTTTTCATGACCGCCGCGGGCGCGGAGACGCTGCCGGGCGGCCGCGCCAGGGAATATTTGGACGGCGCGCTGCCTTCCGGCAATTCCATGGCCGCGCTGTGCCTGGCCAGGCTGGCTAATATCACGCGCAGGAAGGATCTCGGCGCGGCCTGCGCCGCGTCGCTGGCCCGTATCCCGGGCCTGGCGGCCCGGGCCCCCGCCTCGTTCCCCCAGCTGCTGATAGCCGCCGACGCGGCGGGCGGCCGCGCGATACAGGCCGCTATAGTTTCCGGTACCGGCGAAGACCGGTTCGCGGCCGAGTCGGCCGCCTTTCTGCGCGGGCGGTTCCTGCCGGGCAGGACGCTGCTGTTGCGGCGCACGGGGAAGAAAGCGGACGGCGTTCTGGACGCCGCTCCCTGGCTCGGGGGGCTGGAGACCCTTCCCGGGGGAAGAACGGCGGTTTACGTGTGCGTAGACCGCGTCTGCCTTCCCCCGGCGGCGGACCTGGCCGGCCTGGAAAAATATTGCGCGAACGGCTGACCCGCGCCCGATCGCCGCTTTGTGATAACGCCGGCGTGGACCCTGCTCTTTCTCATTGACTTTTCCGGGATATTTTTCGTAAAGTAACCGCGATACCAAGGGGAAGGGTCGGTTCTGGAAAACCGGACGTAAGCTGGAAGCACGCGCTAGCGGTGCTGTTATATCCTTTGGCGCGCCGTACAGGTTAAAAGGGGGAGCTATGGGCGGTGAAAATACTTTTGACGGGGCGCTCGGCCGGGTCGAGCGGGCGGAAAAACAGCTGGCGGAGCTGGAAGCTGAATTCGCGCGGAAGGAAGCGGAGTTGAAGCGCCGGCTGGAAGCCAGGCGGACCGAGCTGCAGGCCCGTTCCGCCGCGGCCGGGAACGCGGCCGGCAAAGAGGCGGAACTGGCCGGGGCCAACAGCGCCCTCAAAGAGACGCTTGAACTCAGGGAGAAGAAGATCGAGGAGCTCCGCCGCCTTCTTCTGCTCCGGAAAGAGGGAACCGACGCGGCCCCGGAGACGGCGGCCGCGGGGGAAAGGGAACCGGGCGGCACGCTCACCGGGGAGGCGGACCGCGCTTTCGAACTGCTGGGAAAGGAAAGACGGGAATTCGAGGAGCATTACGCCGTCCTGGAACGCGGATCCGAAGCGCGCGAGAAAGAGCTGCTGGACGAAATACGGGTCTTGAAGGAAGCCGCCGCGATGAAGTCGCGGGAGTATGAAAAAATGTGCACGGACCTGCTCCTGGCGCGGGAAAAGGAGCAGGCGGCGCTTTCCAGGGCCTCGTCGGCCGCTATCGAGCTGATGGAACTGAACGTTTTCAATAAGTCGGCGGCCGAAGCGCTGAAGGAAAAGGAGCTGGAGATAAACGACCTTAAGCGGGCGTACGAAAAGACCAGGGCCGATGCCGCCGGGGGCGGCAGCGGGCGCTGAACGGCGGCCGGGCGTAAAGCGGAACTGATAAAGAGTGTTCCCGGCACACAGGGGGCGCGGTGGAAACTTATTTCGGGGATTTCCGGCTGGCGAACCTGCTGTTCCAGCGCTCGCTCGCGGCCGTCTATCTCATCGCTTTCGCCGCGGCGCTGAACCAGTTCCCGGTACTGCTCGGCGAGCACGGCTTCCTGCCGGTGCCGGCTTTCGTCAGGGACGTGCCGTTCTGGCGCGCGCCGGGGCTTTTCCATTTTTTCTATTCCGACCGCCTCTTCTCCTTCTCGGCCTGGGCCGGCCTCCTGCTTTCCGCCCTCCTCGTCCTCGGCCTGCTGGAGAAAAGCGCCTGGTGGCTGACGGCCGCGGCCTGGCTGGCCCTGTATTTCCTGTATCTCTCGATCGTCAATGTCGGGCAGACGTTCTACGCCTTCGGCTGGGAATCTATGCTGCTGGAAGCCGGCTTCCTGGCCGCTTTCCTCGGCCCGGCGGCTATGAAGCCGTCGCTGGTGCCGGTGCTGGCGCTCAGGTGGATGCTTTTCCGGCTGATCCTGGGGGCGGGCCTCATCAAGCTGCGCAACGACCCCTGCTGGCGGGACCTTACCTGCCTCGCTTACCATTTCGAGACCCAGCCGCAGCCTAACCCGCTGAGCTGGTATTTCCACCGCCTGCCCGCCCCGGTACTGGCTGGCGGCGTGCTGCTCAACCACGTGGTGGAGATAATCGCCCCGTTCGGCTTCCTGGGGCCGCAGCCCGCGGCGGCCGCCGCGGCCGCGCTGCTGATAGCGCACCAGGCGCTGCTGATAGCCAGCGGGAATTTTTCCTTCCTGAATTTCCTCACTATAGTCCTCTGCCTGACCGCGGTCAGCGACTCGGTGTTCGGCTGGTTCTGCCCGGCGGCGGCCCCGCCCGCGCCGCCGGCCGCCGCGCCGTTCCGGCAGTACCTGCTCTACGCGCTCGGCGCCGGCGTGGTCCTGCTGAGCGTCAGGCCGGCGCTCAACCTGTTCTCCGGTGAGCAGGTCATGAACGCAAGCTATAATCAATTTCACCTGGTGAACACCTACGGTATGTTCGGCACCATCACCAAGGAGCGCTACGAGATAGTGATAGAAGGGACCTCGGACGCGGAGCCCGGGCCGGGGGCGGAGTGGAAGGAATACGAGTTCAAGGGGAAACCCGGGGACGTGAAAGCCCCGCCGCCGCAGGTGGCGCCCTATCACCTGCGCCTGGACTGGCTGATGTGGTTCCTGCCCTTTTCCGTGGGGGTAGCCGAAAAAGGTATCATTGTTTACGGTTACGAGCGCTGGTTCATCAGCTTCATGAAAAAGCTGCTGGAGGGGGACCCCGCTACGCTGAAACTGCTGAAGCCGGGGCCTTTCTCCAGGCCGCCCCGGTACGTGCGGGCCAGGTTCTACCGCTACCGGTTCAGCGGCCCCGAAGAGAGGAAGAACACCGGGGCCTGGTGGAAACGGGAGCTGGCCGGGGAGTACCTGCCGCCGGTGGACCTGCGCGCGCTGAAAGAGGCGGAGCTCTGAATGACGGAAGAAATAAAGACGCCGATAATGCTTTACGACGGGGACTGCGCTTTCTGCCGGGGCTGGGTGGAAAAATGGCGCGGCGCCACCGGCGGCGCGGTGCGCTACGAGCCTTACCAGCTGGCGGGCCGGGACTACCCGCAGGTGACGGCGGCGCAGTGCGCGGAGGCCGTGCAGCTTATCCTGCCCGGCGGCGCGGTCTTCTCCGGCGCGTACGCCGTGTTCAAGGCCCTCGCGCTCGGCGGGAAGCGGTCCTGGCCTTTATGGTTCTACGAGAAGGCGCCGCTGTTCGGCCCGGCGGCCGAATGGTTCTACCGCCTGGTGGCCCGCCACCGGACCTTCTTCTCGAAATTTTAGCCGGTCCTTTCCGTAACGCCGGGGCGGTTTTCTCCGCTGATCCGGATAAATGTATAATCGTAGGTCAATGGAATATATGAGCCGGCGCGTTGAAAAGTTCCCGGGCGGCTGCTTCGCCGCTGCGCTATTGCTCCTGTCGCTGGCCGCGGCTTTCCCGGACCTGGCGCGGGCGGCCACCCTCGGGGAAATAAAGGCGCGCGGCGTGTTCCGCTGGGGGGCCGACGCCGAGGGCGGAGCGCCCTACGTCTTCCCGGACCCGAAAGATCCGGATAAACTAATAGGTTTCGAGGTGGACCTCGCGGCCGCGCTGGCCGCGAAGTGGGGCGTGCGGGCCGAGATGGTGCAGAACAACTGGGACGGCCTTATCCCGGCGCTGGGCCGCGGCAGCTACGACTTCATCATGAACGGGCTGGAGATAACGCCGGAGCATTTGAAACAGGTGGCGATGAGCCGGCCCTACTATATCTACAGCCAGCAGATAGTGACCGCGAAGGACAGGAACGATATAAAGGCGCAGGAGGACCTGAAGGGGAAGAAAGTGGGGGTCCTTTCCGCCAGCATGTCCCACCGCCTCCTGGAGAAAATGGGCGGGGTCACCGTAGTCGCCTATGCCGGGAACTCCGAGCCCTGCCGCGACCTGAAGAACGGCCGCCTGGACGCTTCCCTGATGGATTTCCCGATAGCCCTGTATTACGCCAAGCCCTTCCCGGAACTGAAGTTCTCCGGAGAACCTTTCGCCTTCGGCTATTACGGCATAGGCGTACCGAAAAAGGACGAAGCGCTGCTGAAAGAGATAAACCTGGCCCTGGACGCGCTGCTGGCGGAGGGGAAGCTGAAGGCGATCTATAAAAAATGGGGCATGTGGGAAGAAAGCATGGGCCCCAAAATGAAGCGCTACGGCAAAGAGGACAGTACCGTGGCCGAAGCTCCCGGCTCAAACCTGCCCTGGGGCAAGTACCTGCTGCTGCTGCTCAAGAGCGCTCTCGTCACGGTGGAGCTGTCGGTGATCTCCATGGTGCTGGCCGCGGGCCTGGGCCTGGCGCTGGCCCTGGCCAGGCTGTTCGGCGCGGCCCCGCTGCGCTGGCTCAGCACCGCCTACGTGGAAGTGGTGCGCGGCACCCCGCTGCTGATACAGCTTTATATCCTGTACTACGGCCTGCCCAATGTCGGCATAAAGCTGAGCGCTTTCATAGCGGCGATACTCGGCCTGGGCATGAACTACGCCGCCTACGAGGCCGAGAACTACCGGGCCGGCATCCAGGCCATACCGCGCGGCCAGATGGAGGCGGCGCTGTCGCTGGGCATGACCAGGCTGCAGGCGGTCCGGCACGTGGTCCTGCCGCAGGCCATGCGCATAGTCATCCCGCCAATAAGCAACGACTTCATCGCCCTGTTCAAGGATTCCTCGCTGGTCTCGGTAATCACCATGGTGGAGCTGACCAAGATGTACGGCATGCTGGCCAACTCCACCTACAACTACATGGGCCTGGGCCTGCTGACGGCCGCCATCTATTTCGGCCTCAGCTATCCCGCCTCGCTGGCGGCCCGGCATCTGGAGAAAAAACTGGCTTATGATCATCGTTAAGGACCTGGTGAAGAGCTATAAGGGCCACAGGGTGCTCGACGGCATCGGCATGGGCCAGGCCAGGGGCGAGAAGGTAGTCCTCATAGGCCCCAGCGGCTGCGGCAAAACCACTCTTCTGCGCTGCCTCAACCAGCTCGAGGTCTTCGATTCCGGAAAGATCAGCGTGGCCGGCGTCACCCTGGACGCCGCCGCGGACCATCACTCCAGGGCCTGGAAGCAGAGCCGGCACGAGCTGCGCATGCGGATCGGTATGGTCTTCCAGAGCTTCAATTTGTTCCCGCATATGACCGCCCTGGAGAACGTCACGCTGGCCCCGGTCAGGGTGAAAGGGCTGCACGCGGCGGAGGCGAAAAGGCTCGGCATGGAGTTCCTGGAAAAAGTGGGGCTCGGCGGCAAGGCCGGCTTCTACCCGTCGCAGCTCTCCGGCGGCCAGCAGCAGCGCGTGGCCATAGCGCGGGCCCTGGCCATGAAGCCGGAGGTCATGCTGTTCGACGAGCCGACCAGCGCGCTGGACCCGGAGGTCAAGGAGGACGTGCTCGGCGTGATGAGGAAACTGGCCTATGAGGGGATGACCATGCTCGTCATCACCCATGAAATTTCTTTCGCCAGGGATATAGCCGACAGGATAATTTTCATGGAAGCGGGGAAAGTGGTGGAAGCCGGCCCCGCCAGGGAACTTTGCAGCCATCCCAAAGAACCCAGGACCATCGAGTTCCTCAGCAAGCTCCTGCCCAGGAACCCCAGGGCTAAAGCCGCCGCGGACGTCCCGGACAACCAGCTCTCGCTGGAAGACCTCTGGGGCTGAAAACCGCATGCAGACCGGGGAATTTTCAAGGCTGGAAAAGATTTTCCGGGACCTTTTCGCAATAGGCCGGGTCAAGGTGCTGCTCGGCCTCGCCTTTAAAGTGGCCGCCCTGGAAGACGGCTCCGGGCAGGTCCTGAAATTCCTCCTCTTCAGGCTGCCCGGAGACACGCTCTTCGCCCACAAGGCCTCCGACCCGGCGGCCGCGCTCGAGAAGGACGCGGTTTACTTCCGGCTGGCCGAGCTCTGCCGCGATAAAGTGGCGTTCGGGGAGATGGACGAACTGCTGGGCCGCTATCTCGCCGGGGGGCGGGACGAACTGGTCGTCTTCCTGGCCCTCTGCCTGACCTGCCGCTTCACCGAAGCCTACGCTATGGCGCCCGCCGTTCTCGAGAAGACCGCGTCCCCGGAAATGCTCCTGCTGGCGGCGGACCCCTGGCGGAACATTTACCGGCCCGCGCGGATAAGCCGCGCGCTCGCCGGAGTGAAGTCCGCCCTGAAAAGACTGCGGGGCCCGGCAAGAGAACTGGCCGCCCGGCACCTGTTCATCCTGGCCGAAAAAGCCGGCCTTGCCCCCGCCTTCGTACCGCCCCGTCCCGGGCCCGGAGCCCTGCTGTGCGTGCCGTCCGCCAGGGTCCTGCTGGACCGGCTGGAGTTCCGGAAAGCCGAAGCTGTTTTCCGCGCGGCGGCGGAAGCCTGGCCGGACTCGGAGCAGGCCTGCGGCAAGTACGCCGAAACCCTGTTCTGTTCCGGCAAGGAGGAGGCGGCGCTGGAACTGCTGGCCGGCAAGCAGCGGGTCATCCGTTCGCCGGGTTTCCGCGCCTGGCGCGGGCAGCTGCTGCTGTTCCGGGGCCGCTACGGGGAGGCGGTGAAAGAGCTGGAAGGGCCGATAGCCTCCGGCAACGCGCTGGGCTGGTGCTGGCGCGGCGCTGCGCGGTTCAAGCTGGGGCGTTCCGGCCCGGCCCTGGCCGACCTCTGCACCGCCGTCGGGCTGGACCCGTACGATCTCGAGGCCAGGGTGTGGCGCGCGGAGCTGCTGCGTACCGGGAAAGAATATAAGAAGGCTTTGCAGGATCTCCGCCTGACGCTCCGGATCATGCCGGCGCACCCGTGGGCTCTGGCCAACCTCGCGCTTCTGTCGGCGGAGACGGGCGATACGGCGGCTTTCTCGGCGGCCCGCGCGCGCCTGGGCGGGATCGTGAGAGCGGGGCGCGCCGGTCGCGGGAACGAGCCGGCCGCCCTGGCCGGTCTTCTCGAAAGACTCAGAGGCGTGCGCAGACATGAGCCCCGCTTTTTCAGCGCCCTGGTGTCATAGGCTGTCCGCGCGCGCCGGAGCTACGGCAGCGGGGCGTTCAGGGTGGCGGCGTTGATGTCCAGGGCTTCAACGCCCAGCAGGCCGTGCTGCTGCAGGTCCTTGATCACGAACAGCGGCATGGTGGCGCGCATGTTGTAGATCATGTAGGGGATGGCCCACATTTTCACCCGGCGGTCTTCGGGCAGCACGCGGTTCAGTATTATCAGCAGGTTATTGGTGCAGTTGTTGGTGATGGTCTGGTAAAATTCTCCCTCGCGGTCCACGGCCGCGAGCGCCATGGACTCGCGCAGCACTTTAACCTTCTCTTCCCGCGAAAGCTTCATGGGGTAGGGCGCCAGGCGGCCCTTCTCGAGGTGGATAGTGCGGGCGGCGTAATCCTCCCAGGTGGCCAGATGCCAGATTATGCCGAAAGCGTTCCCGAGGCCGGTGAGCGGGGAAAAGCTCTGCCCCACGCGCGTGCGGGCCTCTATGCTCAGGGTCAGGCCGGCCGGCTCTTTGCCGTTCCCGTCCGTCAGGCCGCCTTTCTCGAAAGTGAAAAGGAAGAAAGAATGCGCCGCGAGGAATTCCGGGGCGAAGGGTTTCTTCACGAAATAGACGTTCTTGACGAGCCCCGGCTTCATCGAGGCCGTGGTCCAGTCGAAAGAGTCGGGGAGGGGGAGGTTCCCGCGCAGTTCGCGTACATTGCCCATCACCAGGTCGGAGCCGTTGTCCAGGAGCAGCCTGGCCTGGCGGCGGCGGGGCTGGTAGGGGGCCGGTACGATCTCTCCGGCCTTCGGCGTGTATTCGGCGATGGAGCCCACCTTAAGGATGGAAAGGTCGTCCGCCTGGCGGGCCAGCGCCTCCACTCTGACGGTCTTCCCGTTGAATTTACCGGCTTTTTTAGGGGAGAGCTCGAGCCGGAAAAGGCGCCCGTCCGGGGTATTGAGCAGGACCCGCCCTTCCTCCGTTTTGAGCAAGCCCTTGAGGCTGTAGGCCACTCCCCATTTCTTTTCGGCCGGGAGTTCCAGGCCGGGGAGGGGGAGGCTCTTTATCTGCGAGGCGCCGAGGTTTTCCAGTCTTGCGAAGTCCGCCGGCTGCGCCGAAGCCGTAAAAGGCGTGAATACCAGTATGAAAAGCGGGAGGGTTTTTAATACCATGTAATATATATTACCACCCTGCGGCGGGACTGCGGCAGGTGCTAAGGACCCGCTATATCGGGTTAATGTTCCCAGGAGGGTTTAGGCCCTTAGGGCCGGACCGGGGGCAAGCCGGGGCGGCCTTATTTTGCGGTTTTACGGCTATTAGGGGCCGCGGCGTGGTTTATTTATAATATAATCTTTAAATCGCGTGTTTTCGGGGCCCGAGGGCGCCGCGGGGAAAGGGAGCTTTTATGAAAGTGATGATCGTGGACGACAATGTCCTGACACGGGACATGATAAAAGATATTCTGCAGGAGATGTCCCACCAGGTGGTGGGCGAGGCCGAGAACGGCGACGAGGCCTTGAAGGTCTTCAAGGAAACGGCCCCCGACCTGGTGCTCTTGGACCTGATAATGCCCGGGAAGACCGGCCTGGAAGTCCTGGAAGAGCTCAGGCTGGTGAACCCGGCGGCCAAAGTGGTCATGGTCACGGCCGTCCAGCAGGACGAGATAAACAAGAAGCTTTTCGAGAAGGGCGCTACCGCGATACTGCACAAGCCTTTCTCTTACGGCGAACTGGAAGAGGTCATCAAGCAGGTTTCCTGAACACTACGCTAATGTCAGACAACACCAGCCGCGCTCTGCTCGGTCTGACCGAGACGAGCCTTAAAAAATGCCTGGCCAGGCTTTCCGGAGTTTCCGCCGGGACCTGGGAACTGTCCGGGATGAACGCCCTGCGGGGGACCGTCGAGGACGCCGTGAAGAGCCACGATTTCACGAACCCGGCGGCCTCGGCGGTGTATTTCAACCTGAGGGGCGCGCTCCCGCTCACCGCCATCATGCTGTTCGACCCGGAGGATATGGAGTGCATCTCCAAATGCTTCATGGGCTACTCCTTCCCCAGGGGCCGGGCTACCACGCCTACCGAAGAGGTCATGCTGCTGGAACTGGGGAACATCGTGCTCAATTCGCTGATAAATTCAGCGATGAACGCCCTGAAGCTGAGCCTGATGCCTTCCGTCCCCGCCTACCTGGAAGGCGACTTCCGCGACCTGGTGAACGGGCTGGCCCGCGGCGGGGAGCCGAAAGGGGAGTTCCAGATAATAACGGCCACGCTGACCATGCGGTCCGACAAGCGCGTGAGCAGGAGCGAGGTGCTGGCCCTGGTCCCGGAAGAGCTGGCGCTGCGGTTCGAGCATCTGCCCACGGCCTGACAAGGCTGCCGGGGAGAGGTTCATCCCGGCTCTTTCAGCCGGTTCCTCAGCTCCGTCAGCGCGGCCAGGAAGCCGCGCTCCTTCAGGATCATCTCTCTAACCGCCTCCCGCGACTCGGGCTTCTCCAGCAGCTTCAGGAGGTCCCGGTAGAGCGCCACGCTTTTCCCCGCGCGGTCGGCGTGCGTACGGAGGGCGGCCTCTATGGAGCGGGCCCCTTCCGTCTTTCTCTGGCGGAAACCGACCCCTTCCCTGGAAATTTTGCCGAGCGCCTTGAGCCGGGTCTTCTTTTCGTGGGCGATCCGGGTAAAAAGCTCCCAAAGGTCGTCCCCTATCTTCCCGTTCGAGCAGTAAAGCTCCGCGTCCACGTTATAGACGGAAACGTCCGCCATCTCGCCGGTTATGATCACCCGGATAAGCTCTTTGAGTCTCATGGCTATATTCTAGCAATTGCGCCATGGCGCCAGGCAGGCGCGGGACCGGCGCCGCGCTATTCCTTTACGGTAAAGCCTTTCGCGCGCAGGGCGGCGGCCACTTCCCCGAGGTCGAGGCCGAGGTGCCCGCAGCCGGCCCTGATCGTCATCTGCCTGCCGTGGCTTTCCCGCATCACGGGGCTCTTCACTCCCATAAAGCCCAGGTCGAACAATATGTCTATCAGTTCGGGGTACTGGGCGGTGAGGTCGTAAAGAGTCTTGTCGAGGTCTACGGTTTTTTCCATATTAAGCCAGCCTTTTCTCGCCTGTTATTTTCTGTATGCCGGTTATGTCCTGGGTCACTTCGAGCGAGCCCAGGTATCTGCCGCCGTCGCCGCGCAGCGCGAAGTAGCGGATGTGGATCAACCGGCCCTTCATGTTTATCCAGAACTCGGCGGAATTCTTCGAGCCGTCCCTGAAGGACCTGATGATGTTTTCCACCGCGTCCAGGCTCTGCGGCGGGTGGCAGTTCTGCACCTTGCGGCCGATGATGGCGCGCGTCCGCAGGAAGATCCTGTCCCTGCCCTCGGAGAAGTAGCGCACCGTGTCCTCGGCGTCCACGAAGGTCAGGTCCACCGGCAGCGCGTTCAGCAGCGCGACCAGCTCTTCGGGCGTGAAAGACCCGCTCGGCAGGGACAGCCCGGCGCCGGCGGCCATGGGAGCGTTGCGGGCTATGTCCAGCGCTTCCGCCGTGGCGGGCGGCGGCGCTATGAAGATATAGCCTTCGCGCGCGCTCTCCTTGAAGATCTCGGCCCAGTCGGCGGGCTTGAGCTTTTCCAGGGAAGTGGGGAAGAGGATGTTCTCCTCCTTGAAGATCATGCCGTCCACTTCCTCCAGCAGGGCGGCCGCGGCCGCGGGGAAGTCGGCGGGGCCGGCCCCGAGCGCCTTCTTGAAAAGGTCCCGCACCTCGTTATGCTTGCCCCACATCACCTTGGAGGGGCCGGTGAAGCCGGCCCTTTCCAGGTAGGGGAAAAGGAGGTGCTCCTTGCGCTCGTAATGCTTCGTCACGGCGTGCAGTTCTTCTATGAGCAGGCGCATCTGGTCCGCTCCGCCCGTGCCCAGGGAAGGCAGCAGGGCGCGGGCGGACTCCAGGCGGCGCTTGATCTCGGCGTTCTCGGCCTTGAACAGCGAGACGGGATGGGAGGGGTCGGAAGGGTCCTCCATGGTCCTCTCGAGCGAGCCGTTGAACAGCAGGGCGTGGACATTGCAGAACCTCTTTATCTCCTCGGCCGGCACGCCGTCGTCCAGCAGGGACTGCTCCAGCTCGAAGATCTCCTTCGAGGTTACCGGGCCTATTTCGGCCTCGAACCGCTTCTTAGCCTCCGCCAGCGCCAGCCCGCCGTGCAGCTGCGCCAGTATCTCTTTCAGAACTCTTTTCCTGTCCGGGTAGCCGCCCATATTCCCTCCTGCGCTTCTTCTCTACCCATCATACCAAAAAATATCTTTTGCGCGGCGGGGCAATTACATATAATCTGGAAGCGGTACCGCCCGGCCACGGAGGAAACAATATGAGCGTGCTTTCCAGAACCCAGCTTGAAAAATACGCGGACGCCCTGCTCTGGGGGCTTGCCACCGCCCGCAGCGCCGCTTTCAAGAAATACGATAATATCCTGCTGCGCTGCGACCTGGAGGCCCGCGAGCTCGGCGAGATAGTGTACCGCAAGCTGGTGCGGCGCAAGTACAACGTCACCTTCAATTTCCTGCCCAGCCCCGCGCTGGAGCGGAATTTCTACGAGTTCTCCGACGACAGGCAGCGCGCTTTCCTCGGCTCCTGGGACAAGGAGCTCTACAATAACCTCAACGGCTACGTGTTCATCCACGCCCCGGCCTCGCTGACGCATCTCAAAGGAATAGACACCAAGCGCCAGTCCCAGGTGGCCATAGCCCGCAAGCCGCTGTTCCGGATCCGCGACGAGCGCGAGGAAAAGGGTAAATTCTCCTGGACCCTCTGTACCTATCCCACCGCGGAACTCGCGAAGCAGGCGAAGCTTTCCGTAAAAGAATACGCCGCCCAGATCGTCAAGGCCTGCTACCTCAACGAGCCGGACCCCGCCAGAAAATGGGCCGGTATCTACAAGGATACTATGGCGATAAAGAAGTGGATCAGCGGGCTGAAGATAGACACCCTCCGGACCGAGTCGAGGTCGATGGACTTCGAGGTGAAGCTGGGCGAGCGGCGCCGTTTCCTGGGCGTCAGCGGCCACAATATCCCCAGCTTCGAGATCTTCACCTCTCCCGACTGGCGCGGCACCCGCGGCCGCTACTTCGCCAACCTCCCCGCCTTCCGCGGCGGGAATTACGTGGAAGAGATAAAACTTGAGTTCAAGGAAGGCCGCGCCGTGAAGATCGCCGCCAAAAAGGGCGAAGAGTACGTCAGAAAGATCATGGCCACCGACAAAGGCGCCTCGCAGCTGGGCGAATACTCGCTGACCGACCGCCGCTTCTCCCGCATAGACAAGTTCATGGCCGACACCCTCTTCGACGAGAACCACGGCGGCAGGCACGGCAACTGCCACGTCGCCGTCGGCAACTCCTACACCGACACCTACACCGGCGACGCCGCCAGGCTCGACCCGGCGAAAAAAGCCGCCCTGGGTTACAACGACTCCGCCGTGCACTGGGACCTGATCAACACCGAGGACAAAAAGGTGACGGCCACCCTGAAGACCGGCAAAAAAGTCACCCTCTACGAAAAAGGCCAGTTCAAATACTGACCTTTCAGGGGATGCTGCAGGAGATCGGTTTGCTTGAGAAAGTCCGCACGGATAGAATAATTCCGGGGGCCGTTCCCCCGCCGTCTGACCAGCGCGAGGTGCTTTATGGCAGCTATCCCGGGATTTCCGGGCGCGAACATGGATATCGTCTTTTTTTTCTACGGGCTGGCTTTCGCCCTGCTGGGGACGGCTATCCTTATCCAGCGCAAAAAAGACAGCCGTTTTGAACTGGCCGGGACGCTGTGGCTGCTCGCCGCTTTCGGGGTTATCCACGCCCTGAACGAGTTCCTGGAGATGTGGCGCCTCATAAGGGCCGGGGGAGCGGCGAAATTCCCGGAAATAGATTTTCCGGCCCTGGTGGTTTCCTTCTCCTTCCTTTTTGAATTCGGAAGGAGGACATTCCGGACCTGCGCTCCGGCGGGCTCGCCGTGTTCCGTCTTCCGCCGGGTCCCGGGGCCCGCCCTGCCCTTCCTGCTCGCGCTGATCGCGGCCGTCTCCGCTTTTTCTCAGGAGCCGCTGAACACGGCGAAAGTTCTCGCGAGATACCTCCTCGGTTTTCCGGGAGCGGTAATGGCCGGGGCCGGGCTTTTATGCTTTTCCCGGGCCGACGGCGGGGTAACGGGCCCGCCGAAGGCGCGGAGCTATTTCGCCGCCGCCGGCGCGGCCCTCCTGGCTTACGGGCTGTTCAGCGGGCTGGTGGTGAACAAAGCCGGTTTTTTCCCGGCGAACCTGCTGAACGCCGAGTCTTTCCTTCTGCTGACCGGCCTGCCGGTGCAGGTTTTCCGCGCCGCCTGCGCCGCGGCCATGATCTGGGGCGTGCTCGGCGGGCTGAAGATCTTTCACGGCGAGACCGAAAAAGCCCTGGCCGCCGCCAACCAGGAGCTGAAGGACATCATAGAGTTCCTCCCGGACCCCGCTTTCGTGGTGGACGGCGGCAACGCCGTCATCGCCTGGAACAAGGCGATGGAGAAATTCTCCGGAACGCCCAAAGCGGAGATGCTGGGCAGGGGGAACTTCGAATACGCGCTCCCCTTTTACGGCGAGCGCCGGCCGGCCCTGCTGGATTTCGTGAACGCGGCCGAAGGCGCGCATAAAGAGCGCTATGCCTGCGCCGTAAGGACCGGGAGCGGGACGCTTTCCGCGGAGCTCTTCCTGCCCAGGCTCAACGGCGGGGCCGGCGCCTATGTCTGGGCCAAGGCCGCGCCGCTGCTGGACCCGGAGGGGAAGGTCTTCGGGGCTATCGAGACCCTGCGCGACATCACCGGGCAGAAGCGGGCCGAGGAACTGCGGCAGCGGCTCGAGGCCGAGCTCCGGCAGGCGCAGAAAATGGAAGTGATCGGCAGGCTGGCGGGCGGGGTGGCCCATGATTTCAATAATCTGCTGACGGCCATACTCAACTACAGCGCCTTTCTGCTGAAGTCCCTGCCGGAAAATTCGCCGGAATGGTCCGACGCGGCCGAGATCAGGAAAGCCGGGGAGCGGGGGGCTTCCCTTACCAGGCAGCTCCTGGCCTTCAGCCGGAAACAGACGCTCAGTCCCAGGGTGCTCGCCGCCGACGACGTGGTCGGCAACCTGCTGAAACTGCTTTCCAGGGTCATCGGCGAGGACATACAGCTTTCCGCTACCCTGAAAGCGGGAGCGGAAAAGGTGAAGGTCGACCCCGAACAGATGGAACAGGCGGTGATCAACCTGGCCGTGAACGCCAGGGACGCCATGCCCGGCGGCGGCCGGCTGGCCCTGGAAACGGCCGTGGCGGAATTCGGCGGGGGGCGGGCTTCCCCCTCCCCGCTGATCGCGGCCGGCAGATACTTCAAACTGGCCCTGAGCGACACCGGGCACGGCATGAGCGCTGAGGTCCTGGGCAGGATCTTCGAGCCTTTTTTCACGACCAAGGGGCCGGGGAAAGGGACCGGCCTGGGGCTTTCCGGCGTGCAGGGTTTCATCACGCAGAGCGGGGGACATATACTTGTGGAAAGCGCCCCGGGGAAAGGCTCCGTATTCACTATCTACCTGCCTGTCACGGAGGAAAAGTCCGAAGAGGCGGCGCCCGCGGGGAACCTGCCGGGAAAGACGGGACGGGGGGAAACGGTCCTGCTGGTGGAAGATGACGAAGCCATCCGCAAGCTCGCCGGGCGCGTGCTTACCGCCGGCGGCTACGAGGTCCTCTCCGCTTCGGGCCCGGAAGAGGCTCTTTCCCTGTGCGAAAGAGTCGGGAAAACGCCGGCCATCCTGATCACGGACATGGTCATGCCGGGGATGAACGGGCTGGAGCTGGCGAAACTGGTCTCGGCCAGGCTGACCGGGATAAAGGTCCTTTTCATGTCCGGGTACTCCGGGGACGTTCTGAACGCGCGGGAAGCGGCGTCCCGGGAACTGGCGTTCCTGGGTAAACCTTTCTCTCCGGAAGCCCTGCTGGGAAAGACCCGCGAAGTCCTGGACGCGGGGAGAGGATAGGCGCCATAGCCGGGATAATACCTTCCATGTCCACACTTTTTGAAGCGCTGAGGACCGAACGCGGACGCCATGTCGCCGGGGCGGTGTTCCTGGCCGGGCTTTCGGCCATGTTCCTCTTCTGCGGCTACGAGTTCATCCGCTCGCCGGCCGAATCCATCTTCATGGAGCGGTTCGGCGCGGGGGCCAAGCCCTACGCCATAGCCTGCGTGCCTTTCCTGATGGCGGCGATGATCTACGGCTACGGCCGCCTGCTTTCCGCCGCCGGGGCGAAAAAGGCCATGGCCGTCTCCATGCTGGCCAGCTCCCTGTTCTTCCTGCTCGCCTGGCTTATGCTGGGCCGCGCCGGCAAATGGCTGGCCTTCCTGCTCCTCGTCTTCAAAGAATCCTACGTGGTGATAATTTCGGAGCAGTACTGGTCCTTCGTCAACAGCGTGCTGAAGGACGAAGAGGGAAAGGTCTTCAACGGCCCCGTCGCCGGCCTCGGCGCGCTGGGTTCGCTCGCGGGCGGCTGGCTGCTCGGGCGCTACGCGGTGGGCCTCGGCACCGAAACTTTCGTGGCTTTCGCAGCCGTCATCATCCTGCCGGCGGCCGCGCTTTTCTGGATAGGCTACAACAATGCCGGCGAGCCCAGGCCGTCGGAAGAAGAGGCCGGGGGTAAAAAAGGCCACCTGCGCCTGAGCATCCTCGCCGAGAACCGCACCGTGCTGTTCATCGCCCTGATCATCTTCTCCGCGCAGGTGGTCGCCACCGCGCTGGACTTCCGCTTCACCCAGCTGGTGCAGGACTTCATGCCGCTCAAGGACGAGCGCACGGCCTACCTCGGCCGCTTCTGGATGAACGTGAACATCTTCTCCTTCTCCATGCAGTTCCTCGCCACGCCCTTCCTGCTGCGCTATATCCCGCGCCGCGGCATCCTGACCGCTATCCCCGCCGTGCATATCCTCACCTGCCTGCTGCTCTTCGTTTACCCGACGCTGGGCCTGGCCTCTACCGCTTTCCTGCTGTTCAAGGGGATGGATTATTCCATCTTCCGCGCTTCCAAGGAAACGCTTTATATCCCCTTCTCCTACGACACGCGCTACCGCGCCAAGCAGATAGCCGACGCCTTCACCTACCGCTTCGCCAAAGGGGTCACGGCCATCTTCGCCTCGGGCCTCAAGACCCTGGGCGCCATCGCCCCCGGCTTCTACCCGGCGCTGGGCCTGGTCTTTTCCGCGATCTGGCTGCTGCTGTCCTTCCCGCTCACCGGAAGCCCTGGTCCCCGACATAGAGAAAGCCCCGGCCCCGCGGCCCGGTAAATAAAGGCTCTCCCCGCTCAGAAGGTGGTCAGGAGGGACAGGCGGTGCACGGAGCCGAGGTCCCCGAAAGGCGAGAAGGCGTAATCGAACTGGTAGGACTTGTAGCGCAGCCCGCCGCCGAAACCGACGTTGCGGGCGCCGGCCACGTCGCTGATGGCGCGCGTGTTGAAGCCGGCCCTCAGGAAGGTGTCCATGTCGGCGTGGACCGGCAGCACTATCTCCCCGCCCATGGCGAGGTAGGGCAGGTTGTCGCGCGAGGCAGCTATGTCGCCGGTCAGGTTGAAATACTCCGAGAATCTGGTGACGGTGCCGAGCCGCAGGATGAGCGGCAGGGAGGCCTGCTCCTTGTCGTAGCGCAGCGAGCCCATGATGTTCTGCACCGTCATGCTGACGCGGAACTTGTTGTCGAACATATAAGGCAGGTTCAGGCCTATGTCCGCGGAAACGGTATTGTCCTCGGAGAGGATCCTGGATTTCACGAACTTGCCGGTGGCGCCCAGCACGAAGCGCTCCTCCGGGGCCTTGTTGAAGCCGGTAATGTAGCAGGCGAAGCCCACGCTCAGCGCCACGTCGTAAGGGGTGAAGTTCCCCAGCACCAGGCCGCTGGAGTCGGTGCGGTTCATCCTGCCGTAATTCATGTATTTCACGCCCAGGCCCCAGGACCCCATGTCCCCGGCGGTCTCGGCGTAGGCGAAGTAATCCGCGAAGGTCCCGGCCAGGTAGGGCGCGTGCATCACGGCCATCGAGTTCTTCTTGATGTTTATCAGCCCCGCCGGGTTCCAGTCCAGCGCGAAAGCGTCGTCGGCCAGCGCGGAATAGGCCTCGCCGAGCCCCGCGCCGCGCGCCCCGGCCGCTATCTTGAGGAACTGGCCAGAAGAGGTGCCCGCCGAATCGGAACCGAAGCCCGCGGCCGGGGAAAGGCGGGGCAGGGCCAGGGCGCAGAGCAGCAGCGCCGGCAGCGCCGCGGCTGTAAAAGATATTCGTCTTCCCCGCCTCTTCATAAATTTCCCGCCGGCTAGCCGCCCTACCTCTCCACCGCCACCTTGAAGCTCTTCGACGACTTCTTGTCCTTCGACTCTATGAAAGCTATATAGACGCCGCTGGCCGTCTTGCGGCCGGACCTGTTGAGGCCGTCCCAGTGCGCCATGCCGTTGCCGTCGGACTTGATCTCGCGCACCAGCTCGCCGAGGAAAGTGTAGATCCTGACCTTGGCGTAGGGGGTCATGCTGGTGAAATGCATCACGTCGGAGACGGAGTTGGGCCTGTAGGGGTTGGGGTAGACCTTTACGCCGGAAAGGCCGGCTTCCGGGTGCGCCTGCATGATCTGGAAAGTGGACAAGTGCCAGGTCTGGGCTATCACCTGGTTGTTCGCGGTGTCCGACACCGACGAGAGCGGCACCCAGAGAGCGTTGGTCTCGTCGAAGAGAGCCAGCACCAGCCTGTCCCGGTCCGTGCCCGGCGGCAGGTCCGACAGCCTGTAGGGCAGGGTTATCGTGATGGGCCTGAGCACCAGCGTGGCCGGGAAATGGTTTATGTGCACGCCTATCCCCGTCGGGGTGAGTTCCGAGACGGCGGAAAGCGGGGCCGCGAAAGCGGAAGTGGAGGGCCTCAGGGTGAGCACCGTGGAACTGCCTATAGAACCGGCGGGCAGCTGCACGGTGATCCGGCCGTAGGAAGTGTCCAGGTAAATGACATTGTCCTGCCCCGCCACCGCGCTCAAATTAGAGGAGGAGAGAGTGCGGACGTAGGCGGCGCTTACGAAATCCGTCAGGAGGCCGGTCTGTCCCCGGGCCTGCACCTGCACCCAGTACGGGGTGTCCGCCAGCAGGTCGGAAAAGGCGCAGGTTTTTGCCTGTACCGCCTTGGAATCCGTCAGCACCGAGAAATCGGAGAGGGTGGAAATATCCACCCGGTACACGGTGGCCGAGGAATTCCCGTTATCGGCCCAGTTGACCGAGAAGCCGTCAAGCATGATGCCGGTATAGGTCTGGTCCGGCGGCAGTATATAGGCCGTGGCCGGCGCGGTAAGCGCGGCGCCCAGGGAAACCGGCGGGTCGGTGGGCACGCTGGTGAGGTTGAGCGCCGAGACGTCCAGGTAGTAGCTGGTGTTCGAGAGCAGCCCGTAGAAGGTCGCCGAAAGGGCGAGGGTTACCGACGAAAGCACGGTATCGGAGAAAGCGGCGCCGGAAGAGACCCGGGCCAGGTAGCGCGTGGTCAGGAGGGCGTTGGCGCCGGGGCCCCAGTTGAGCGTGACGGAACTTACCCCTAAGCCGGAATAGGCCGCGGGGACGGGGAAATGCGCGCCCGTGGCGGTAGGCGGGAAATCCACCGCCGGTATGCTCCTGTTGAGGCGGTTTATCGCGGTCACCCTGGAGTAATAGGTGGTGTTCGGGCTGAGCCCGGAGAAAGTGACCGAGGACAGCACCGTGGTGGAGGACGGTTCCGGGCTGGCGTAAGCGGGGTCGTCGTCGAGTTCCGCCAGGTAGCGGGTGTCGGCCGGGTTTGAATTCGCCAGCCAGGTATGCGTCAGCGTGAAAGGGGTGACGTCGGGAACCGATTCCACCGGCGGGTTGGCCAGGGTGGAGGTGGCGGGCGCGGCGGCGTAGTTGACCGAGCCTTCCAGGTTCAGGGTACCGGCCCTGAAATAATAGCTGGTATTGGGCTGCAGGCCGGTTATGGTCAGGCGGTCCAGCCCTATGATGGCGGTGCCGGAGGAGTGGAGCAGGGAGCCGGCGAAGGAGGGCGCGCTGGAGGCTTCCAGCAGGTAGCTCTCGGCCGAAGTGCTCTGCTGGCTGGCGGAGAGAGGCGTCCAGGCCACGGTAGCGCTGGACTGGAAAACCCCCGGTATGTTCAGGCCGCCGAGGGGCTGGGGCAGGGTCTGCCTGTGGTCCGGCACGGTGTTGCTGTAGATGGTAGTGCCGTTATAAAGAGCCCCCACCCTGAAGTAGTAGGTGGTGTTGGGGTCCAGCCCCGCTATCGCCAGGCCCGCGGCGGCGGGGTTGAGCGTGACCGAACTAGCCTGGATGGAAGTGAAGAAACGGTACAAGGAGGCTTGCGCCAGGTGGGCCTCGGCGGCTATGCCGGGGGTGAAGCTGACCGCCGCGCTGGAGCTCCAGATGTTGTCCAGCGCGGCCGATCCCGGCGGGCCGGGGAAGCCGGTCTTAGCGGGGGGAAGGACGGTGAAGTTGGGGGTCCGCTCCCAGTTGAGGGTGCCGAGCCGCAGGTAATAGGTGGTATTGGGCGCCAGGCCGTCGAGGGTCAGCGACCGGAGCTGGTCCTGGTAAGTGTAGGTGACGGAGGAGAACACCGCGCCCCCCGAGCCGAAGGCCGCCGTCGAGCCCTCCAGCCGGTAGCCCTCGGTGGCGAAGGCCTGCGGGGAATTCTGGAAAGGGACGAAGCTTACCGTTATCTCGCGGGCTTCCGAGCTCACATAGGCCAGTTCGGCCGAAACGGGCAGCGCCAGCGTGACCGAGGACTGCGGCGCGCCGTAATTGAGGGCGAAAGCGTTGTTCACCGAGGCTACCCTGAAATAGTACGTGGTGTTGGGGTCCAGCGTAGTTATGGTGAGCGTGCTGGGGGCCAGCCGGTAGGAGACCGAGGACTGGATGACCGCGCCGGAAATGAAGTTGACGGTGGAAGCCTCCAGCCGGTACCCCAGGGCCGCCCCGGCGGGCAGCGCCGTCCAGCCCAGGGTGGCCGTGTAGTCGGCCACGGCGAGGCGCTGCAGGTTCTGCGGTTTTGCCGACAGGGTGGTGAAGGAGCGGGGCTCGGCCAGGTTGGGCGTACCCGCCAGGTTCAGGGCGCCGGTCCGGTAGTAATAGGTGGTGTTGAGGCTCAGCCCGGTCAGGCTGGCGGAGGAAGCGTCCGCCGAGGCCGTGCTCCAGGCCGTGAAAAGACTGGTCAGGGCGGAGTTGGTGTAAAGGTTCAGGTTATAGCCGGCGGACCGCTCCGCCTGGGCGGCGCCGTTCACCGCGGTCCAGGACACGGCCGCGCTGCTCTCGTGGACGCTGTCCGAAAGGCCGGAGAGCTTCAGCGCCAGGGTGGCCGTGGAAATAGGGGAAGTGTAGGGGGTGAGCGTGCCTGAGAGCCCGCGCGCCCTGACCTTGAAATAGTAGGTGGTATTGGCGCCGAGCCCGCCCATGATCACCGGCGGGTAGCCCTTCAACGAGACCCCGGACGGCGTGAAGCCGGCGTCCGTGGAATACTCCAGGTCGTAAGCGGTCCATTCCGGGTTGCCGTTGACGCTCCAGCCTATGCTGGCGCCGGCGGTATACGAGGAGTCCGCGGTGAAATAGGCGGAAAGAGAATAGAGCCCGCCGGGCGCCGCGGCCCAGGTGGCGGTGGAGGCCTGGGAATACTGGCTGTCGTTGTCCGCCGAGGATTTAACCCTGAAATAGTAGGTAGTATCCGGGGCGAGGCCCGGATAGCCGGCTGAAACCGCCGCCACGGAGCCGCTCGAGACCAGGGTAGCGAAGGAGGGGGAAGTGGAGAGCGCCGCTATGTACGGCGAAGTTCCGGCGGTCCACCCTACGTTGAGGCTGCCGGTGCTGGTGGCGGTTACCACCGGGTTCAGCGGGGCGGCGCGCGCGGGAACGGCCGCCGCCATGAGGCAGGCGGCGGCCGCGAGCAGCGTTCTTACCCTGTGAAACATATTTATAGTCTATCAGACGCCGGTTAAAATTCAATGACCAAAATGTTACAGGAACAGCGGGCGCGGATTTGCGCGCGGCGCGGTTTCTATTATATTATAATTGGAAATAAAGAGGCCCGCTAATGCAGTTCCGGATAAAGACAGCAGCGCTTAAGCTCCTGAGCGGGGAGGGCCGCGCTATACGCTGCCTCAGGGCCTCGTCCGTTTCCCTCCTTCTCGCCCTCCCGGCCGCGGCGCAGCAGGCCGGCCCCTTCCCTTCCTTCTCCGTTTCCGGCGGCACCGCTCTGCTTTCGCAGCCGCTCTCCAGCGGCGGGGTGGTGGCCCAGGGCGGGAACTATTCCGTGCCGCTGCCGGACGGGCGCACGCTCTGGCTCCTCAACAATCTCTGGGTAGGCGAGCGCAAGCAGGACGGCCAGGCCGAGGTCTGGGGGATAGTGGACGGCGCGGCGGCCTTCGCGCCCAGCACTTCCCCCTACGCGCAGGCCGGCGCCCTGGCCTATATCTCCGACGAGAACAAGTGGCCGCTGCCGCTGCTCTCCGGCGACCTGAAGGAATACAGCCAGGTGCGCAAGTTCTGGCCGCGCTCCGGGATCTGCGACGCCGGCGGCTGCCGGGTCTTCTATTCCATAATGAACAATTACGGCCCGGAACCCTACGACTATTTCCGGGTCGGGCAGGGGGTGGCCCTGGCGGAGAACCCGGCCGGCCCCTATGTCAAGGCGCCGCTGGGGGAGCGCTATTCGCTCTGGAACGACATAGAGCCGGCTTTCGGCTCGGCCGCCTGGGCCGACGAGGACGGCTGGGTCTACGTGTACGGCCGTTCTATGCAGGCTCCCGGCGAATACGGGGCCGAGCTGGCCCGCGTAAGGCCGGGCGATCTGGCCTCGCGGGAGAAATATTCCTACTACAGCCTCGAGACCGCCTCCGGCTCCTGGACCGGGGACATTTCGGA
This sequence comes from Elusimicrobiota bacterium, assembly GCA_016207645.1. Taxonomy (GTDB): domain Bacteria; phylum Elusimicrobiota; class Elusimicrobia; order Elusimicrobiales; family UBA9959; genus UBA9959. Next base: position 38,603 of record JACQPH010000147.1, read on the forward strand.
CGCTTCCGTGGTGCTGGAAGGCATGCCGGACGAATTTTCCGTCTCCTATAACGGCTGGCTGAAAAGCTACCTGGCCGTGTATTACGACGCCGACGGCGCCCGCGTGCTGGCGCGCCGGGCCCGCTATCCCTGGGGCCCCTGGGGGGACCCGGTACAGCTGCTCGCCTGCGGCAAAACGGACTATTGCTACGGGGCCAAGGAACAGCCCGGCTTCGCGGCCGAGGACGGCAGGAAGATCTTCATCACCCTCGAAAAGAAGAACGCGCCCTACCTTTACGAGCTCGCCTTCGAAGGGGAAAATCATGAAATTCAGGAACTTTGACGAACTGCTGGGGCTGGTGAAAGGGAAGACCAACCGTATAGTGGTGCCGGGCGCCAATAACGACGAGGTGCTGACCGCCTGCAGGCTGGGCGTGGACCACGGGATGATCTCCGGCGGCATCTTGATCGGCCCGAAGGCCCAGGTGCGGGCCATGGCCGCGAAGGCCGGCCTGAAGCCGGACATGTTCGAGCAGATAGACCTCGGCGACCAAGCCGGGATGTGCAATAGGGCCGTGGACCTGGTGAAGGCCGGCAGGGGCGACTTCCTGGTGAAGGGCCTGGTGGACACAAAGTTCTACATGAAGGCCATCCTGCGCAAGGAGGTCGGCGCCGTGGCCGAGGGCGCCGTGCTCAGCCACTTCGTGCTGTTCGAGCTGGCCAACTACCATAAGCTCTTCGCCGTGACCGACGCGGCCATCATGATCAGCCCCAGCCTGGAACAGAAGGCCAAGATCACCCGCAACGCCGTAGAGATGATGCGCATGCTGGGCGTCGAGACGCCGAAAGTGTCCGTGATCTGCCCGGTGGAAAAGGTGAACCCGGGCATTCCCAGCACCCTGGACGCCGACGCGCTCGTCAAGATGAACAAGGCCGGCGCACTGAAGAACTGCGTGGTGGAGGGCCCCTACGACGTCTACATAGCCTTCTCGAAGGAACTGGCCGCCGAAAAAGGCATAAAGGGCGCCGTGCCCGGCGAGACCGACATAGCGCTGTTCCCGGACCTGGATTCCGGCAACCCCGTGTACAAATGCCTGTCCTTCTTCGGCGCGGGCATGAAGTCGGCCGCGCTGCTGGCGGGCTCCAATATGCCGGTGATATTGCCGTCCAGGACCGACAGCCCGATGACCAAGCTGCATTCGATAGCTCTGGCCTGCTGCCTGAAGGACGCCGCGAAGATAGCGGCCTGACCGAAGCTCAAAGGAGAAAGAACATGGCATGGGATTTTTTCAAGAAGCTGGTGGGAAGGAAGGAAGAGGAGAAGGCCCCGGTAATACCCGTGCAAAGGCACAACCACCCCGCGCCGCCCGGGCCGGCCCCTGAAAAGCCGCTCCCCGCGGCCAAGGCGCCGGCGGCTCCGGTGAAGGAAAAGCCTCACTCCGAGAAAACGGACGCGGAGCTGGCCGCCGAGCTGGACAAGATGTCGCCGCAGATCCTGGCGCAGGCCAAGACCCCGCAGATGAGGGCGCTGATCATAAACATCTACCGCAAGATGCTTGTTGACGGCGTGAACATCAACGACGACAAGGAAGTCAAGAAGTGGATGAAGAAGCACCCGGAGGCGCTCCAGGGCGGCGAGACGGTGAAGGTGGAGACGGTGCGCCGCGAGGAGCCTAAGATAGGCCGCAACGACCCCTGCCACTGCGGTTCGGGCAGGAAATACAAGAAATGCCACGGCGCCGGCGTATAAGGGCCCGTTAAAAAGCCATAGCCGCAAAATAAAAAACCCCGGCCAGGCCGGGGTTTTTTATCGGCCGGCCGGAACTAGTTCCAGGCGACCGCGGGGGCCTCCGCCTGCGTCAGCACGCCGATCTGCCCGGTCCTTTCCCTGTCCTGCGGGGTCAGGTCCTTGAAGGCGCCCAGCCCGTTCACGGCGTAGGTCCACATGGAGCCGTTGGTGGAGAAGGGTGTGGAGACTATATAGTTGAGGTCGGACTGGAGGAAGGCCACCGGGTCGTCGGAGGTGGCTATGTTCATCGGGTCGGACATCCGCACGTTCAGGGAGAACTTCCAGCCCCACTTGATGTTCATGGCCAGCGGGCGGACGGTGAAGTTGGTGATGTAATGGCCCGCTACGGCGTTGCGGCCCTGCGCGAGCGCGCTGAGGGGGTCGGTAGGCGCCGCGGCGTACGTGGTCAGGTTCTGGCCGTTATAGAAGAAGGAGACCGCGTACTTGATCTTTATAACGTCGATCTGCATCAGGTTGGTGACGGTATAGGTATAGACCACTTCCTTCTTCTTCCAGCCGCTGTAGTTGGCCCAGTTGAAGGAGAAGCCCGGGATGGCGCTGGCATAGGAGCTGGAGAGACTGGCGTCGGGTTTGCCGCTGTTGATGACGTTCCAGGCCTGCACGCCGCCGTTCACTATCGCGGCTCCCGGCACCTTTCCGTCGTCGGGGCGCAGCGGCGCGGGGAAGACGTCTTTCTCCGTCAGGTCCCTGACGGTCTCTTCGGAAGTGAGGGTGACCGCCGAAGTCTCGAAATAGTAGTTGTTCTTTAAAGCGTCTTCGGCCGAACCGGGGGAGGCAAAGGAAACGCAGAGGGCGGCTGCCGCGAGAAGTTTCATTTTTTTCATTCGGTTCTCCTTGAAGTCCGCTGCTTTATATATTCTAGGCTATCCCGGCCGGGATACAAGGGCTGTACGGCCTACACCGGGCCTGGGTCTCCTGGTACCGGGCTGTCCGGCTAGTACCAGTTCACGGCCGGCAGTTCGGGCGCCGGTTCCGCCTCCGGCCCCGGCCGGAGGTGCGGCCCTTTATATTCGGCTTCCGCGAGCTTGCCCTGCCCGTCCACAGTGAGCGAAGTGAGGCCTATTTTGGGATCGGTGCTGAGGGGCTTGGCGTAGCGCCACTTCAGGTCCGCGTTCAGCCAGGCTATGGGTTCCGCCGCCGTGCCGATGTTCATAGGGTCGGACATCGAGACTTCCAGCGCCACTTTCCAGCCCCATTTAAGCTTGATATCCACGGGCTTCACCGTGAAATTCGCCAGGTAATGCCCCTTCAGGCCGTCGGTACCGGGGGTGGAGATGGCGCCGTGGTAGAAGGTTACCTCATAAGTGATGTCCACGGCGCGGCCCTGGAGGGTGGTGTCTATGGTGTAGCGGTATAGTTTCGTGACCTTGCGCCAGTCCTGGAGGTCGGCCCAGGTGAAATCGAAACCGGGGATAGCGCTGGCGTAAGCGGAAGCCAGGTCGGCCGTGGGCCGGTTGTCCACTATCACGTTCCAGACCTTGGCACCGGCCATTATTATCAGGATCGCCGGAATAACAAGTGGCTTGTCGTCGTTATAGCCCTGGCGGGGAAAAAAGGCCCGGGCTTCGGCCTCGGTGAGGGGTCTCGAGGTCTCGCCGAGGAGTTCGGTGCGATCTGTAGTATCGATGCCGCCGGCGGCCGCCGGCGCCGCGGCGGAAGCCGGCAGGGCGAAGCACAGGAGAGCGAAGAAGATCTTTTTTATGTTCATGGCTGGCGGCGGCGCGGCCGTTATAGCCATAGTTTAGCCAAACCTCCGCGGTTTACAAGCGCCTAAGGGCCCAGGGCGGTACCGGCAAATGGCCCGGTTGAGCGGTCCGGTCTTCAGGTAAAAGATAATTGTTCAGGTTCGGGGGCGGCCGCGGCATGCCCCTGCTCACCCGGAAGAGGAAACCCTTGCGTCGGTTTCCCCCCGGAAAAGGTGCCAGCCTCCTTTTTGCGTAAACCCCAATCGTTACCGGGAACAACCCCGTCCAAAACGGTGGCTGGCACATTTTCCGGGGCCCCCTTTCCGCAACGGGTGCTCAGGGGCATGCCGCAGC
>JACQPH010000148.1 GCA_016207645.1 Elusimicrobiota bacterium
GGCGGGGGGAAACCGACGCAAGGGTTTCCGAAGCTATGCGAGTGCCGTATCAAAGGGCTATGCCCATCAAACGGCCATCTTTCGGGGTTCGCGGGGCAAAACCCCGGCCAACCCGAACCCCATACAGAGACCTGAGTAGTTACAATAAAACAGCGAAGGTAACAGTCATGGCTGAATTCAAGTATAACGAACTTTTCGAGCTGACCAAGGCCGCTACCAAGTTCCGCCTGCTTTCCAAAGAGGGCGTGAAGGTGATCAAGGCCGGGGACAGGGAAATACTGGAAGTGGCCCCGGAAGCCCTGGTGAAGCTGGCGCGCGAGGCGGTCAGGGACGTCTCCTTCCTCCTGCGCCCGGCGCATAACGCGCAGGTGGCCGCCATCCTGGCGGACCCCGAAGCCTCGGAGAACGACAAGTTCGTGGCTTACTGCATGCTGGAGAACGCCGCCATAGCCGCCAATTTCGAGCTGCCTTTCTGCCAGGATACCGGCACCGCCACGGTGGTGGCGAAGAAAGGCGAGCAGGTCTGGACCCGCTCCAACGACGAGGAACTGCTTTCCAAGGGCATCTGGCAGACTTACACCGGCGAGAACCTCCGCTATTCGCAGACGCTCGCGCTGGACATGTACAGGGAGAAGAATTCCGGCGACAATCTGCCCGCGCAGATAGATATCTATTCGAAGCCCGGCCTGAGCTACGACTTCCTTTTCGTCACCAAGGGCGGCGGCTCGGCCAATAAGACGATGCTTTACCAGGAGACCAAGGCCACGCTGACCCCGGAGAAGCTGAAGCCCTTCCTGGTGGAGAAGATGAAGTCGCTCGGCACGGCGGCCTGCCCGCCCTACCATATCGCTTTCGTGATTGGCGGGACCTCGGCGGAGATGTGCCTCAAGACCGTGAAGCTGGCCTCCACCGGCTATCTGGACGGCCTGCCGGACAGCCCCGGCGGGACCGGCCGCGCCTTCAGAGATAAGGAACTAGAAGCCGGGCTTCTGGAAGCCTCCCGCAAGCTCGGCTACGGCGCCCAGTTCGGCGGCAAATATTTCGCCCACGACGTGCGGGTAGTGCGGCTGCCCCGCCACGGGGCCTCGGCCCCTATCGGCATGGGGCTTTCCTGCTCCGCCGACCGCAACGTGCTTGCCCGCATAGACAAGGGCGGCCTCTGGCTGGAAGAGCTGGACCGGGATCCGGGCCGCCTCATCGGCAAAGAAGTGCGCGAGAAATACTCCTCCCGCGCCGGCTCCGTCAATATAGACCTAAACCAGCCGATGAAGAACATCCTGGCGGAGCTCACGAAGCACCCTATAGGCGCCCGCCTCTCGCTGAACGGCCGCATAGTGGTGGCCCGGGATATAGCCCACTCCAAATTCAAGGAACTGCTGGACTCAGGCAAGGAGCTGCCGGAATATCTCAAAAAGCATCCGGTCTATTACGCCGGCCCGGCCAAGCGGCCCAAGGGCAAGCCCTCCGGCTCCTTCGGCCCCACCACCGCGGGCCGCATGGATCCCTACGTGGACCTGCTGCAGTCCCGCGGCGCCTCGCTGGTGATGATAGCCAAGGGCAACCGCTCCCAGGCCGTGACCGACGCCTGCAAGAAATACGGCGGCTTCTACCTGGGCTCCCCCGGCGGCCCGGCCGCGCTGCTGGCCGAGCGCAATATCAGGAAAGTGGAAACTCTGGATTACCCCGAACTGGGCATGGAGGCGGTGTGGGCCATAGACGTGACGGATTTCCCGGCCTGCATCCTGGTGGACGACAAGGGCGGGGATTTTTTCAAGAAGTTCTGAAGGCGGGCAACTTATGAGCGGATCAAAACATTTCTTACCGCTGGCGCTCTTCGCCGCGGCGGCTTTCACCGCCGGCTGCGAGATCCCCATCGGCAGCCCCGAGGACCGGATGTTCAAATCCGCGAAGAACGATTACGAGCGGAACATGAAAAAGCTGCTGGACTCCGGCCTGCACGTGGACATCCGGGACTCCGCCGGCTGGACGCCGCTGATGTGGGCCGCCGCCAAGGACAATACCGACACGCTGAAACTGCTGGTTTCCCGCGGAGCGAACATTAACCTGCGCAATCATAAAGGCGAAACGGCCCTCCACATAGCCGCCCGGTGGAGCCGCCTGGACACGGTGCGCTACCTTATCTCCGTAGGCGCGAAACCGGAAACCCTGGACCGCCTGGGCTGGCCGCCGCTGATGTGGGCCGCCATGCAGGGCAGGACGGACGTGGTGAAAGCCCTGGCCGAAAGCGGCGCGAACATGGAATTCAAGGACACCAACGGCAATACGGCCCTCATGCTGGCCGCCAACCGCGGCAGGACGGCCACGGTGAAAGTCATGCTGGAGCTGGGAGTAAATCCGCGCAAGACCAACAAGGCCGGCCAGACCGCCGTCGACGTGGCGCGGCAGAATAAATACCTGGAGATCATAGACCTGCTGGAAGGCCGCGCCCCGCCGCCCGGCGGGTACCCGGAGAGGTAACGGGGCGGCATGAGGGCAGCCTCCTCCCACATAAGACGCCTGGACCCGTACAGGCTCGAAATACTCCCCTCCTACAAAGAGGGGATGAAAGCCTCGGCTATCATCTACGCCGACGAGGAGCTTGAAAGATCCATCGAGGAGGCGGCCCTCGCCCAGGCCGCCAACACCGCCACCCTGCCGGGACTGTCCGGGCACGCCCTCGCCATGCCGGACATCCACACCGGCTACGGCTTCCCGATAGGCGGCGTGGCCGCCTACGACGCGAAAAGCGGGATCATCTCCCCCGGCGGCGTCGGCTACGACATAAACTGCGGCGTGCGGCTGCTGACCTCCTCCCTCGAAAAAAAAGAGCTGGAGAAAAAACTGGAGGCCCTGGCGGCCGGGCTTTACGCCGGGATACCCGCCGGGCTGGGCGCCGGCGGCGGCCTGCGCCTGGGCAAGCGCGACTATGAAGCTCCACTCATCCACGGGGCGGCCTGGGCGGTGAAGAACGGGCTGGGCAGGCCGGAGGACCTTTTGAACGCCGAGTCCGGCGGCGCTATGGGCGGCGCGGACCCGCACTCCGTGAGCAGGCGCGCCCTCGAGCGCGGCAGCGGCCAGCTCGGCACGCTCGGGTCGGGGAACCATTTCCTGGAAGTGCAGGAAGTGACGGAGCTCTTCGACGAGGAGACCGCGCGCGCCTTCGGCGTTTTCAAGGGCCAGGTCACCGTGATGCTGCACACCGGCTCGCGCGGCCTGGGCCACCAGGTCTGCTCGGATTTCATCGAGGTGATGCGGAGTGCGGCGCGGCGCTACGGCATAGCCCTGGCCGACCCGCAGCTGGCCGCCGCGCCTTTCCGCAGCACCGAGGGCCAGGACTATTTCGGCGCCATGCAGGCCGCGGCCAATTTCGCCTGGGCCAACCGCCAGGCCCTCACCGGGCTCACGCGCGACATTTTCTCCTCGGTGCTGGGAATGGGCGAGAAAGCCCTGGCCATGGACCTGGTTTACGACGTGGCGCACAATATAGCCAAGCTGGAAGAGCACGCCGTGGACGGCAAAAAGATCCAAGTAGTGGTACACCGTAAAGGCGCAACACGCGCCTTCTGCGCCGGCCACCCGGAACTGCCGCCGGCCTACGCCAGAACCGGGCAGCCGGTCATAGTCCCCGGCGACATGGGCCGGGCCTCCTACCTGCTGGCCGGCGAGCTGAAGGCCATGGCCGACACCTTCGGCTCCACCTGCCACGGCGCCGGCAGGCTGATGTCTCGCCACGAGGCGATAAGGCGGGCGCGCGGCCGCAATATCGGGGAAGAACTGGCCGCCAAAGGGGTCTGGGTGCGCTCTTCGGGCCGCGAGACTTTAGGCGAAGAAATGCCGGAAGCCTACAAGGACGTGGAGGCCGTGGTCAACGTGGTAGCCGGCGCCGGCCTGGCCCGCAAAGTGGCGAAATTCAAACCGCTGATAGTGATAAAAGGTTAATACCGACCAGCTAATGCCGACGGAACTTAAAGAGACCCGCTTCCATTTCGACCCGGCCAGGCTGCCGGCCTTCGCGCTGTTCACGGGCGGCGCCCTTTTCTGCCTGATAGCCAGCTATACCTTCATACGCAGCGCCGCCGCTTCCATTTTCATCGCGGAGCTGGGCGCGGGAAAGCTGCCGTACGCCATGACGGCCGAGCTGCTGGGCATGGTCGCGCTGATCTATGGCTACGGGCTCCTGCTTTCCGCCAAGGGGGCCCGCCTTACCGCGCTATACTGCTGTTTCATCGCCTGCGCGGCTTTCATCTGCGCCTACGGCCTGTCCGCCGCCGGGCGGGCCGGGGGGGCGGCCGCCTTCTTCCTTTTCGTCTTCTCAGAGATCTACATAGTGGTCCTGGCCGAGCAGTTCTGGTCCTTCATCAACAGCTCGCTGAACGGCAGCCAGGCGCGGCTGCTGAACGGGCCCTTCGCCGGCTGCGGCTCGCTGGGCGCGCTGGCGGCGTCCCTGTTCACCCAGCGGTCCGTGCAGGCGCTGGGCACCGACAGCTTCGTCATCTTCTCGGCGGCCTGCCTGGCGCCGGCGGCGCTGCTGCTGCGCCGGGCCTATACGATAGCCGGCGAACCGACGCCCACCAGGGCCGAGGCGCCGGGGCGCCACGGGGCGCTGCACCTCTCGCTCATCTTCCGCAGGAAATTGCTGCTCCTCCTGGCCGCCGTAGTTTTTACCGCCCAGCTATTCTCCACGGCCGGCAACCTGAGGTTCATGGGGCTGCTGGAGGCGGTATACCCGCTGAAGGACGCCCGGACGGAGTACATGGCCGGCTTCTGGTTCTACACCTCCCTGTTCAGCGCTTTCCTGCAGTTCGCGGCCGTGCCCTGGCTGCTGCGCCGCGCGGAACCCCGGCACGTGATGATCTTCGTGCCGCTGGCGCACGCGGCGGCCAGCGTATTCCTTATCCTGCACGGCGGCCTGGCCGCGGCGGCCGCCGGCTTCATGCTGTTCAAGGCGCTGGACTATTCGTTCTTCAGGAGCGCCAAGGAGACTTTCTACGTCCCGCTCAGCTACGACGCGCGCTACAGGGTGAAGCAGGTGATAGATTCCTTCGTTTACCGCCTGTCCAAGGGTATCTCGTCCGGGGGGATGTCGCTGGCGGCCGCGCTGTCGGTCTCCCTGCCGGCCGTCTTCCTGCCCGCGGCCGGCCTGGCGGCCGCGCTGCTCTGGGCCGGCTGCGCGGCGGCCCTTTCCCTGGCCTACCCGGTCCACCTGCCCAGGGAAAAAGCGGCCGGCACCGCCGACGGCGGACCGGAACGGAAAGGCTGCCCTTAACCTGGATGATATCGATCTCGTAGAAATAAGAAAGCTGCCCGCGATATTTCGCGAAAACAACACGGCACGCAGTTGTCGGGGTCACCTGCTACACGGTTCTGTTGGGTGAGGTGGCCAGGTCTTTTAATCTGGTCGAGCAGGGCGCTGAACGGACAAGCAAGAAAGTACCAGGAGACTTTTTATAGTCTTCCGATGCCAGCGTGGCGATTGACGGGAATAGATCCTCGGCATTGACAATCACCCGTTTATGACTTACAATATTCATATATGAATAATACGGATCTGGCGTTCGGGAGATTGCTGCGCGATAAGCGGGTGAAGCTGGGGCTTTCCCAAACCGGGTTCGCCCGGAAGGTCCGGTGGCCCCAGACCACGGTTTCACGCATTGAGCAGGGGCAACGCAGCGTCGATCTCACGGAGCTGCTCGCCGTAGCGCGGACTTTCCGGTGCTCCGTCGCCGAGTTGCTCGGCGAATTGGAAGGACGGGCGCCCGGAGCCGGCCGGACGCGGGTTCCCGCGGCGCAGCCGGCTTTCACTCCGGGTTTCAGCGTCGCCTTCGCGAGCGAGGACGCGATGCTCGCCCAATTGGCTCGTTACGGGGTTAAATTCATGGGCGTGGAGGAGCAGCCGGTGTTCGCGACCCTTCCCATCGAGGAGGTCATCCTGGCGGCGCTTCGCTTCGCCGAAGATCCCCGCATTTTCGAAGCGCTTCCGGCCCTGACGCTCAAGTACGCGCCTCGCCTTGACTGGAACAAGCTGATCTCAGGCGCAGCGCCGTTCCGCCTTCAAAACCGGCTCGGCATGGTGGTCGCCGCCGCCCTGCAGCTGAAAGCTTTCGCGGGAGGCGTGGACAAAGAAGCGTGGTCCGCGCTCCAGTGCGCCCATGACGCGCTGGCCGAGGGAAAGCTTGACCGCGATGAAGTTGTGGGACCGCGGCCGAAGACCGTTGAGGCTCTGGCGTTTCTACGGAGCCGCACCCCCGCCTGGCTCGCTTTCTGGCACGGCCTGGGCTCCGCCGACCTGCAGTCCTTTCAGCGCTGGCTGCCGCTATGAAACATGCTCAAAAACGGGAGCTGCTAAACTTCTTCCTGGACGTTGATGAGCGTCTTGGCAAGGAAAGCCCGGCGAAGAAGATAGCGCTCTATATCTTTGGCGGGGCGGCGGCCGTCATCGCTTACGGCTCCCGGCGCGGTACCCGCGATATTGACGAATATGTCGAGGACCGGGCGATAGAAGCCAAGCTTCTGGGCTGGGCCGGGCGCGATTCGGAATTAGAAAGGAAGCATGGCTTTTATTTTCACAACGCGAACACGGAATTAATGCTTATAGAAGCCCCTGAATGGAAGGAGCGCAGCGTGGAAATCCTTAAAGGCGAACTAAAACACCTCAGGATCATGGCCTTAAGCAAAGAAGACCTGGTCCTCAGCAAACTCAGCCGTTATAACGACCGGGACCGGGAGGACATTCGCTTTCTTATCGAGGAACACGGCATTGAGCCGCATAAGCTTATCGCGTATTACAGATCCGCGAGGCTGTATTACGCCGGCAATCCGGAAACGCTGGATACGACGTTCAATATCGTCCTGAAAGAGCATTTCGGCCTGAAGCCCCGCTCGTTCGCATAATTAGAATTGTCGGAAACATTGGTAGAAGCTGGCTATAGAGGAGAAAAGCCTTCTGTACCTTTCCCCCCTTCTTACTTTAACCCCGTCACCGAAACCGCGGAGTTAGACCCGCCGGCTCCGGAAGACTGAACTCCCTGGCAACTTGAAACAGGCCCGGCGCCCGCCGGGCCGGGAGCCTGCGCGAAAAAACACGAAAAAGACCCTGCTTTTTGTTATTGCCAAACCTGCGTCGGAATTAGCGGCTAGCTGAAGAAAATTGTAAACTTAAAGCCGGAATGTTAAAACCGGCGGCAATTCGGTCTTGTTTTTAAGCTTGGCGGAGGATTTGGGATTATAGCGGAATAGGCGAGTTTTTTGGAAAATTCGTAACGGCGGAAGAAGGGAAACCTCCAAGGGAACTAGCGATAACCTTATGTTTTCCACAATTTTTATATGCCGTGCCCTTGATGCGGCAGGGAGGTTTTATCATGCACGCTGAACTTTCGCGCCGGGCCTTCGTTCTGGCCGCGCTGGCCCTGTCGCCGGTTTTCCTGCCGCGGCTCCATGCCGCGGGGGCCGCTTGCGGCACGAACTGCGCCCCGGCCGATATTGAAGCGTTGGCCCCGGCGCAATGCCGGGGTATGGCGTACATACCGGAAGGGGAATTCACTTACGGCGATGATTACTCCGCCTCCGGAAGGCAGATCCCGCCGGCTTACAGCCCGCGGCCGGTGGTGCGTCTGCGCGGCGAGGCTTTCTGGCTGGATAAATGCGAAGTCACGGAAGCCCAGTACTTCGCTTATTACAATACCATGACCGGTAAAAAATACCTACTGCACAGGGCGTCTAGAGAAGATTTTCCCGCGACCGCCGGGGTTTCCCAGAAAATTGCGGAAGCGTTCTGCGCCTATCTTGGAAAGCGCCTGCCAACCGACAAGGAGTGGGAGAAAGCCGCCCGCGGCGGCACGGCGACCATTTACCCGTGGGGCGATGAATGGCCGGGGGAGGCTGCGAAATTCGTACAATTCACGACAGAAGCCGGTTTTAGCGCGGTGGCTGGAAAGAGGCCGAACCAATACGGACTTTTTGATCTGCTGGGGCACGCCGCTGAAAGAACATCGTCGGAAGAGGTGGTTGTCAGCGGCAACCTTCTCGCCCCTCCGTCCAACCCCTTGATGGCGTATGTCTATTCGCCCGGCTACCGGCATATCCGCCACAAATGCCCGACCCCCGGCTGGCGCTGCGCAAAGAGCGCGGAAAAAGATCGGAAGCAGACCGGCAAGTTGCAATAGCCGCTCCGTGATAAAGATGGTCTAAGCATTCCCGTTTAAGGGGCGGCCTGTTTCCTGACCAGGAGGGTGACCCAGTAGGCGCCGGCGAGGGCCAGGCCCAGGCCTGTCAACTGATAGGCCTGTATCTTTTCTATGCCGAAGAGGTGGGAGAAAAGCGCGGTCAGCACCGGGTAGGAAAGCACAATGGCCGTGGCCTTGGACAGGTCCATGTTCAGTATGGCCTTGTACCAGAGCACGTTGTTCAGGGCGGTCAGCACCAGGCCCCAGGCCAGGATTATCCACAGCAGTTCCAGGCTGGGAGTGAAAGAGGCCACCGGCATGAAGAAGCCGAGGGCGAACAGCGGCAGGATGCCGAGCGCGGCGAACAGCGTGCGGGCCGAAGCCACGAAGACGGGAGAGATGCCCTTAGGCAGCTTCTTGCTGAACAGGTGAGAGACCTGGTACAGCAACGGCACCGCCAGCATGATCAGGTCGCCGGTCCAGCGCACGGTCAGCCGCTCCTTGAAGGCTATCAGCAGGGTGCCGGACAGCACCAGCGCCGTGCCGAAAAGCTGGCTCGGGGTTATCTTCTCTTTCAGGAAAAGCCGCGACAGGATTACGGTGTAAACCGCCTCCACCTGGCCGAGTATGGCCGCGTTGGCCGGCGTGGTGTACCGCAGCGCCAGCACGATGGCGGCTATGGGCAGGGCGCTGCCGAAGAAGCCGATGGCCAGCAGGCGCGGCCACAGGTCCCGCCTGAAATAGACCGGGAAAGCGGCGTTCTTCGCCGCCCACGGGATGAAGCAGGCGAAGCCCAGCGCCGAACCCGCGAAGGAGAAAAGCACCGGCGCTATGCGCCCCGCCGCGAAATAGCCGAAGATGGGGAAGAAGGAATTGATGCAGACGTTCAGCCAGATAGCGCCCAGCGGGGTGATATTCATCCGCTAAATTATATAATTAACAGGGCATTCGTAACTGCTCAGGCAGTGGAGGGTTGGCCGGGGTTTTGTTTCGCGAACCCCTTGCGGAAGGGGGGCCCC
>JACQPH010000160.1 GCA_016207645.1 Elusimicrobiota bacterium
CCATCTTCCGGGGTTCGCGGGGCAAGGCTATGCCAGTGCCGTATCAAGAGCTATGCTCATCAGACGGCCAAAACCCCGGCCGACCCGAACCCCATAGCGACCTAAAATAGGATATAGTTAACTTGGATACAGTTACCGTTTGTTACCTTGACTTTAACGGGTCTATATCTTAAGATATGCGTTGACGGCTGTTGCTTTAAGTGACCTTATGAAGGGGGCCGCTTTTCGGCTTTTTTTAAGGAGTTTTTATGAGACTAATGATCATTTCAGCGGCCCTGCTTTTCGCCTGCCGCTACTGCGACGCCGCCTATATAGACTCGGTGCGGGGGGAGGTGGACCTGAAAAAGTCCGGCTCTTCCGAGTGGACCCGCCTCGCCGGGGACCAGAAGAAGACCCCGCTGGACGCGGGCGACGAGATGCGCACCGCCAGGGCCTCCACGGTGGTGCTCTTCATGGACGACGGCTCCAAGGTGAAGCTGGCGCCGCTTTCCGCCTTCAAGATGTCGGCCGAGAACAAGGAAGCCGTCTCTATAGGCCTCTTTTTCGGCAGGGTGCGCTCCTGGGTGAAGAAATTCTCCAAGAAGTTCGAGGTCCGCACCCCTTCGGCCGTCTGCGCCGTGCGCGGCACCGATTTCATGGTCTCCGCGGACGCGGAAGGCAACAGCCGGGTGGAAGTATACGAGGGCAGCGTGCTGACCGGGGACTCCCGCGGCAATTCTTCGCTGGTCAGGGAGGGGCAGTTCTCGGAGATCCCCAGCGGCGGCAAGATGAAGGACCCGGGAGATAATCCCAACGAGCCGTCCGATATGAACTCCTCCATCGGCGACGCCAGGCAGGCGGCCAGGGCGGAGATCTACGGCGAAATCTCGAAGGAGGACGTGCTGGCCCGGGCGCAGGAGGAGATGCAGTCGGCCGAGTACCAGAACCGCAAGGTGGCCATAGACGCCTTCGGCAACCGCGTGCGCATGGAGGAATACACCATCAGGCCCGCCGCCGACCAGTTCAAGTACGTGGTGCTGAACACCCGCGCCGACCGCTTCGACTTCGGCAAGATCCTGTTCACTTTCAATACCGACCTGCCGGAAGACCTTTCCCAGGCCACGCTCACCATGCTCTCCTCGCCCGGCACGACGGCGCCGGAATGGCAGCTTACCGCCATGAACAGCGTGATGAGCAATACCGCGGACAAGGTCACCGAGGACGCCGGCGGCGGCGCCATGGTCTATAACGGCAGCCTGACCGACCCCCGCTTCAACCTGGTTTTCGGGAATTATTCCTTCTACGCGGCCGGGCCGGCGGAGGCCAACGACAACGGCGGGCTGGGCAAGCTGCTCTGGACCAAAACGAATTACAACGTGCCGCTGAACACCCATGGCTCGATCTCCTACCTGGGCGGCTCCGCCCCGGTAGCGGACGGTTCCTTCCCCTCCGGGGAGGACGTCTTCCATACTTTCGCCAAGAACACCTACGGCGACGGCACCTGGATAGCCGCGCAGGACTTCGTGCTGTTCAACGACGGGGACCTGCTCTCGACCGGGGATTTCAGCGGCGGCCTGGGCGCCGGCGACACCGTGGACGAGATCACCGACAAGCTCAATTTCCAGCGCATTTACACCAGTTCCCTTTTCAGCGGCCGCACTATAAACGTGATGTACTCCGCCAAGCTGCTGAAGGAGATAGGCCTGCTGCGGTTCTAAGGGCCGGCGGATAGACACGGAGCGGATGAATAAATTATGGTAAACAAAAACAATAACTTCACGGCGCCGGCGGTACTCCTGCTTTCTATCCTATGCGCCCTCCCCCTCCAGGCCAAAGTGAAGATAATGCCGGTGGCCGACATTTCCCTGCTGGGGGGGAAGTATTTCCTGGATTCCGAGGCCGCCTCCTTCCAGGGCCGCGTGGATGCTTTCGTGTCGCCGGCGATCACGCTGGCCGAGAACCACGATCTGATACCGGTCTATTCCGGCAACTATTCCGGCACCCAGGACATACAGGAGCTGGCCGGCGGCGGCGTGCTCACCCGCAAGCGCCAGACCCACACTTTCTCCCTGAAATATGTCTATACCAGGGAATTCGACAAGTATAAGCCCCGCTTCTCCTATTCAAAGGCGAGCATCAAGGAAACAAAGGACGAGAAATGGGGCGACGGCCTTTTCGACTATAACACCCTTTCCTTCGGCTTCGAGGTGGAGCGGGAGCGCCCGCACGGCACCTATACCGCCTCGTACGACTATTATAAGGTGGCCTACCCCAACTACAGCACCCTGCTTTCCCAGTCCCAGTCCGTCTTCAACGACACCACCACCTTCAACGAGCTTTCCACCAACGCCGGCGAGAACCCCCTGGACAATACCGGCCACCGGCTGGGCCTCGGCTACGCCTGGTTCCCGGAGCCGCTCAACATGAGGGTGGGTTACGACTTCACCTACCGCAATTACGCCGACCAGGCTATCGCCGCCAGGCCCGTCACCGGGCAGTCCCCCTTCAAGAGCGATAAGCGCGCCGACATCATGCAGAATTTCAGCCTGAAGGCCAGCCGCGCCCTGAAGCCGCTTTACCTCAGCGTCGGGGGGCGCCTGGGCTGGCTCAGTTCCAACCAGGGGTCCTACGATTCCAGCCGCAGCAAGTATATGGAAGACTATTACAGTTATATAGATTTCTCCATTAGCCCGGCCCTGGGCCTGGTCCTGCAGAACGGCATGCAGTTCAATTTCGGCCTGGACTGGCGGCGGGTTTACTACCAGGGGCGGCTGAAGCAGGACGAGAACGGCAATTACGGGAGCGCCGAGATAAAGCAGACGGCCTGGCTGACCTCTCTTTCCGCCCGCTACCCGGTGGCCAACCGGTTCTTCGTCCGGGGCGCCTACAACTACCAGATCTCCAGCTCGAATATGCGTTACGAGGACAGCTACAGGTATAACTACAAGGCCACCACCTACCTGCTGGGCCTGGAGTGGGAGTTTTAAGAGCGGTGAAGGGCGGGGATGGCGTGGATTTTCGGGGATAAATTTATCGAACCGCGGTTCTTGGCCGGAGAAACATATATGAGCAAGATAAAAAATATTTTCATCAACCTCCTGACGGCGGCGCTCCTGGCGGCCGGCTCGGCCGGAACGGCGCTGGCGCAGTTCACCGGGGACTTCTCCCAGGCGGGCGGCGCTAATTTCGACGGCGGGGATTATGACCTCGGTATGGGCGTCGCGTTCTATGCGGATAATGTTTATGCCGTGGGACTCTCCTCCCCTTCCGGCGCCATTGCCGTTAAATATGACCTGGGCGGTACTGTGGTCTCCTCCGCCGTTCTGGCCGGGGTGGAGATCTTTACGGGCGTAGCGGTCAACGCCAACGGCGTCTACCTCGCCGCCCAGGGCGCGGGCACCGGCTTTGTCGTGGCCAAGTACACTGCCGATCTCACTTTTATCTCCTCCGCGGCCGTGTCCGGGGACAGCAGCGCCAGGGGCCTGGCCCTCGGCGACGGCCCAGGGGACGTCTTTGTGTCGGGCTCCAACTGGGGGGAGGCGGGCGGGAATTACGATTACAAGATCGCCAAGTTCGACTCCGGCCTGGTCTTCCAGTCCTCGTCGGCCTTCAATTACGGCGGCATGGAGGAGGGCGGCGGCATCGCCTTCGACAACGGCTATGTCTATATCACCGGCACCAGCCTGTCGGGTCCGACCACCTATTTCGTTACCGCCAAGTACGACGCGGCCACCCTGTCGTATATAGATTACTCCACCTATTCCGGCACGGCTTTTCTGGCCGCCGCCCAGCCCTCCACGAGCAGGCTGGCCGTAAACCCTGTCTCGCACGACCTCTACCTGGTCGCCAGTTCCAGCTATACGAAGATACTCGTGGTAAGGTATTCCGACGCGCTGGCCGAACTGGGCTCGGCCGAGTTCCAAAGCGC